>JACQHZ010000149.1 GCA_016198745.1 Verrucomicrobiota bacterium
AAAAACGCCCGCTTCTCCATCAATTTCCAAGTCGAGTCTCAAACTCAGCGCGCTGCTTTTGCAGGAGCATCGCCATCCCAAGCAATCGGGTCGGAGAACGGGACGGATCACCGAGTTGACCAATGACCTCATGCAGATTGAGGTCCAACGGACGACGGTGCAAAAAGAAGTCTCCCGGTTGGAAACTCTCATCCAGCAGCAAATGGTGCGGTTGGACACCAAGAACAAAAGCGTGATGGACTGCCTGAAAGTGATCGCCCGCAATGCCTTCTACCAGGCATTGCAGCCGTTCAAAAAATCCTACAACAACTACCGCGACGATCACGAGCTGTTCCGCAACTTGACCCAATGTGATGGGGTCTTGGTCGAAAGCGCCAAGCAAGTCGATGCCTACCTGCTGCCGACCGTCAACTATTCGCCCATGCTGCGCAAACTCATCACGCAGATGCTCGACCAGATGAACACTGCGGCTCCCCAAATGTCGGACGGTTCTCAGCGTCAGCTCCGCCTCCACCTGGCCGAAAAAGAGGGAATTCAACTTGCGATAAGCTTCGACTGAAACGACGGTTTTTACTGAGTTCTGGATAAAATAGAATTTGCTCATGCAAAATTTGGATTGAGATATGACCATTCGAGGATGATCAACTTCGCGCCATTCGGGTGACACGTTTTCCGTTTCCGCTTGACGATTTGGAGGTAAGACGGCATCTTACATCATATGACCACAACGATTTCCAGCAAAGGCCAGATTGTTTTGCCCGCCGGCATTCGCCAGCAGGACGGCATCGAGCCGGGCCAGCAGTTTGACATTGAACGAATTGATCGCGGCGAATACCGGCTCAAGCGAAAAGCGCCTCGGCGCAATGAGGGATTGGTGGAACTATTGCTCGCTTGTCCCTTCAAAGGTTGGTTCAAGCCGATGGATCGCTCGGAAACGACTGACGACATTCATCTGCCCAAACTCGGATGACTTACATCGTCGATGCGAATTTGCTCAGTGAGCCGACGAAACCGTCCCCCGACCCCAAAGCGATCGCTTGGTTGCAGGCCAACGAGGGCGACTGCGTCGTGGATGCCGTAATTCTTGGTGAGTTGTGCGTCGGAATTCTCGGACTTCCTCGCGGGCGCAAGCGCGCCCAACTCGAGCGGTGGTTCGAGGCCGTGGCGCGGACCATTGATTGTCTCCCGTGGGATGCCGCGGTGAGCCTGCGCTGGGCGAAACTGGTGGTCGGATTGAAGAGCAAAGGCGAGACGCTGCCCTTGCTCGACGGGATGATCGCAGCCACTGCCCTGGAGCACGGCCTCACCGTCGCCACACGCAACACCCGCGACTTCGCCAGGGCCGGTGTGCCGGTCGTGAATCCATTTGCCTGACGCATTTTCCGTTTTCGGGGCATGCCCATCCGTTCCGCCAAAACAGCTTTACTTGTGGATTCGGCGCGCCGATCTGGTATGCTTTGGCATCGAACGAAAGAAAATTATGGGACTGATACGGATGCCGGCCATCCCATTGAAATCGGCCGTCTTGCCTGGTCAGTATTGAACATGGCAAAGCAGCGTTGACATCCTTGACCTGTAGTCGTGTGTCAAGGGGTCTTCAGCGGCACCGACGGGAAGTACTTCCTGAAACGATCCTCGTCCGCCGTGGCCAGCGTCCAACCCATTACCAGAGCATCTGCTCCGATGAAGAAATCCGGAAGCGGGACGGCGGGTGCCTCCTTGCCGGACTCCGACTTGCGTCGCGTGCGGTAGGCCAGGTACGCACGCGCACACACTTCCGAGGCGGCAGCGGGCACGTCCAGCACGGCCACGCCCCAGCTCCGAATCCGGTCGGCCACCGTCTGCGGTTCGGCATCGCCCACGCATATCTCGGCCACGCTGACCGCGTTGACTGCGGCGCCATTGCCGGCCACGCTCTCCGCAATCGTTCGGCGAGCCCAGCGACAGTATTCCGACCGCTCGTCTGATGTGTAAATCAGAACGTTTGTGTCCAGAAGCATCATGGCTCGCGGGTGAGCGCCTTGAGCATTTCCCACCCCATCTTCGGGTGAAGCGGCGCAGCGCTGATCGCACGAAGGCACTGCGTCCGGTTCATCCGCGCTCCTGGCTCCGGACGTGCCAGACGCACAAGCAGAAACTGCCCGCTGCCTTGACGGTGGACATCGAACACATCACCTGGTTTGGCCGTCGACAGCACAATGCGTTTCTTGCTATCGGCAGTCGTTGTCATGGTGGGATTATCCCACATGCACCAGGTCCGGTCAACACGGAAAAGCCGCACCCGGGAGCGTTCATTCGCACCTGCCGATCTATTGAAGTCTGACTTTGCCAAGGGCTTGCATCGCCGGGGTCAGTCCGGGTTTCATGATTGATGAGGGTTCCCGTTATTTTTTTCGGCGGCGAAAAAAATCATGGAAAAACCACCGGTCGGAGGGGTGGTTCCCGGTCTGAAAATTCAGGATGGCGCATGCGGGCAGCCCGTTTGGATGCCAACACCGAATCATCCATCAAGGGTTTCTCCCCGTCAAGTTCCATCTTCCTGCCGCATCTTCCTGCCGGTCACGATGTGTCGGGACGGTTCCGATTTTATTGATCCAGACGCAAGGATTTTGGATCACGGGCGCCATGCCAAAAACGGAGGACGCGCACTTTGTTTTGGTCCGTAAAAACACGATATAAAATCAGGTAATTTCCCTCGATGAGTTTGCGCACACCAGGCCGCTTGCGCAAGGCTCCGCCAGAGTTGTGAACCTGCGGTTGAGCCAAACTCCACGCGCGTTGAGTGAGTCGGCAGCCAAAACGTTCGGCGGCAGCGGGATCGTCGCGAGCAATATAACGAACGATCTGCTCCAAATCGGAAACGGCCAACGGTGAAAAAACTACTTGGAATGCGCCCATTGAGTCACCCGATTGCTCACGTCTTCAATCGACACGTCGCCTTGAGGCGAAACGGCATCCGCTTCATCAATGGCGGCCAGCAATTCGGGAGTTTCAATGCCATCCAACTCGGCGATGCGATGCAGGATTTTTTCCCGTTCCGTGGGCAACAACCTGGGCAACTCATCAAGGATTTCGGTCATACTCATATTTGAAGACTAACCCTTTTGGCTCACAGTTTCAACCTCGTATTGCGTCGCCTCATCACGCCCGGCTGGGTGTCAGCCACGATTGCAGCGGATGGGCAGGAATCAGTTCGCATGATGCGCGACCGCGTCTGTCTTCGATACATCCAGGAAACGGAACTTGCCACTCTTTCGAAGCTTCTTCTCGAACTTCCTGTAGTGCTCCATCAAACGCATCGGATCATGGCCGCACCGGACCGAGATGAGGTGACGGATTCGACGCACCTCGGCAATGACCGGATCATCCTTCATATTCCTCCAACAATTCCAAGGGTGTGACCAGCTCGTATTTCTGGCGGGCATCAGTCCACCATTGGCGCGTCCAGTTTCTGCGGGCCACCATTTCGGGGGTCGAGCGTTTCGTGTGATAGAAGCTTGGAATGGTCGTTTCGATGTAAACCCGGTCCACAACTGCGCATGCTCGCCAAAGGCAGAGCAGGATGCAAATCGAAAAAGAGGGCGTTCTTTTGCAGGACGGACGATTGGCGCGCGATCAGGGTGACGGGACAGGTAATGATCACCGGTTGTTGCCGCGGATGAAACAACTCTTCGATCACGCGGCGGCCCGCTTCTTTTCCCAACTCTTCCCACGGAACGCGAATGCTGCTCAAGGTCGGTCGCACGGTTTCTGTCAAATCCCGGATGTCATCGAACCCCACCATGCCGACGTCCTCGGGAACCTTCAGGCCGCGGCGTTCGCATTCCCGCAAGACGCCAATGGCCGCCCCGTCGTTCGGACAAACAATGCCCAGAGGCGTTCCCCAACGGTCCAACAACTCGGCGGTGGCCATGCCTTGAGTTTTCAACAGGGCGATTATGTGGCCTTGGGGACCAATGTTGCTTTCAATCTGCCGGGCGATCGGGCAATCGCGGTCTGATTGAAACTGGAGGCGCCGCGATGTCCCAATCCCCTGACCAACTGGACCATCCTGCATGGCGGCGAATCGTATCCTCGAGGGTTGGGAAATTTTCGCCGGCTATCTGACCACCATGGAATGGATGGAAAAATGATCTCAACAAGCATGTGGCATGAAAACCGCTGCGGGATGCGGATTTGTTCGGCGCGGAGTTCAGGCGGAACGCGCCGGGCGGCCCCCCCCGCGCATTTTTCCTTCTTGACGCCGGATCGGTCAACATGCATATCTGATAATCAGTGATTGATCAGAAACAGTGATTGCGGCAATGAACCGAAGCGATTCCAAGCATGCGGCGCCGGGGTGTGAGCAGGTGGCGCGCCGGCTCGTGCGGTATGTCGCCGACCAGCGGGTCGGAAACGGCAGCCGTCTGCCCTCCATCCGCGTCCTGGCGCGGCTTTTCCGCACCAGCCCCAGCACGGTCCGGGACGCATTGTTGCGCCTGCAAACCACCGGACTGGTGTCCATCCATCCGCGCGCCGGCGCGTTTGTGCAATCGGTCTCCTACGCGCCGCTGGTGCGGACCTTTCAGGACACCATCGGCGTGGCGTTGCTTCAACAGGATGGCAATCTGTTTTCCCTGCTCGATACGCGGAAGCTGGTTGAAATTGAATTAGCCGGTCGCGCGGCTGCGGCGTGCCGTCCTGAGCAGCTTTTTCCGTTGTATGCGGCCATCGAAGTCATGGCGTCGTCCGGCCGCGACCTGGAACAATTCATCCGGGCCGACGAGGAATTCCACCTGGCCCTGGGCCGGATCGCGGGCAACGAGGTGATGGTCGCCATCGTGGGGGCGCTGCTGGCGATCCTGCGCCCGCACCGTCTGAGTTTTGCCCGCACCCCGCGGCATCTGGCTGTCGTCCGCGCGGCGCACCGCAAGATTTACGAAGCATTGGTGAAACACGACCCGGAAGAGGCCCGCGCGCAAATGCGGTCCCATCTCGAATATCGCTGCGAACTGCTGCGCAACCGGCTCACCCGTTTCGCGGAGGATCAGTAACCAGTGATCAGTGATCACCCTTCCCAGGGTGATTTTTTCCCTAATCAGTATCCCACCATGAATGATTTACGAGCAAGGCAAATGGGTGGAACAATGGAGTATTGGAACGCTGGAATAATGAGAAGGGTTGAAGGACGGCACATCCAACGTTCCCCACCACTCCATCATTCCATCATTCCATCACCCCATGCATTCACCCTCATCGAATTGCTTGTGGTCATCGCCATCATTTCCATCCTGGCCGCGTTGCTGACGCCCGCGTTGAAACGATCACGGGATGCGGCAAAGCGGATTACGTGCGCGAATAATCTGCGACAACTTGGTCTGGCGATGCATTTATACGCTCAGAATAACGACGATTTTTTGCCGCAACATGAAGGTCCGGAAGGCGCCGGAGGCGGCGGATATTGGACCAATCGCCTGATTGGCGGGGGATATATCAAGGCGACCATGAGCAGCGTTCCCTGGGGGTGCGTGGACGACGGAGTTTTTCAGTGTCCCTCAGTGCCGGGCAGTTGGAAGCCCTTCCCCTCCCAAAGCGGTTTGGCTGTTGCCAAAACCCACGTCACCGACCCGGATACCGCGCCTTCCAATCCTGCGACCGGTCGAATGAGGTTGAGCGATTTTCACCGGGCAGCCGAGGTCTGCATGTTGACCGAGAGCGTATATGTCGCGGCCGACACAACGGCCAGCCTGGCATATTGTTCTGACTGTTATGATTGGACCTGGGGGGTGAAATCCGCCCGGTGGCATAGCGATGGTTCGAACCTTGTTTTTTTGGATGGGCATGCGGAATGGAGGAAATATGAAAATCTCAAAACCAACAAAGACGATGTCTGGGGGCACAATTCGCGGTGACGATCCGGATGAACCGGTTGAAATCCTGCGCGCGCAAACAACCAATGAACAATGAAAACAGACCGCCGCCGGGCAGACGGGATTGGACGGTCGGAAAAGGAGGTATGATGAATTGCTTGAGCAACACGATTAAAATCGCCGTCATGATCATGTTGGTTTTTATTTTTTCTGTTGCGGGCGCAACCCGTGCGGAAGATGAAGCGAAGCGGCAGGCGCTGCAGTTTGACGGGAAGGCCGACTATGTGGTCGCGCCGCTCACCGCGCCGCTCACGGAAGACCTGACCCTTGAGGCGTGGATTTGCGCCTCCGTCAAGGCCGGGTTGCAGGAGCGCATTGCAGCGCTTTCCGGCCCGCAAGGCAGCCTTCAACTTTGCATCAACAACGGCCGCCTGGTGCTGGATAACGAGGGTGGTCCGAGCCAGAGCATAAGCGGCCCCGCCGGACTCAACGACGGACGCTGGCACCACCTGCTGGTCAAACGCTATCAGAAGACCACGTATGCCCTGTATTGCGACGGCGTTGACGCGGGCAGCGCGGAAGGAACAACTCCGCCTTATACCGAATTGTACATCGGCGTGGCGCCGGGCAAGCCCTTTTTTCAGGGTGCGGTGGATGAGGTGCGTTTGTACAACCGCTGCATCACCGAGGCCGAAGGGTCCCGCAATTATCGCGGCGAAAAGGCCGCGGTAACGGACGCCCTGGGCATTACGCGCCAGGGCGAGGCAAACATCGTCAGCGATGGTCTGGTTGGTTGGTGGAAACTCGACGGCGACACGAACGATTCTGCCGGCAAACAAAACGGGAAGATCAACGGTAAACCGGTTTGGGGACCCGGTCGAGGTGATGCGCTCTACGACAAACCCCGCATCAGCAGCCGCTTTTATCCCGGTCCCGGCAAGGTGAGCGTGGATGTGGACACTCGCATGATGGGCGCGTTCCCGCCCGGCGCCTCCTGGGAGATTGTTCTCCGCCGCAGCGAGGGGGTTCCCGTTGCCCGGCGCGTGGTCACTCCCATTCCCCCGGCGCTCATGGGCGAGGTTTCGCTCGCGGTCGCAAAACCCGTTCCGGGTGAAGTTGATGTTCGTGCGCGTCTTCTGGGTCCGGAAGGCAGACCGCTCTTGAAGGAGGCGGCCGACAAGGCGGCGTTGTCGGAGCGGCCGGCGTGGGTCGGCAAGGTCAAGATTCTCAACAACCTGGTCTGGGAGCTTCTGAATGCGTCGCCGCGGGCGGGCGGCGCGGACGCGAAGTTTTCCTTCACCAATCCGCGCGCGGGCTGGGTGTTCTTCGCCGCGACGAGCGCAGGCGACTTTAAGGAAGGCGATCGCGCCGAACTGATTCTCGATTCGCACGCGGTCAACCAGAGCCTGATCGTTCATGAAGGCGGGCGGGCGTCCACGCACGAGGCGATGCGCTATCTCCCGGCCGGCGACCACACGCTGACCGTTGCGCGCAAGGGCAAGGCGGCGCTGTCGAGGATTGTCGTCCGTCGAATCCCGGAGATCATGTTCGATGAGTACCTTCAAAACCACAACGTCATCAAGGATTATCCGCCGCGCGACGCGGAGTTCATGGAAAAGAACGGCCTTTTCAACGTTCTGACCACACTCCAGGTGCATGGCGGCCGCAGTGCGGCGCCGCCTCATGGGCAGGAATGGCGGGCGGCGGGCAGGCATCTGACCGAAGGCGGTCCGCTTGGCGCCGACGCCACGGCCGAGGACCTGTGCGAACGGTGGTTGGCCCCGCTCGGCAAATCGTGGGTGGACGGCGTCAGCGTGGACGAGTTCATGCACTACACCCCGCGGCTTACCGAGGCCATCAAACGCGCAATCATTGATCCACGGCTTCGCGGAAAACGTTTTTACGCTTTCTGCTGCGCGCCGGTTCCGGAACGGGGCGGGGCGGAAGGAACGATCTTCCTGCGGACCCTCATGGAGGCCGGGCATTATGCCTTGTGGGAGCGATACCTCCAGGAACCGCCAACCGAGAGTGAAGGATGGCACAGCATGCATGTCGGCGTGCGGGACGCCGCGCGCGCCTACTGGCTTCCGATATGCGCCGACGCCATGGCGCACACGGTGCTCGCGTTCGGCAATTTCATGTCTTCCCCGCCAACGAATTTCAACGTGCAACCCGGCGTTGATTTCAAGGTTTGGATGGACATGCAGTACAACCTCATCGCCAATGACCCGATGTTTTTCGGTCTGGCCGGACTCATGGAATGGACTTCCGGGTATGCGGACGATGAGAATATCCGGTGGGCGGCGAAGTTGTATCGGCATTACGCCATCGAAGGCCGCACTGACATGCTCTCGCCGAAGCACGGGTTCAAATTCGCGCTGACCCATTTGCAGAACGGCGACTTTGCCGAAGGACTCAAGCATTGGGACGCGCAACCGGCGGACGGCGGCGGCCTGGAGGTTGGCCGCTTAACCGGATTCAGTTCGCTTCAGGGACGCTATCCCGAAACCTCTCAAGGCAACACGTTCCTCCGGATGAAGCGCAGCGCCAAAGCGCCGAACACGGTCTCGCAAACGATCAAGGAACTTGTGCCCGGCAAGCTCTACTCGGTAAAATTTCTTGCGGCGAATTACGGCGATCTGTTGGCGGGCAAGAGCGAGCGGAAAATGCTCGTGGTTGGACTGACCGTCGCCAATGCCAATCTTCTCCCGGAAAAATCATTGCAAAACCCCTTCGCCAGCGGAACCTTCGGCAACGGCAACGCGGGGGCGTTCAACAGCAAGAACGCCTTCTGGAACAATTATCTCTGCCGCGTCTTCCGCGCCAAGGGCAACGAGGCACGGTTGACAATTTCAGATTGGCTGGACGATAAAGAACCCGGTGCTCCCGTGGGCCAAGAGATCATCTGCAATTTCATTGAGGTCCAACCCTATCTGGAAGAGGGGGACGCATGAGCGATCGCTCGGCAACGACCAGGATGATCCTGTTCACGGACCTGCAACACATCTGTTGTGGCGACTTGGAATGGCTTTCGCCCGATGGCAGGCCGCTGCCCCTGCTGGTTCCGCCTGAACCGCAGGTCGCGGTCCAGGCGACCACCGGCCTGCTGCCGCACGGCGTGCGCCTGGTGGCACAACCTGCCCGCAAGCTCGATCCGCTGCCCGCGGGAACCCGCATCGGGCGGGTCGTGTACGACGACGGTGTGTACCGCACCTGGCACCTTGACGCCCAATGCGCGACGGGCAAGGGCGCGTTTTCCACCGGCCAACCAGACGCCGTGGCGATCTGCGCCGGTGAATCGGCAGACGCGTTCGCCTGGAAAGAAACCGCCCGGTGCCAAATCGACATTCCGGGTCAGACGTGTTTCGATGGATTTACCGTGTTCCTCGACCCCAAAGCCCCCCCCGCCGAACGCTACAAAGCGGTTTATTCGGCGTCGCCGCCAAAACAAGCTTATGCGTGGCTCTGGGAAAAGCTTCAAAAAATCCATCCCCGTCACAAGGATTCGCGTCTGACCGAGAACGAGATGCACTGTATCTATGGCGTCATTTCGCCTGACGGAATCCGCTGGACGCCATTGGCCGAGCCGTTGTTGATCCATAAGAGTGACACCGACACCTCGGTCTATTACGATTCCTGGCTTGAGCGTTACGTGATGTACACACGGCTGTATTGGCAGGACCGGCGTTGGATCGGTCGTGCCGAGGCGGAAGATTTCCGTCGTTGGGGGCCTGTCGAACCGCTGGTTTGGCCGCGTTTGGATGGCTCGATGAGCGACGACATCTACACCAACGGACGGACGGAGCACCCCGGCGTCGCGGGCAGTCATCTCATGTTCCCCATGGTCTATCACCGCTACGACCAGACCTCGGAAGTCCGCCTCTACTCCAGTGCCGACGGCGTTTGTTGGAACGAAGTCCCAGGCGGCCCGGTCTTGACGCATGGCACGCCGGGCAACTGGGATTCCGAGTTTATCTGCGCAGGGAAGGATCTGGTGCCGTTCGGTACGGATCGCGTTGCCATTCCCTGTGCGGGAACCTGCTACCCGCACAAGTACCCGCGCTGGAAGGCAGTCCTGGAGGCGATGCGCGTAACCTGGGCTTGGTGGCCCCGCGGACGGCTGTGCGCGGTGGCCGCCGAGCAGGAAGGTGAGTTTTGCACCCGCCCACTGGCGCCTGCCGGCCGCCAACTGCGGCTGAATGTTCGGACGCACCGCGCGGGCGAGGTGCGGGTCGGCCTGTTGGGAATCCCCGGCCGCGGCGCCGCCGACTGCGCTCCAATTTGCGGTGACAGCCTGGCCCAACCTGTTCACTGGAGAGGCGAGACGGACCTGCGCGCGTCCGAGGGTCAACCGCTACGTTTGCAGTTCAAGCTCCGCGCCGCCGAAGTGTTTGCCTTGGAGTGGGTGGAGACGGGCGGGACGCCGGCACTGCTTTGACAGCATGAAGAGCAATATTACAAAACTCCGTTCAATTAATACCACGGCGGACCGGATAACTCTCAAGCACCATGAAAAAGATGAACCACCGAGAACGAGAACGACGAGGTTGATCGCGATTCGTTACCCTGAACTCTGAACCCTGAACCCAAGAACCATTTGCCATGAAAAGTCCATACTTCAATATTCAACCTCCCTACCGGCTTCCATCCAACATCGTTTATTTTCACGACTGGCGTTACGTGAACACGGGCGGTTATGCCTGGCTTGGGCCGAAGGCCGAGGGCGTGCCGATGATGGCGCCGGGGCCGGTGCCGCCGATGCATTACGAGTATCGCGACATGCCGCTCGGCATCCGGCTGGAGGCGGAATCCGCGCGCAAGAGCGAGTGCGTGCTTCACGCCAAAACAACGGGGGACGTGGCCTTGTTCGGCGGGTCGCAGATCAAGGAGGACGGCGTCCATCGTCTCTGGTGCGAAACGTGGCTGAAGGAGGATTTTGCCGACAAGACGCGCATTGGCATGTTCAATGCGTTGCGCTACATGGAATCGGACGACGGCATCCACTGGAAACCGCCATCGGCGGGACAAAGGAGATTCCGAGGCGGGCGCAATCACAACGTGGTCTATGGCTCGACGCACACGCCCGAAACCGGTTTCCACGGCGGGAGCGTGTTTGTGGACCCTTCCGCGCCGAAGAGCGAGCGTTACAAGGCGTTTCATCTTGGAAAGGCGAAGGCGAAGGCGATCGAGGCGTATTATCGCAAGCAACCTGATGAGATTGATCCGCACACGGCGCCAACCTTGAAGCATCACGGCTTCGCCTACGCCTTATTCGGCGCGGTATCGCCCGACGGCATCCGCTGGAAGGCGCTGCCTGAACCGTTGCTGGTGATGAACAGTGACACCCACAACATCTGCGAATACGACTCCGTGCTGAAAAAATACGTCGCTTACGTGCGAACATGGTTCTTTCATCATCGCTCGATCGGCCGCACGATGAGCCCTGATTTCCGAAGCTTTCCGTTGCCGGAAGAGGTGTTCTGGCCCGACGCGAGCCAGGCGCCGTACGACACCTGGTACTGCAACGGCAAGACCGTGATGCCGGGCGCGCCGGATTATCACGTCATTTTTCCAATGCGCTGGAGTCTGCCGACCGATCATTTCGAGTTTCACCTCGCCGCCAGCCCCGACAACCTCAGATGGGGTTTCGTCCCCGGCGGTGCGGTCTGCAAGCCGGGTGAACCGAACGGCTGGGACGCGGGCGTTGTTGCGCCCGGCAAAGGCATGGTCGAATGGGGAAAGGATCGCATCGGCATTCTCTATGCGGGAACTCCCGTGCCGCACAAGTATCCGCGGCGTCCGCCGCTGGGCGGCCTTGCGTGGGCGTGGTGGCCGAAGGGACGGCTGGCGGCGTTGAAATGTCCGCTGGAAGGTTCGTTCGCATTGTGGCCGTTGCTGTTCAGAGGGCAAACGGTTCATTTGAACTTCCGAACGACAATGACCGGTTATGCGCAGGTGGAGGCGCGTGTGGACGGGAAGACGCTTCCCGGCCGTTCCTTTGCGGATTGCGATCCGCTTTCGGGCGATCATCTCGATCAGCCTGTCACATGGCGCGGCAAGAAACACCTCGGCCACAAAGATGGAACGGCTGTCGAGTTGCGATTTCGGCTGCGCAATGCCGATCTCTACGCCATCGAGTTTAAATGACCGGCAGTCCATGATGGAATCGCCAGCTCTTGCAGGAAGTTTCGGACGGGAAGGCGGCGATGATATGAAAAGCGGATGTTGAAGTATGAATGTCAAACGTCGCATCGTCATTCTGAATGCAACGTGCCTTGAGGTGCTGGAGCGGAACCGGGCGTGGGCGGAATCTTTTGACATCGAACTGGCGGCTGACATTTCGTTTCAGCATCTGAGGGAGGACCAGGTGGATACGATTCTTGATCGAGCGGATGTTTTGCTTCTGCCGGCCTCGATCCGGGGACTGCCCTACCCCGAACACATGGAGCGCCATCGAAGCATCCGCGCGCTTTCGATTGCCGCCAGCGGTTACGACTGGCTCGATGTCGAGGCCGCCACGCGTCACGGAATCGTGGTCGCCAACGCTCCATGCCTGGAATTTTCCGAGGCGGTTGCGGATTTGACGTTCGGCCTGATCCTGGCCGTGGTCCGGCAAATACCGCATCACGATCGCGTTCTCCGAAGCGGAGGATATGAACGGGGCATGGGAACTTCTTTGTCGGGCAAAACGCTGGGAATCGTCGGCCTGGGGCATATTGGGAAAGCGGTGGCGCAACGCGCGCGCGGATTCGGAATGAAAATCCTGGCAACCACGCCGCATCCCGATCCGGCGGTGGTGCGCAAGTGGGAGATCGAAGTGGTTTCCCTCGATGAATTGCTTCAACGTTCGGATTTCGTCTCGTTGCACGTTCGTTTGAATCACGCAACCAAAGAAATGATTGGCGCGGCAAAACTCGCCCTGATGAAACCCGCCGCATATTTCATCAACACGGCGCGGCCACAACTGGCGGACGAGAACGCCCTGACGGACGCTCTTGTGGCGGGACGGATTGCGGGCGCGGGATTGGATGATCCGTTGCAGCGAAAGGACTCGCCTCTCTTGAAGCTTCCCAACGTGGTGATCACGCCGCATCTTGGCAACCGCACATGGGAAGGGATGAACGCCGCGTTTCGATGCGCGATTGAAAACGCCGTGGCGGTTCTGGATGGAGGGCGACCGCAGTACCTGGTGAATCCGGAAGTGTATGCGACGCCCCAACTGCGGATCGCCCAAGAAAACACAACATGAAAATCACGAACATTGATTGCATTCCTGTTCAGGCGCCCGGACGAACGCTGGTGGTCGTTCTGGTGGAAACCGACGCCGGCATCACGGGCGTGGGCGAGGCCGGACTCCAACGCCGATGGCACGCCATCGCGGGCGCAATCCAACATCTGAAACGCTGGCTCATCGGCGAAGACCCGATGCGCATCGAGCATCTCTGGCAACGGATGTTTCGGGGCGGGTTCTATCCCGCTGATCGTTTGATCGGTTCCGCCATCGCCGGCATGGACATCGCACTTTGGGACATCAAGGGCCAGGCGCTTGGCGCGCCGATTTACGAGTTGATGGGAGGACGATGCCGCGATTACGTCCAATGCTTTCTCACCCCCGGCTACATACCCGCGCCGCGGCAGACGGGACCGGCCTCCGCAACAGATGTCAAAACCCAGGATTGCTGCAAACAGATGACCTCCGGCATTGCGGACCCCAAGGTCGCAGCAGAAGTGGCCCGGGCATGTCTCGCTAACGGCCACCGGTATTTCCGCCTCGGTCCCAATATGCCCGGCGAGTTGTTCGAACCGCGCCAGGCCGCCGCGCAATTGCTTGCGCAGCTTCAAACCGTTCGTGCAGCGGTGGGCGACAAGCTGGAATTGATGGTGGACCTTCACGCGCGCTTGAACCCGCCGGAAGCGATCTGGTTTTGCCGCGAGGCGGAGCCGTTGAATCTCTTCCTGGTGGAAGACCCCATCCGTTCCGAACACGCGCATGGGTATCGGCACATCCGCCAACATGTGAATGTGCCCCTGGCGGCCGGCGAGCAGTGGGCGCACAAATGGGAATTCCGTCAGGCGATTGAAGAAGAACTGATCGATTTTGCCCGGATCGACATCTGCATCGCAGGCGGCCTGACGGAGGCGAAGAAGATCGCGGCGATGGCGGAGGCGCATGCGATCCAGATTCTGCCGCACAACCCGCTGGGACCGATCAACACCGCCGCCGCGCTTCATCTGGACCTGGCTTGCCCGAATGCGGGGCCGCAGGAGGTGGTTTTTCCACCGGCCACGATGTTGCCGGACGTCTTCGAGTGCGCCTTCGAGTTGAAAGGCACGCGACTCACCATCCCGACTTCGCCCGGCCTCGGCGTCAAATTCAACCGCCAGGCCGCAAGAGCGCATCCCGCGGAAATGACCGAGCCGCCGCATTTCCACCGGGAAGACGGGACCTACACCAACTATTGATCAGACCTGGGGTAGTGGAAAATCCCAATCCGCAGCAGGGACATCAGCAGTAGCGCCAGCAGAATTCCAGACCGCGGGAACGAGGTCCCGGAACCAAACAACGGGGCAGGTCCGCAGGCTTCGCCGCGCACCCATCCTGCCTCAGCAGGACCGATGCGCTTCCTACATCACCAAGAATTTTGTCGCGCACCCGAACGAAAGTGGGGGCCTGTTTTTGCTTGCAAAAAGCCCGGTTCATATTTATATTTATTCCAATTCTCAACACAATCAAAAGGAGGTTTTTATGCCACACGAATTGCCCAAACTGCCTTACACATTCGATGCGCTGGAACCGCACATTGACGCGCGGACGATGGAGATCCACCACGGCAAACATCATGCCGCCTACGTCGCCAACCTGAACGCGGCGCTGGACAAGCACCCGGAACTTCACAAGAAAGGTCTTGAAGATTTGATCGCCAATCCGAGCGGCGTTCCCGAAGACATTCGCGGCGCCGTTCGGAACAACGGGGGCGGCCACGTCAATCACAGCATGTTCTGGAGCATCATGAAGAAAGGCGGCGGCGGCGAACCCAAAGGCGACCTGGCCAATGCCCTCCAGGCTGCTTTCGGCAGTTTCGCGGCGTTCAAGGAAAAACTTGTCAACGCCGGGATGACCCGATTCGGCAGCGGTTGGGCATGGCTGGTCATCGGCAAGGACGGCAAACTGGCCGTCACTTCCACCGCCAATCAGGATAACCCGGCCATGGAAGGGCAGAAGCCGATCATGGGTGTGGATGTGTGGGAGCACGCCTACTATCTCAAGTACCAGAATCTGCGGAAAAACTACCTCGACGCATGGTGGAACGTTGTCAACTGGGACGAGGTTGCCGGCCGTTACAGCAAGGTCCGGTGACCTTCCAAAATCAGTCGGCGCATATCTTCCGGAATCGGGGCTTCGCAGGCGGTTCTCACGCCATGATGGGGATGATCAAAGGCAAGCCGCCATGCGTGGAGCATCTGACGCCCCGCTGCGCGACGCAATTCCGCGTTTCCGGTTTGTCCGTAAATCGGATCGGCAACAACCGGATGCCCGATGAAAGCCAGATGAACCCGGATCTGATGCGTGCGGCCGCTGTGGATGCGGCATTCGAGCAGGGACAGTTTCCCCAATCGCTCGCGGATCTTCCATTCCGTCAGGGCCGGACGTCCCTTGGATGTCACACACATTTTGTGACGATGAACGGCATGGCGTCCGATCGGTTGATCGATGCGGCCTGAAGCAGTTCGCGGACATCCCCGGACAAAAGCCAGGTAGATTTTTTCCACCTCGCGCGACTGGAACGAGGCCGCAAGACGGCGATGGGCTTCATCCGTTTTCGCCGCGACCAGACAACCGCTTGTTTCCTTGTCCAATCGGTGAACAATGCCGGGCCGTTCCACTCCCCCGATGCCGCTCAACTGGCCGCGGCAATGGTGCAGGAGGGCGTGGACGAGGGTGTGGGCGGCATGCCCTGCTCCGGGATGGACCACCATGCCCGCGGGTTTATTCACCACGATGAGATGCGCGTCTTCCAGAAGGACATCCAGCGCGAGCGATTCCGGTTCCATGCCGGGGGCCTCCGGCTGCGGGAACTCGATATCAATGACATCACCCGCCTTCACGGATGATTTGGGCGAACAGGGTTGTTTGCGGAGGCGAACGTGTCCCTGCCGGATCATCCGTTGAAGCAACGACCGGGAACGGTCGGGGAATTGCGCGTGCAAATAGAGATCCAAACGTTCGCTATCCGCCGTCGCAACAAGATGAGTGGAAGCCTCGGATGTCATGAAAAGTTTTCCCAGGTGCCGCGGGCGAAACAAAAGGCATCAAGGCCCGGTTTGGCGCTTCGTTTTTGCCCGCGTTTTTGCGGCCAGATAGGCGAGACGGGAAGAGAACATCCAGGCGATGAGAAAAAGCGTCGCGCACACAACCTGCGCCAGGGTGAATCGCCCAAGGACATGATGCGGCACGTCCCCGCGGTAAAACTCGACGACAAAGCGGAGCACCGCGTAAAGGATGCAGTAGGACCATGCCACTTGTCCCGGGTAACGGCCGATTTTTTCGATCACCCAAAGAGCAAAGATGATGTCCACAAGGCCGATGGATTCGTAGAGCTGCGTGGGATGAACGGGAACGCCGGCGATGAATTCAGGCGACGCCAGTCGAACCGCCCAGGGATAATCACATGAGCTGCCATGACAACAGCCGTTCATGAAACAGCCCAGCCGGCCGAAGGCGTGGGCGGCGGCCAAAGGAAGGGCAAGAGCGTCCGCGACAGGAGCGATCGGGCGGTTCTTCCATCGCGCCCAGAGGATGAGGGCGACGGAAGCGGCGATCAGCCCTCCAAAAAAAACCAGACCGGAAACCGGCACGCGAAAAATTTCGGCGGGCCGAAACGCGTATTCCTCGTTCCATTTCCATACGATATGATACACGCGCGCCCCGAAGAACCCGCTTCCGAGAAGCAACAACAGCAGATTGGACGCCTCGCGTTCATCAAGCCCGATCCGCGCCGCGCGCGCACGGAACAGCCAGAAGGCGGCCAGAAATCCAACGGCGATCAGCAAGCCGTACCAGCGCAACGTCAACGGACCCAATTGGACAAGAATGGGATGCATGACGCTCAAATTAGCCCGTCTGGATGGGGTGTGGCAATATCATGGTCAAATTCATGGGGACCTGCTATAAAAGCAGGCTTCATGGAAAAAACCAGTTCCGAAGGACGCCCCGGAGCCAAACCCTGCCCGCAATGCAACGGCAAGGTGAGGTTTCATGTCGATTCCGCGACGAAGCGGAAGTCGTGTCCTCTTTGCGACTACGAGCTCCCCAATCAAATCGCGCATTTCAAGTTGGAGGACGTCATCGGAACGGGCGGGATGGGCGCGGTTTACATGGGAATGGACCTTTCCCTGGAACGCAAGGTGGCGGTCAAGGTGATGCGCGAAAAACTGGCCCGTAATCCCCAGTTTGTGGAAAGTTTCCTTCGCGAAGCGCGCGCCGCCGCCGCCCTCAGTCATCCGAACGTGGCGCAGATTTACTCCTTTGGAGAAGAGAACTCGCGTTTCTACCTGGTCATGGAACTGCTGCCCGGCGGCAGCCTCGATGACAAGATCGAAAATCAGCATCGGGTTCCTGAGCTGGAGGTCCTTGACGTTGGGATTCAGGTCGCAGGCGGGTTGCGCGCTGCCTATGAGCGCGGGTTGATCCATCGGGACATCAAACCGGGAAACATCCTCTTCGCAATGGACGGCACCGCCAAGGTCGTGGATTTCGGTCTGGCGCGATTCGAAGAAAAGACCAGCCAGAGTTCGCCGGAGGAGGGCATCTGGGGAACGCCTTATTACATCGCCCCTGAGAAGGTGTCGGAAAACAAGGAGGATTTTCGAAGTGATATCTACAGCCTGGGGGGCACTCTTTTCCATGCCCTGGCCGGACGCGCCCCTTTCGAGGCGGGGACATCCACCGAGGTTGTTCTGAAGCATTTGCATGCATCGGCGGTTTCGTTGCGCGCCTTTGCGCCCGACTGCACGCCTCAGACCGCCGAGGTCATCAGCCGCATGCTGAAACGCGAGCCGTCGGAGCGTCCGCAGAGTTACGACGAATTGCTGAATGATCTGGCTTATGCCAAGCGTTTCGCGCTGGAAAAGAAACCGCAGGAACAGGTCGAGGCCGAGAGCGAGTTTTCAATGGCCACTCTCGTCAGCACGCTGTTGATCATGCTGATATGCGTGGGAGCGGGAATCTGGCTTTGGATGAACCGCGCGGTAGTTTTCAAAGACCTCGATATTCAGGTCAATCCCGCCCAGCCCGTTCAAACGACAACTAACAAAACGTCTGTGACGCAACAGCAACCGCAACAACCGCCACAGCTTCCCAAACCTCCAGTTCCCCCGAAACCTCCGGCAAACACCGCGACCAACGAAGCGCCGCAGCAACCGTCGCAACCCGATTATGCCGCTCAGATCGAGAAGGCGCATGATGTCGCCAGCCGGGGCGGGGCGGTCAATGCCGCCACGGCCCTGGCCCAGTTCGAGGAAACCCAGAAAAACATGTCCGCCAACCATGAGTTGCAGCCGTGGTTGCGGCTTCACATTGCCCGCGCCAAACTGATGGTGGGACGTGACAGCGAAGCTCTCGCCGGCCTCACAGCGCTCGCAGGCGCCACGTCGCCTGAAACATGGAAGTTTCTGGAAAACATTCAGGACGCCCAGCGTCCCCAGGTTTTGGCGCAGGCGCTGCTCGGCAAGCTTACCGGCGAAGCGCTCGACAAGACCATCTCCAAATTGCCCGAATGGCTGCAGGCCGTCGCGCACTTCGACGCCGGCCTGGCTGCAGGCCGCAAGGACGACATCGCCGAGGTCGCACGTCACTGGCAGGTCTATGTGCAGGCAAAAGGCCCGTACGATCCCAAATGGTCTCTGGCCTATCAACCCATTGCTCGCGATTTCGTGCATGAACACGAGAAATTCGCGGCCCTTGAAAAGGAAGTCGCGGTCCTGCAGACTGCCAGCAAGTTCAGTGAAATCCAGCGATTATTGCAGGAGAACCAGGCTGTCTGGCAGTCCCCATCCATACGAACGCGCGTGGCCAAACTGGCGGAAACCAATCGCCAGGCCCTTGCCACGAACCAGAAAGAGCTGGAGGAAAAGAAAAATCTCGACCAGGCGCGTCAGATCGAGGCGGAGGGAAATCTGCTGGATGAGATGCGGTCCCGGAAGCCGACGCTTTTGGCGGCCTATCAATTCGAGCAATTGCTCGAAGGCTGGAAGGCGCTGGCGCCGAAAATCAAAACGGAAACAAACCGCCAGACGTTCGACTACCATCTCGCCGTGGCGCAATGCCTGGCGGATTACAAGGCGGGGATCGTCAAGGACGTCGCCGCCTTTCCCTACGACCAGGAACGTCTCATTGCGCGGGACAATCGCAAGATGACGGGCAAACTTCATCAGATCCGGGATGAACACCTCTGGTTCAGTATGGGAGAATTCGGCGATGTGGCGTTCAAATGGACGGACCTGCCGCCCTCCGGCGTGCTGGAGCTGGGCAAGTTTTATTTGCAACGCATCGAAAAAAAGCCCGAACCGAACAACTCCGAAATCGCCCGTCGCTACATTGCCTTGGCGGTCCTTGCCCGGGAGTACGCCCTTCCGGAAACCCTCGTGCGGCAGTATCTGGGGCTTGCGACCAGGACCGGGGCGAATGTGAAGGACACCATCGACAAACTCTTTCCCGCCACGCCGCCGAAGTGACGCCATCGGTCACCGTTGTCCCAGCAGCTTGGAGGACGTAAGTCCGACAAGCTGCTAGCCTGAAGCATCCCGAATAAATACTTCCCGCAGAAGACCGGTCGCCGCGTCCACGACCATTTCCAGCGAACCCGGCGCAACCTTGCAGAAAAACACCTCGTGCCCGCCGCGGGCATACGCCTCACGGGTCGGCAGGTACGCCACATACTGGGTGGTGCAATGAACCACGCATGTCCAAGAGGCGGGCGAAGCGATCTTGATTGCAAGCTGTCCCTCGACAAACGGTTCCCCCGGCAACCCGACGAATGCCGCGTTGCCGACGCGAAAGACCTGAATCTCGTATTCCATCTGCGGCGACCGGCGGCGCATCAATTCGATGCTCCACAACCATGCCGCCCGGTTCCAGGCGCCATCCACGCAACGCGGGTTGTCCTTCAACCAGGGCGGATCGGGGTTTTTCGCAAGATATGCCTCGGCCTCGCGTAATTCACGCTCATCCACCTGCCGCACCGGGAGGCGGACGATCCTGACCTTCCAGTCGAGAGCGGATTCTTCGGAAAACGTCATGGCGCGGATGATTTTTTCCGAAATCCCGCCGAGGGCGCGCCCCATGCGGCGATGGTCGGGATGAAAATCAGGCTCGAACGCGGGCCATGGGTTGATGTTGCCGCAGCACCCGTTCAACACCAGCGGCGCACAGGCAGTTCCATACACGGCCTGAAGCGCATCGGCCCAGGCGCCGGGCCAATCGGCCGAGACGGCGGCGCCCGGTTGCGCATAGACGTTCACCGGGTGACACGTGTGGTGAAGCAACATGGCCGTCATCCGCATGTCGCCATTGCGCGCGCACAGGATGCCCACCTCCGGATCAGTCGGGCCTTCCAGATGACGATAATCCGTGCGACCAAGAGGATGTTGCAGGCTTGAATAAAACCACGGCATGCCCACTTTGCCGTCGCGCATCACGCCGCGACGGTTGAATGCCAATCCGTCCCTCGCGCCGCTGCCGGTTGCAATCCGAACCGGTTCCAGGCGCGCGCAAGCCCGGCCAATTGCCTCGATCGCCTGTTCGACCGCAAAATCCGCATACGCAAGATCGCCTCCGCGGACAAATTCCCGATCCGCCGGCACGGGCGGGAAATCCTGATCCACCATGAAATGACCGATGGACGGCGCGGAGTGGGTCTGTGTGGCGTGAACCATGACAGCCTCGCGCTCGAAGCCATGCCGTCGGGCGGCTTCATCCCGGATCCGGTTTGTGTATTCCTTCGCGATGATGGTGACATCAAGCGAAAGGAAACAGAGCTTCCTGCCGTCGGACTCGAACACCGCGGCCCTGGCATAAAGGGGATCAAGGGCTGATTGCGCCGGACGGTAGCTTCCCACGCTCCCGGCCAGATGCGTTCCCGGTTTCGGGGTGATGTCCGCCGTGGCTGCGCCAGCTTTCATGGAATCGGAATTTTTTCAGAGGTCATCGGCAAAATCTGCGCAAAAACTCGCCGGACTACTACAACCTCCGCCCCGGAATGCAAGCAAATCGCCCATATTTTTGGCGTCACTCATACACGATTTCTACTGAAGTCACCTCGCCTGCGCGGACCGTGATGATTTGTTCGGGTGGAAGTTTCTTCGTGCCCATGAATGGATTGGGCCGGCTTGTCAAGCGGTACTCGCCGGGCAGCACGCCCAAAAAATCGGCGGTTCCATCGGCTTTCACCAGGGCGGGCATCTCATGCGACCCCGATTCGAGAGATTCCTTCGGCTGGATTTGAACGAGCAATTGGTGACCTTCGTCCAGGGACAAAGCCCTGCCTTCCTTGTCGCGGATGCTGACGCGAATGTCCCCCGCGCGAGCCAATCGCAACACCATGTTGGTCGCAGGGACGCCGTGGATTTTGGAGACTTCGCTGACGTGATAACCCCGCGCCTGCGCATAAAACTGGATGTAACCGACCGGCAACCCCGCCAACTCAAACTGCCCGGCTTGATCCGATTTCGTTGTGGGCAGTTCAGGAGGTTTGTAACCGCGGCCGTTCAGAGCCAGAATACTGAAGACATGAAGTTCCGCTCCTTGGATCGGCTTGCCGTCGGCGCTGATCACCATCCCACGGATGCGCGCGGGCCGGGCAAGTTCCACGATGAACGACGTGAAGATGCCCTCACTGAAGCGGTTGTTGTCAAGGACTCGAGGAACATAACCGTCGGCCGCGACGCGCACGCGTTGAAAGCCCGGCGGAATTTTTTCGATCTGGACGCGCCCGGTTGCGTCGCTGGCCGCTTCCGCGATCCGCTCATATTCCACTGGTTGCTTTGGGACCCTGTTCAACTGCTCGACCGTGATATGCGCGCTGCAGACAGGTTTGCCAGTCGCCATGTCGAAGATATCGGCGCGCAAACCGGCGCCGCCGATTGGCTTTGCGGTTACGGCGGAAGCGCGCTCATCGCGAACGCGAATGCCGGCCGGCATCTTCACTTTCGCCCAGTCCACCTTTCCACCGCCGCCAAGGTAAACGTCCAACTGTGGCGGGGCCACGGGTTGACGGAAGCGCGGGTCGTCGGCGTCGAAAATCAACGTTGGATTGTTGTAGAGGCGGTGCCATTTTTCTGGAACCCAAACCGTGAATGCCCAATCCACACGGGTGTCGGTCTTGGCAGTTTCGTCGTGTTCGAGAAACCTATTGTGTTCCGGCCCGTCGTGAATCACCAATTCCAGGGCGGGCGCACGAATGTCGGCGAAGGCGGCCAGCGCTTGGCCGAAGGTTTCCGTATCCCCGCGATAGAGGAATTGCCATTCACCGCCTCCGAAGGGCGGGCCTTCCCACCAGCCCACCCGCGACTTCAGGTTGGCGACTGCCAGCGCGCCTTCAGGCCAACCTTCATCTTCCACGGGATTGTCGCCGTCCCCGCTCATGATGAGCGCCAAAGCGGTCGAAGCCGAAAGCGCCATCGCGCAGATGAAAAGGAAGACGAATGGCAATCTTCCAAACGACTTGATCCGGCTTTGCATGGGCGGCTTTTCCGGGTGTGTCTGATTCATCGTTCCGCGCTCGCTCCGAAGAAAGCAAGCGACTCAATTAGGCCGCTCGCCTGGTTGGATGCTTTTCCTTCATTGATACCCCTCCCCAGCAATTTCCATCCGCGAGTCATGATTGCATCACCCAGCATGCGATGTCAAACCCGATGTGAACAATGTCGCTCGGCAGTGGGGGGAAATCAGAAAAAGTGGATTGACTCTTTCTCGGGAAAAAGAGGGCAAATTCACAAAACCCTGATGGGAATCCAGGCTGGCATTTTTTCAATGCACCCGGCATGATGCGCACGAACCTGCAAAAATGAAAATATTCCAAAATTACATCGGCGGCGAATGGCGGCCTTCCCAATCCGACAAGACCTTTCAAAACGCGAATCCCGCGGATACTCGCGAGAAAGTCGCGGAATATCCGATGGGGAACGGCGAGGACGCAAACGACGCCATTCGCGCGGCGCAGAAGGCCTTTTCGGAATGGAGCGCCATGACGCCCGTCGCGCGCGGTCGGATTTTGAGCAGGACCGCGCAGGTTTTGGAGTCCCGCAAGGCCGAGCTTGCCGAGTTTCTCACTCGCGAGGAGGGCAAGACGCTGGCGGAAAGCCAGGGTGAAGTCCAACGCGCAATCGATATCTTCCGGTTTTTCGGCGGCATCAGCTACACGTTGGGAGGTCAGACCATTCCGCATGATCTGCCCAACAACCTGCTCTACACCGTCCGCCAGCCGCTGGGCGTGGTCGGTTTGATCACTCCCTGGAATTTTCCGATTGCGATTCCAGCATGGAAAATGGCGCCCGCCCTCGTCGCCGGCAACACCGTCGTGATCAAACCGGCTTCACAAGCGCCCGGCCCGACGCTCGAATTGGCCAAAGCAATTCACGAAGCCGGCTTGCCAAAGGGGGTTCTCAACGTGGTGGTCGGGGAAGGCCGTTCCGTCGGCGCGGAACTCGCCGCAAATCCAGCCGTGGCCGCCCTTTCCTTCACGGGGTCCTTTCAAGTCGGACAACAAATCTATCAGCAGTTGGCGCCCCGAATGGCGCGCGGCCAAATGGAAATGGGCGGCAAAAACCCGACGATCGTTCTCGCCGACGCCGACCTGGATTTGGCGGCCGCGCTGGCCGCCAAGGCGGGTTTCGGCCTCACCGGCCAGGCGTGCACCGCGACCAGCCGTGTCATCGTCGAGCAAGACGTTGCGGATGCTTTCACCGAAAAGCTTGTCGCCAGGGCCAAGGCCATCAAGGTCGGCAACGGCCTGAAAACCGGCACAGACATGGGACCGGCCGTCAGCCGGCAACAACTCGACGGCAATCTGCAGCACGTTGATATTGCGCAGAAAGAGGGCGCGCGTCTCGCGTACGGAGGACAGCGGCTTGCCGGTGGCGAATGGGCGAACGGGTTTTTCATGCAGCCCGCCGTCCTCGACCGCGTCAGGCCGGACATGCGCATCGCGCGCGAGGAGGTGTTCGGCCCGGTGATCGCCGTCATTGCCGTGAAGGATTTCGACGAGGCGCTTTCCGTCGCCAACGGCGTGGATGTCGGCCTTTCCGCGTCCATCGTGACTCGCGATTTGAAGAAGGCGATGCTCTATACCCAGCGGATCGAGGCGGGCGTGGTGAAGGTGAACCAGATCTCGACGGGATTGGCCCTCCAGGCGCCGTTCGGCGGCGTCAAGAAGTCCAGCACCGATTCCTTCAAGGAACAGGGCGCAAGCGCCATCGAGTTCTATACGAAAGTGAAGACGGTCTATCTGGATTACTCGGTTTAACATTCAAATGAAACCGCGCATGATTCGACATTCAAATTGTTCCATGGAAAAAACAAACTTTTCGACGCTGCCCTGGTGGCGCAAACCCGTCCGCATGATGCGGCGGGATTATGTCTCGGACTTCAGGCCGTTCATCCAGGCGAACCTCGACTCGCTCGCCCGCAAAGCGAGGGAGCATTGGCAAGTGAACTGCGAATGGGTCATGGCAACGCCGGGTTGCGCGCCGGGCACGGCCCACCTGACTCTTTTCAACACGCCCCGGTTTGAAAAGATGCCCGGCATCGGCGCGCATGATTTGCTGCGCGAGTATCTGCCTCACGTTCGACGACATGGCATTCATCTCCTCGCGTATGTGAACATGCACTGGTATTCGTATGAGTTTGCTGACACGCATCCGGACTGGGAGCAACTTCTTGAAGACGGCACGGCCTACGGCCACAAGCATCCGCTCTATGGCGGCGGGACGACGCTCTGCGTCAACAGCCCGTGGCGGGATTGGGCGTTCGAGATGATCCGCGAGGTGATGCGCACGGGCGTGGACGGTTGTTTTCTCGACGGACCGGTTGTCTATCCCGGCGCCTGCTACTGCAAATATTGCCGGCGGCTCTTCAAGATCGCCGCCCAAAGCAGCCGCCTCCCGAAGTTCGGCGATTGGAACCATCCGCTTTGGAAACGGTTCGCGGATTTTCGCGCCGGGTCATGGGCGCGGTTCATGTGCGACGCGCAGGCGGCGGCGCGCGAAATCCATCCGGGCGCGGTCATGTTTCTCAACGGCGGCGGGTTCAGTTCTCACAACCTCTCATGCGCATACGATGCCGCCCGCATGGAGTCCTGCCAGACGTTCACCGGTTCAGAACAATTCTTCCATTGCGCAGACGGCTACGATTCGCCTTACAAGACCCTCAACCTCGCCCGGTTTCTATCAGCCGGAAAAAACCCGGGCGTGGTCTTCACTCATCACGGACTTTCAACCTGGCACTACGCCCCATTGCCGCCCGCCGAGATGTCCACCGCGCTCGCCCAAACGGTCGCAGGCGGGTCGAACACCTGGTTTGCCGTCTTTCATGAAGCGATCAAGAAGGATGCGCGCGAAGCGCTCGCGCCGCTCGAAACCACAGGAGGCTTCATCGCCGATTGCGATCCCTACGTCACGGGCGACCGTTCCGCCGCAGAGACGGCAGTGCTGATTTCCAATCGCACCCTGTATTATTATCTTACGCGGCATCACGGCTTGTGCCGCGACGTCGGGAGCGGCCGTGAGGCGGGCCTCGTTGTGGAACAGGGCGGAACCCAGCAAAAGGGCGATCTGCGGCAACGGCGCGAAGTGTCCGCGGAAATCCTCGATCACGAAAACCAGGGATGCCTTGATGTCTGTAATTTTGCCCACGTGCCGGCGCGCATTCTGTGGGACGACCACCTCATCTCCGAAAAACTGCGCGGAGTGAAAGTCCTCCTCCTTCCCAATGCCGCATGCCTTGCTCAAAAACAGTTGGCGGCGATTGAGCGGTTCGTCCGAAACGGCGGCGGCTTGGTCGCCGCCTTCGAGGCCGGCATGTACGACGAATGGGGCGATCCCATGTCGCGCCAAAACTGGCTGCGCTTTCTCGGCATCGAGCGCATCAAAGGCGTCTTCGTGCCATCGCGCACCGAAGATTACCTGACGCTCACCACGCCATTGGACAACATCCCTGCCGACTCGCTCATCCCTCGTCCCGTCCACGGGCTTGCGGTGCGGGCCGCGGACGATGCCAAGGCGCTTGCCTATTACCTGAACCCCATCAATAAAGCCTACACGCAGCCAAAAGGCGTTTCCGATTATCCTGCGATCCTCGCAACGCGGCGCGGCAAGGGTTGCGTCGTGTACCTCGCGTCACCCTTGTTCGATGCTTTTGATCGCTTTCACATTGATGCTCACAAGGACCTGGCGCGGGCGCTGATTCGTCTCGCCGCAGGCCGCATCGGGTTGCAGGTCGAAACCGACGCACCCGGCAGCCTCGCCATTGAAGTGCGCGAACAAAAGGGAAGGACGCTCGTCCATCTGGTGAACGTCACCTCCGACATGAAACGGCCCATGGGGCAAATCGTTCCGCTTTACGATGTTCCCATCGCGATGCGCTCCAAGGCAACCCGCGCAAAATGCCTGCGTTCGGGACAACCCCTACGGCTCAAAAGAAAAGGTAATCGAGTTTGTTTTCGGGTGCCCAAGATTCGGGATTATGAGATTGTTGTGCTGTCAGGAACTTGAATTCTCAAACAAAATGCGAACAACCTGGAATGGGCAGGGATTTTCTCTGATTTTGGCATCGCTTGTTTCCCTATCTTTTTGTCTGTCCGGATGCAGTGAAAAATTGCCAAGGCCAAAGGAAGGCTCAAACCAGCGTTTTCGCGAGGTCAAAGCCAAGGCGGAAAAGGGCGATGCTGAGGCGCAGAGCATCCTCGGAACAATGTACCAGAATGGCTGGGGAATTAAAAAGAATTTGCAAGAAGCGGTCAAATGGTATGGCAAGGCCGCGGCCCAAGGCAATCCCACAGGGCAGAGAATGCTCGGACGAATGCACGAATTTGGCTGCGGCGTCGCCAGAAATGATGGAGAGGCAATCCATTGGTACCGCAGGGCGGCGGAACAAGGATATCCCTCGGCACAATACGATCTCGGACACATGTGCTGGGAAGGCAAAGGGATTCAGCGCGACTATGTTGAAGCCTATCGATGGTTTTTTTTGTCAAAAATATTCAATACACACGAGACGGTCGCTCGTTTGATGACGCCGGAACAAATTGAAGAAGCCAAACGCCGTGCGGCCACCTTCGTCCCGCGGAAAGAAACCGCTCCTCGATGAAAGTCCCGTTAAGTGAGAAAATTAACGGCTGAAACATCCCCGGAGACCAGCAAGATGTTGACAACATCTGCTTGGCAATGATGCGCGGAGCGGAACACGAGTTTTCCACGCTTCATGCGTCGCGCACTTTTGTTCATGCATCTGAGCCGGGGGAATGGAAGAAGGTGGAAAAGTTGATGCAAGCAGGGAGGGTGGACGGGTGGTTGCTCGCAGGCACAGTGAACGACGAGGTGGTGAATCGATTCAAGGCCGTTCCGTTGCGCAGGGTTCCGCCCGTGGGCGCCTGCGAGCTATGGAATGAACCTGGCGACGGCCAGTTGGGGGGGATATACGCCAACACTACCCCTGTTGGGACAGATGACGGTGGACGGCACATCTCTGGGATGGGGATCCTATCGAGTAGACAGCGCGTCTGAGGTCAGCTTCATGGTGGACTGCTGGATCTTGGGACAGCGGATGGGTTCAACCCTTTTTCGCAGACCTGATTGACGATCCCGCGTCGCTTTACACACCACGCTATCACTTTCAATATTCGTTCCGTCATCCAGGCAATCGCGTGAACGTGCTCTATTACGATGGCCACGTCGGCGCTGTTCGGCATTGGTCTCAAACCGGGAAACGTATCTGGAATTACAAATATCCATGAGTGTTTGATATGGCGCTGTGTGCCGTTATGGACTTCTCCTCCTCGGAACATAAGATCAACCCTCCGGTCGAACGCGCTCCATAACATTCCCGGAAAGGCTCGCATTGTGGAACCCACCCAAAAACAAAAACAGAACACGAATTCCACTCAACCGTCCTGGTGGCGCCCGCCCTCGCCATTCTGGGCAACCATTATGACTTCGGCCAACCGCAGGCGAACCGTCATCCGACCATTGAAAACGATCCAGCGGTCATCGAGCAGTTGGTCCGATGGAAGCGCCGGGCCGGATTCGACACCGAATTCCTGATGGTCAACCACAGCTACTTTGAAGGCCAGGGCGGCGACGATCCCAAGGCTTATTGCTTCAAAAATTTTTATGGCTACCGCGAGGATTGGCTGAGCCGCTATCTGCCGGTGGCCCACCGCCACGGGATGCGCGTCATCATTTATTTCAACTGTCATTGGCTCAAAGCCGCCGCTTTTCCCCCCGACTGCTACGTGGTGGATGCGGACGGCAGGCCGAAGGTCCTCTATGGCGACGGCGGCGAAATCTGTTGCCGCGGCCCCTACCGCCAGTGGTCGGAAAAAATGGCGGAAGACCTCGGTCGTTATCCCATCGCCGGGGTCTTTTTGGACGGGCCGGTTAAGGACTCCTGCTGGTGTCCTCACTGCCGCAAAGTTTTTCAGGATCGCCACGGGCGGCCGCTGCCGGAAAAGCCAGCGGACCTGCCGCTGTCTTTTCAGGCCGATTACGAAGCCTTCCTGACCGAGATGCCGGCGGGTTACGTCGAGGCGTTTGCGCGCGGACTGCGGAAACACAATCCGCACGCCGTGCTCTGCTGCAACGGCGGCGACAGCCGCCAAATGAAGGCGACGCTGCCCTGGACCCAATTGCTCGGGGAAGAGGGTGGATTCGTCGGCTACGCGCCCGCGTGCGTTTGCCGCGGGACGCCGGCCGTCCGCGCTCGGTTCAATTCGCCATGGCCGGGCAGAAGGCGCGGGTTGCGATGCAGGGAAATGTCGCGAGTTTTGTCATCCCGCGAATCGAGGAATATGAAATGGTGATCATTTGATAACCCCTTCAAATGCGATGAACCCATGGCTTCTGATCTCAGTAAAAGCCTGCTTTTAAGGTAAAACCTAGCGCAAGTTAAACGCCCGTTTCGCAAGACCATGCAGCGTTGGGGCCGAGCTCTGCAAGCCGACGATCCGGAGCAACTCATCAAAGCACTGGCCGGCCGGAGCGCTCCTCGCAAGCTCACGCCCGAAATCCGCTCCTTTGTCGCGGTGCGTTTTGCTTCGATCTATCCTCAAAATCGACGCGGTTACAGTCGAGCGATTCGGGTGGAAATCCAACGGATTTTCGGCATCCATCTGTCGAGCGAAGCGTTGCGACCGCTGTTGCAGCGGTTCAAAGCGGAATTGCAGCATGAAATGGCCGAGACCAGTCCAACCTCGGCATCGGAGGAAAAACGGGAGACTGCTTGCGATTCGGCAGCGGCGCTCCCGCCAGATCAGACGGCTGTCCCTGCCGCGCAGAGTTCTGCGGATGCCGGCTCGGACCCTGGGTCGGCGGCTCATCCCAAGCAGTCGCCCGTTTTGTCAGAGACCAAAGAGATCCGCTTCTGCCACCTTTGGGGGGTCCACCTCCTACGCCTCGGTGGCTTACCAGGAGTTGCAATCGCAGTTGCAAGACAAACAAATGCAGAACGGCGTCGACAAAGCGATGCAAGAACAGCAGCGGCAAATCAAACGGCAACTCAGCGCGCTGCTTTTGCAGGAGCATCGCCATCATTCGGGATTGTCATGCGCGCGGTTCTCTGGCTTGATGCGGGATCGTGAGCTTGACGCGAAAAACGTTGCATCCACCCCGGCCGCGCATTGCCGGGTCGAAATCATCGGCCCCGCGCGCATTGAAGCATGATGTATGTCCGGATGACATTTGGGGTCCTTACCGTTCATGGCTTGCCCTGGGCGTGCTGGGGATGGGGTTGTCCCACACAATGAGGAATCTCCTCATGAGCATCATGGGGAATGTGGCGCTGATTCGCGAAGAACCGGCCAACACCGAGATGAGGGATGGTTGTTTCAGGGATATTGATACCGCGCTGAAACGGGCCATTCAGTTCAGCGGCAACCTCCAGGATGTCGCCCAAAACCGGACCGTGCGCTGCGGCAACCTCGATCTCAATGGCTGTGTCCGCCAATCGCTGAGCCGTCTGGATGGGACCTCGCACGCGCTGCTTCGCGTTCATTTTGATCGGGCCTCGACAGCGCCGCGGGTTTCCGCGGATCCGGTGTTGTTCACGTGCATGCTGCTGGAGCTGCTTTCTGAGGCGTGCTGTACTCTGTCCCGGTCCATGCCCGTGGGGGGAGATGCCGCGGCATTCTCGATTCATCTTCGGTCAGCTTGCGAGGGCAACGCGCCTCACCGCAATTCTGACGACAACGAGTCGCGTGTGGAACTGAAAATCGAGACGCGCGGTTTCCATCCATGGAGCCGCGCCGAGGCGCATGCGGATGGGACGACGGCGGCAGGGGGAAGCGGTCCATCCCGTTCTGTCGAGATTGCCAGGATCGTGATGAAACTTTTCCGGGGCGAAGTGCGCGTCCAACGCTCCGGAACGGACGGTGATTGCGTGAGTCTGGTCTTTCAACCCGCAGACCCGCCCCGATGAGAGGGGACGGCCGGTGATGAGCGAGTTCCAGGTGATGATCCACGATGTGGCCCTGGGCGGCCGCGGTGTGGGACGATTGCCGGATGGCAAGGTGGTGTTTGTGCCCTACACCCTCGCGGGTGAAACGGTCCGGATTCGGCTCGGCAAATCGCGCAAGGGCTTTGCCGAAGCGCAACTGCTGGAGGTGGTCATCCCTTCGCCGCATCGGGTCCCGCCGCCTTGCCCCTGTTTTGCCCGCTGCGGCGGATGCCAGTACCAACATGCCGCGTATGAAGAGCAACTCCGAATCAAGCAAAAGCAGGTTCGCGACACGCTGGAACGAATTGGCGGGTTTCAACGGCTTCCTTCCATTCATCTTGAAGCGGCGCCCAGCCCTTTGGGTTACCGCAATCAGATTTCCGTTCACTCGGGTCCGGCGAGGGAATTGGGATTTTTCGCCGATGACAAACGGACCGTGGTGGACGTGGAACGCTGCCTGATTGCGAACGAGTCGGTGAACGCGCAATTGGCGTCCTTGCGCTCGGCGTCTTTTCGTCCCCGACATGCCTTGCTGGCCGATGCTTCCGAACGCGGCGACAGTCCCAAGGGAAGTTTCTCCCAGGTGAACGCCGCGATTTCCTCCGCGCTGGTCCGGTGGGTGCGACAACGGGTCGAGGGTTCCCCCGATGCGCAGTTCCTTGATCTGTACTGCGGATCGGGATTCTTCACCCTGGCGCTTGCCGGCGTTTTCGCCGGCGTCTGCGGCGTGGATCGGGACGAGCGCGCCATCCATGCCGCCATCGCACGCGCAACGGCGGACGGCGTTCGCAACGCGCGTTTTTTTGCGGCGCCGGTTGAGGAACGGTTGGAGTGGTTGTTGGAAGATGTTCCACCGGACAAAACCACCATCCTCGTGGATCCGCCCCGTGAAGGGCTTCATCCATCCGTAATCAGATTGTTCGCGCGACGACCGTGTGTCCGTCTCATCCATGTTTCCTGTGATCCGGCCACGCTCGCGCGCGACCTGAAAAGGCTGGCGGAAGCCGTCGCGGGAAGGTATGTGTTCAGCGAACTCGGGATTTTTGATATGTTCCCGCAAACCGCCCATATCGAAACCGTGGCCGTGTTGCAATGGCTTTGATCTTTTTTCCAATCGAACGTTGGTTCCAAGGCGTTACGGTGGGAATCCGCCTCCTTGGGATCGTCTTTTCAGTTGCCGCAGTTCATGGGGCGGACATTTCCACCAAGCTGGAGGATATGGAATGGGATGATCGCCAGCAACGCACGCTGACCCGGCGCGCCATCGAGGCGCTGTCCATGGAGAGCAATGAATGGCATCACGCGGAGTCGGAGCATTTCGTCTATCATTTCTCGGAACGCTGGATGGCCGAGCGGGCGGCTTCCGAAAGCGAAACTTATTACGCGCAGATCAAAGAGGACCTGAAGATTGATCAGGACCGTTGGGAGATCAAGGGGCATATTTTCCTGTTTGAAAAGGAGGTCTTGTGGCGGAGTTTTGTGGCGAAATCCGGCATTGACCGCTGGAGCGGCGGCGTATGTTCAGGCAACGAAATCTATCTGCTCAGTCCGCCCAAGGCCCAACCGTTCACGGGCACGGTGTTGCCGCACGAGATGGCGCATCTGGTGGTGAGCCGTTTCGTCCGCGGACATGTGCCGGTCTGGTTGAGCGAGGGATTTGCCGAACAACAGGGGCGCAGACGTTTTCTTGCCTACACCAAACCGCGCGGCCACAACCTATGGGTGCCCGTCCATCCGATCTCGGCGGAGACTTACATTCCCTTGGAGGAATTGACCTCCTCCAGCGATTATCCCGCCGACGAAGCCAAGGTCCGATCCTTTTACGCCGAGTCTCTTCGTCTGGCGCAGTTTCTTGTTGAAGATCATCCGAAACAGGATTTCCTGGAATTCCTGCAGTGCATGGCCGACGGCCTGCGGTTCGCCACCGCGCTCGATCGCGTTTACGGAGTGCAGTATCGCGATCTGGAGACATTCGAAACGAGCTTCAAAAAGGTCGTGATCACCAAGAAGGGGGGCTGGGTGGATATCAACCCGCAACGGTGAAGAAAAACGCCTGGGAAATATCGTTCCCTTGCGGAAAACCGGCTGAATGGCGACGCCTTTTTCAGGTGAGCTGATATTTGTGCCGCAGCAATAATTCAGTTCCGTAGGCCGCCAGCATGACGGCGAAAATCCAGGGTGAATGCCATAGCGGCTTGCGCTCGCGCCGGGTGTTCAATTCCTGTCGGGATTTCAGAAAGGACGGAATGAGGTCGCCATCCCTGGACGTCAGATATTGCCCCCCGCTTTCACGCGCCAATTGCTGCAGCAGCGCTTCGTTGAGACCGGCATGTTCAAGCTCGAGATCAATCGCCCGGACATCAACAACCTGTTGGGCGAGAATCTCCGCCGGATTGCGCACCGTGAAAACAAACTCGCCCGGCCCGGCGAAACGATAATCCGCCTTCCCTTCGGTGGCGCCGCCGTTCCATGACAAGGCCGCCTCCGATTCCCGCCCGCCGGAGTCGCGAACGAAAAGGCGCGGCGGCGTTTCGGATTTGACGGCGCGAATCTTGATGTGCGCCGTGTCGCCGGGCGGATAACGCACGCGGTCCATTTCGATGGCGACGCCCTGGATGCGCCCTCCCAGCCACAGCAGGAGCTGCTGCCAGAAACGGTCGTAATCGCGCGCTTGCGCGGGCGCCGCCATCCTCCAGCGCCACAGGGCGTCCACGCCAAGAAAAGCAGAACGCCCGGCCCCGATGTTTTGCGACGTCAGGAGCGGCATCGGTTGGCCTCCGGTTTTCTCCTGCGGATGAACTCCGAGAACGGTGGCGCCCGGTTTTACGCCTTGCACGCGGACAAAGTTGAGGAAGGTCGGCGGCGGCTGGCTGAGCGGCGCGTTGACATTGGCAGCATCCCGCCAGATTTCACTGGCGAGTCCATCCGCGGTGATCTGCATCGCGCAAGGGGCGCTCAAAGGCGGTCCGCTTGTTTCCCCGATCGCGACGGGAAGCAATTCCTCGAGCAACGTCCCCCGAAAACGCGCGGCCTGCGTGGAGTTCCCGCTGAAAAAAAGAATGCCGCCCCCTCGTTTGCGAACCATTTCGAGAAGCGTCTTTTGCGTTTCCGCGTCAAGAAATTCGGGATTCAGATTGGCCAGCACCAGGACATCGCTGTTCTGTGCGGCGGCGCGCACGGTGGCCAGCGGCGTGTGGTCCAACTGGTCCGGCGCCGCCCCACGCGCCGCCTGACGCAAAAACGACTGGTTGTTGAGTTGCGTGATGCCTTCGAGAAGGATCGTGGGATTTTCGCTGACCGCCTGACGCAGGAAGCGATATTCCCAATCCACGCCGCCCTGAACGTAAAGGACCCGCAACGCATCCCGGTTTTTGGCGCGCACCGGGGCGCTGAGATGGCTGAGCTCGGTTTTCCTCGCGCCATCCAGAAGGCGGATGGTGTAAAGGGAAAGACCGATCGCCTCGGCTTTGACAGGAAACTCGGCGCGTGCCGTGCCATCGCCGCCGTGGCGAATGGTCTGGCGCGCGAGTTCCTTTCCGTCACGTTCCAGCGCCGCCACGAAGTCCGACGCGGTCGCGCAGCGCAATCGCAGATCGGCCTGAATTTCAAAGGACTGATTCAAGGAAACCTGTTGAGGCGCAAGAACGCGCTCGATTCTTGCCAGCGGCGGAGGTTGAACGGTTCCGTCCGGGACGATGGGAAAGACGCGGACGGAATGCGCGCGCAAGACCGAGATGGCATCGGCGGCATGAGTTTCGGTGGTGTCCTCGCCATCCGTCAGGAGAAAGAGCGCGGTGGCCGTGCTCGGATCGGTCTGTTTTTCCGCCGCTTCGCGCAGGTGCCGCAAGACGAGGCTTTGGTCGTCCTTGGGCGCGAGATTCTCCTGCCACGGACGCAGTTGCGAGCCGAACGCCAACCAGTCCGCTTGTTTGACCTGCGTCTTTTCCAGAACCGCGTGAAGTTGCCGGGTGATTTCCTTCAAGCCCTGCCAGCGATCAACGCCCTGCTCGCCGGCCAGCCCCATGCTGGCCGAGACGTCCACCATCACCATCACGCGCGGCGGAATGGATTGTTCCGTGCGCGTCACTGTTTGAAGGACGGGGTCCCAGATGCACCAGAGCAGCAGAAACGACCATGTGGCGCGCAGCGCGAGCAGCGGCGCGCGCCGTTTCCACGGAATCGGCGCCAGCATCCAGCGATAAACCTGCCACAACAAAACGCCCGCGAGCGCCGCGGCGACCGCAAGATGCCCCCACGACCAGCCGTGCCCAAAAATAATTTCAGTGGTCATCATGGGGCCGGTCGTGCGCGCCAGAAGTTTGTATCAAAAGATTTTGCGGGAGTCACAGATTTTTCAACTGCCCAAGAACCAAGTCCCGTCGCCCCGCCGGACTGACCGTGAAGGGTTCCGCACCGCAGGCGCGCTTTCCCGTTTTCAGGAGCGCCGCGATCCGCCATCCTGCCCGGCATGCGCGTGATCATCCATCGCGGTGCGCAACAGATTGGCGGCAACTGTGTCGAGATCGCGACCGCCACCACCCGCATCCTGCTTGACCTCGGCCTGCCGTTGCCGCCGCCCGAAGCGGTCGAGCGCGCGCCACGGTGTCAATACGCCAGAATCATGGACGCGCACTGCGGGCCGCACGAAAAGCCGTCCAACTGCAACGACCGCGAAAACCGCTTCATGCTGGTTGCAGCCGACGCTTGGATGGCACAAAGCGAATCTCCACGCGCCGTTCCACAGCGGCGGCAATTCGATGGAGCATGGCGAGCGAGTGCCCTTCGTAATCGGCATCCTCCAACCGAGAAATCACCGATTGCGTTGTGCCGACGCGCTGCGCAAGCTCGGCTTGAGAAAGACCGGCTTTGCTGCGCAGATGGTGAATTTTATGGGCCACCTCGCGGCTGGCCAATTCCTCCTCAAACATGCGCTGCAAATTCGCGTTTTTGCCGGTCATGTGGTCGAGGATTTTGAGAGCGTCCGTGGTCGTTTTGATCTTAGGCATCTTCAATTTCTCCTTTGAAAATATGGGCGGCAGGGTTGGCGGTAAAGGCGATTTTGCGGATGATGGCGCGTTTGATTTCGGCGGGTGGTATTATATCCTCCTTCGTGCAACCGTGAGCAACGACGGAAACTGTCTGCGCGTGGAAAAAGTAAAGCAGGCGGTAGTTGACCGAACCCATGCGAATACGCAATTCATGGATTCCATCTCGGAGAAAATCAGTCTCGGGACGACGCAGTTCATGGCCCAGCAGGGCAAGGCGCGCGATGGCAGCCCGGCATTTGATAAAAGCTTTCGCATTGGTTTGTCGTAATTCTTTCAGCCAGTCCACCACAGGGGCATCGTCATCCTTTTCTTGGTAAAAGACAACGTGGCTTGATGGCATAAAAGGGTCATATCCTATATCGCATTTTTGCGATAGCTGATCAAGGTGTTTTTACAGAAGTTCTCATTTTGGCGGGGCGTGGACTCCACAAAGGGCAATCCTACCCCCCACCACGTGGTACGTGGCAAGCCTTGCTCCTCCCCCGCAAGGGGGGAGGAAATCCCTTCCCCCCTTGCGGGGGAAGGTTAGGATGGGGGGCTGATAACCGCGCGCGCCCCGGTGGTTTTGAACCTCATAATTAGAATTGCTGGGTATTTTTATCGCCCGCCGGGACGATTTCGGCCTCTGGGCGGATATTTCACACTCGCGGAGTGTGAAATATCCGGGTTATGCAGCCTTTGATTCCACGAGGGGTTGGAAGCCGATGGCGCGGGGGGCGTCAATGCCGGTTGTTGCGGATTGCCCCGCGTAGATCTCGGCCAGGGAGTAGTCTTCCTGCGGGGGAACTCGGATCCCCTTGTGCCGGGCCAGGGCCATCCCCTCGGCTCGGGTCAGCCGCCTGAATTCGTGGTGCGCCAGCAGCCGCCCGCGGCGCGTGACGGCGGCATCCAACTGGTCAATCGGACAGTTGACCGTGCAAATCAATTGGGCGCGAACGCACTCGCCCAAGAGTCCATCGGCAAGGTTCAGCAGATTCGCCACCTCCGCGCGATTGTCCTGGCCTCGTCTCATCACGAGATTTTCAGCATCTTCCAGAATGACCAGCACTTTGTGCCGGGGATGTTCTTCCTGTTGCTGCAACCAGTATCGGGTCATGGACGGCGAACTCAGCAGGTCAAAGTGGGCGTTTGGAATGTAAAAAGTCCGATGCGTTCGTCGAAGCCGCCAGATCAAATGCCGGAGAAAATAGGTTTTCCCCGTTCCAGGTTCTCCCCGCAGGAGGAATAGGCCGGTTGCTTTCTTGCAAAGGCGTTGTTCAAGGTCGGCCGCCCACTGCGGAAATTCATCGCCATAGTGCAGCGCCAACTGCTCATTGTCGCTGAGCCATTGGGATCGAATCCAAACCGAAGTCGTGGCAAAGTACGACCGCTCCGACTTGCTTTTCGTGAGCATGAAAAAAGCCGGTTTTTCACGCCTGGGTCTTGCTCCGTACTGTTCACACAGTTGCAGCAGCCTTTGATGCGCGGCATCGTGAGTGCGGGCATAAACACGGACATGGCCGTGTCCCGCTTCATAATACTTCGAATCAATCGCCACCCAGATGTCATCCTCCAATCGCAGGGCAATGTTCGACCACTTCGGTCGCCGCCGATCACGCAGGTAACGGCTGTGAGAATAAATGCAGGCGTGCTTGAAGGCTGCAACCATTTTGACGATCTGCCAACGGCCAAAGGCCTCGGCCACGTGGTAAATTTGCCCGCGCAAGTGCTCTTGAATCGGGTCCAGAGAATAAGCTTCCGAGTCCAGGGTAACGCTCATGAGAATTCCTTTTGCATAACAGTTTGATTGCCTTTTCGATGATCGGATTTTCCGCTGCGACCTTTTTCCATTCGCTGTATTTCAACGATGGATAGCCGCTGCCGGCCATCGCCGCAGGGGAAGTGCCCGTCTCATTGGCGGCGATGGGGATCAGGAGTTGGTCGCGCAGCAGCCCGTCGCACACTTCCAGAGTGAGTTTCTGAACGTCCGGATCACCGGGTGAAGGCGCGCTGCGACCGCATGCGCTCAGAATGAAGCACACTGCGAGGGCCGCGATTGCATTGCAGATGGTTTGTTGTGGGTTTTTCATGGGGGTCAGATGTTTCATGGTTTGTTTGGATGTGTTTGCCTGCCTGATCCATACGCAGACAAAGTGGATTTTGATGAGGAAAAGGCGGCGCACCCTCGTAAAACATGCGCAAAAATGTGATTTACAATTCAAAAGTAAGCGGACATGCTGCGCGGATGACGATTGGGATAAATGACGGGCGGAAGCTGTCTCACGGGGAACTGGAACGGGTCCGGCTCCAGGCAATCCGTCGGGTGCTTGCCGGTGAAAGCCCGGAGACGGTGATTCGCGAGATCGGTTTCAGCCGGGGCCGGATTTATGAATGGCTGGCCCGATACCGCGAGAAAGGCGAGGAGGGGTTGAAAGCCCGGCCGCTGGCGGGTCGTCCGAGGGCGTTGACCGATGCGCGCGAGCGTTGGTTGGTGAAGTCGTTGATGCGCAAGACCCCGCGCGCCTTGGGAACGGACACCTGGCTCTGGAGTCCCCCGGTCATCCGTGAGGTCGTGGCGCGGCGATTCGGGATCAAGCCCAGCCTCTCCACCGTCAACCGCTGGCTGGAGGCGATGCTGCTGGACGTCCGTCCGCGTCGGCTGGCATCATGGCGCGAGACCGGATGGTATCGGCGGGATTACGCCGCCATCCGCGGCATGGCGCGCCACTGCAAAGCGCAGATTCTCCTGGGCTGGGAAAGACGCTGGGCGGATTGCCGGCTGCTGACGGTCGCCACGCTCAAGGGAAGACGCCGCTTCATGCTCGTGCAGGACGAAGTGACGCCGCCCCGGTTCATCGAGTTCCTGCGGCGATTGCTCCGCGAATCGCCCCGCCCAATCTTCCTGATCCTGACCGGCAACCCGGTTCATCGCTCGCCGGAAGTCACGTGCTTTGCGAACAACGCCGCCGGGAAGATCAGGCTCTTTTTCCTGCCGGAAGGGAAGGGTTGAGAGGCTGGTCCTCGCAAAGTTACATTGCGTCTCGGAAAAATCACCTGTTCGAGCGAGCGACCAGACAGTGAACAAACTCCAGATGTCCAACCCGCCATCCGGAGTCTTACAAAAATTGTGTGACACGTGTCACAGATTTGTTGGAAGGCTGATGAGGAAATGTTGATGAAGTGCGACGGGGGCGCCGGGTTGCTTTCAGATGCTCACTCGAAAATGCCATGGCTGGCCCCTTGACGCAGCCTTTCTCCGCGTTCAACGGCGGCATTCAGACGATCAGATTGGAGCCGGGAGGTTGCGCGCTTATCTTGGGACGAACCCTTTCATGTGCCGAGGATTTCATCTGGATCACAGCCATCCTACAATTTGTACAAAAGGGAGTTTTTCGCTCCCTTTTCAGAGAAGATGTTCGCTTGATCTGTAAATGTGAGTTTATGAATTTTGGTTTCGGGGAGCACACGCGGCCCGCGTGTTGTGCGCGGCGGAAGTGGCAGGGAGAAAGGGAGTCGGGGTGTCTCGCCAACCATCCTCCCTCTGGAAAATCGGCGAACCGCCGATTTTGAACATCCCGCTTGGAGCGGGACAGGCGCCTGCCACCGCCACGAGCGGTGGAGCCGCGTGTGCTCCCCATCCCTTTATCCATTTTCTATGGGACGCTTCTGGATTCCTTTCTGTGATGATCTTTTCAAACAGCGATTCCCTCGCCGTCCTTTGGGAAGCGGACGTTGGGAAAATGCTCGCCGAATGAAGACGGGCTGGTTGTATGCACGGGAATCACCTCCTTGGGATTAACCGCCTTCACGAACTCCACGATATCGTCCGAAAAAATATGGCCGCTGGTGTGGCATTCGATGAACTCACCGCCTGCTGCGGCAAGCTGGGTTTTGAAATCACTCCACTCTTTCCGAACCAGATAGCCGTTCCAATAGGAGTAAAGGCACTTCGCCGCGGACGGAAAAGCGCCGGCAAAGTCCAGTTTCAACATGCTCGGTCGGAACAGCATCAAGAAGTCCTTGGGCGACCGGAGAATCTCATCCTTCGAGACGCGGGAGGCCGTGAACATCCCGTGAATCTTGCCCAGGTTCTTGCGTTGCCATGTCTGCTCGAAGTGCGCGTTGTAAAACACGCGAATCCCCGCCGCCGCGTCCGGCCTCGGTATCCGGCACTGGCCGGAGACCAGGTGCAGGACGAAGGCGCCGTAGGGATCCACGACAAAGGTGCGGCCATTGTTCCGCGCCGCTTTGAAGAACGACACCAGCCGGTCCACGTGCATGGGCGAGAAGATGCCGCAGACCAGTCCCTCTGCGGTCCGCACATGCCCGGCTATGTCCGCTTCCAGCTCTTCCTCGGTCGGGCCGCGTTCATGACGCCCGGAAAAGTGCGTGCCTTCCATCACAAGAACATCCACGGGCGGCGAACTCGCCGCCTGAATCAATGCGCGCGCCATGCCCGGCTTCCGCCCGTGCAGACGCAGATCGCCCGAATAAAGCACGCGTTTCCCGCCGGACTCGACGAGCAGCGCGACGCAATCGAATGTCGAGTGATCCACCGACCAGGGCGTGATGGCGAGGTCGCCCAGCACAACGGGCTGACGGGGTTTCATCGTCCGCTGCCGTTCACGCGGCACGGGACATTGGGCGGCAAAGATGGAGCCGGCCAGAAGCATCTTGCTCGTGCCCCTGGTCATGTAAACCGGGATATCCTCCCGCGTGTGACTCAGCAGACCGCTGTGGTCGGCGTGCGCGTGCGAGAGGAATATGGCGTCCACCTTCTGGCCGGCGGCGAACAGGCCGTCCACCACGGGGGCCAGTCCTTCCGGGATGGGTTTGTCCCGATCCAGTTTGGGCCTTGGCTTTTGATCTTCACGGATGTCATCGAGCGGCAGACCGGCGTCAATGATGATGCGCGTTGAATCGGTGGCGATTTCCACGCAACTGCCGCCAATCTGGCGCGTTCCCCGGTGAATGGTCAACCTCATGAAAATTCGAGCCTCACCCATTCAGCGCTGAATTGCAAACGTTCAGCAGCACGTGCGATGTTTTTGCGAAATCAATCGTGTGCATTTTCTTGAGACCGGTGAGTTCCCAGCAAAGCATCGGCAGATGATTCATTTCATTTTTCAATGCGCATGGCCCACTTGTCCCAGCGTTCTTGAAACGCACGAACCGACTGCCGGCAAAACCGGCTGCGGTCCGCAGCAGGATCGGCGACCAACACAAAACCTGGGGCGTATCCATACACGGCCGCCCAGTGATCCTCATCCACGCCGACCAGAACCGGAAACCCTTGGGCGATCGCCCGGCGGATTTTGGCAATGGTAGGCCGACTGATCCGCCGGGGCCGCAATCCCCGGTTTGCAAACAGCGCCCGAAGCTGATCCTGGCCGGTCCCGTCATCGTTTGTTCCCGCGTCCCGCATGACGTTGCGCAAGGATCGAGCGCGTCCATAATACGCGAGAATCATGAAAGCGCACTGCGCGCCGCACGAGTAGTCATCCCACTGCAATGACCGGGAAAAGCTCTTCAGGAAAACCGCCCCCGGCGTCAGGCGTTCCTCGAAAAACTTGAGGGCATTCATGGCCGTTTCGGCCGCGGATTTCAGGAGGTTTTTCGGCATGGTTCAAGAGTTCACGGTTCAACGGTTGCCGGTTTTCTCGCTCCTCCGCTCCCGCGAGACCTCGCCCCGGCAGACAGGTTCAGTTCCTTCAACCTTTCTCGCTCCCGCGAAGTCGCGCCCCGGCGGAAACCCCTGAACCGCTGAACTCTGAACCATGCCGAAGTTTCAATCATCATTTCATCATTATTATACGAGAGAAGGATTTTGAAATATGCTAAAGGTCGTAATCGAACCTGATTTGTTTGAATTTATATCCTTTCTACTCAACTGGAATGGTTCCAAGGTTCAAGGTTCACGGTTCAATGGTTGGCCGACGACCATGCGAAATTTGGCGCCCATTTCCCTGCGCGCCCCCGCTGCGATGGGCGGCGGTTCGAGATGTTTGGCGCGTAACTAACCCGGTCATTCCCGCGATCTGCCCGCCGACGGCACGTGGCCGTGTGCCATTGGCAGGCGGGA
>JACQHZ010000009.1 GCA_016198745.1 Verrucomicrobiota bacterium
CCCGATCAGCCAGAACCTGTTTTACCGGCTTTCGAAATCTCGCATTGGCCCGCAAAGGGTTGAACACGCGTTGCGCAGCCTACTGGGAGGCATGGCTCGGCGGCCAGTTCGTCAGCGAGGGGCCCGTGATTGCGTTCTGGAATGCGATCAACAGCCAGATGGAGTCCAACTGGAAAAAAACGCGAGGCGCCCAGCGAGTACGGCTGAAGTTCGTCGTGCGTTCAGATGACGGAATCGCGGATGTGAAAGTCCGCGATGCGGACAAGGGACTCTTCCGTCGATTCCTCGGCAAAGGCGAAAAGGAATTGGCGAGGGAATTCGAGTGTGTTCAAGATCAACAACATGACCTGACGCTGGAAGTCACGGACACCAAGGGCAAACGCGCTTTCTCCTGGGTTATCCGGGTCTATTGCTACAAGCAGGGCTTGTTCCGATGCGGCGACAATCTGAACATCCTCGGCGCCACGGGCATGTGCTGGCACCCCGATCGCAATGAAATGATGAGCATGGCCAAAGCGTTCGAAAACGGAATCCAGCATACGTTGTTCGGATGGGATTCGGCCGGTTATCTCTGTCCCATGCCAAACGCGCAAGGCGAGGAAGTGATCGTGACCGATCAAGGTGAATATCCCCAATTCCAGAAACATGGCATTGTCGGCAAAATCCTCGACGTCGGCCTGAGCTCCTACAATCTTCAAATCGCCACGCAACGGATGACCCACCTTGCCGAGCCTTTCGACTCGGAGACGCGCCCCACACCCGCACTCGGCACTATCCCCAGAGATCTCGGTCCCATTGAGTGTTACGAGCGCACCCATACGATCTACAGCCCCGCTACGCGCACGGATTGGTACACGTCCTGGAACCATCGGCGGATTCGGGAGGGGATCCAGGATTACCGCGGCGGGATCATCTGGCACGAAGGCAAAATCCGGTTTACCAAGGACGTGACCCTGGAAGGCGATGTGCCCATCCGGTTGGCCAGAATGATGTGTCCCCTCAACCTGGAAAAAGCCCAGGGAGATTCGATGGTAGTGACCGATGCGTCGGGCAAAACCCGCTTCGCGCGACTGGTTGACGAGAAAAAACCTGTCCGCATCACGGGACGCATACGACCGGGCGGTTATGCCGCGCTGATGCCGTCATTGGTCGGTTACCATGGATTTATGGCGCCGGCCGGAAGCGATTTCGCCTATCAGGCATTCCTGCCCGGCTGGATGTGGATCGGCATGGGAAAGGACGGGCAGAAGGTGAAAGCCAGCACGGAACTGACCTATCAATTTGCCGTGGGTTCCTTCGCCGATTCAGCGGTCGGCAATGATCTTCTGGAAGACACGTTGTCGGCGATGAATTTTGACGGACACACCAATGGCTATCCCTTTGTCATGAAAGCGGGAGCATTTGTTGATGGCCGCTTTTTCTTCACCGCCATGGCGGATAAAAACGAAACGGTTTTGACCATTGGTCCGCGCGATTTGATCATCGATCTTCCGTTCCGCATCAAGGGCCTTGAGGATAACGGTTGTGTCGCGGTCTACAGCCGGATTCGGCCATGGTTCCGGTTTGTGCCGGTGGTCAAGGGAGTCGCCTTCTTCCAGGAACCGATCCTGCCCGCCAATGAACTGTGGGTGGGGAATATCCTGGTCTGCGACAATAAGGATGTGAAAATCACGGTTGTGACGGACGGCCTGAAGGACGGCAACAAGCCTTTTGTTGAACTGCATAATCCCACCGACAAACAGCTGGATGTTTCCGTGATTTCGCCCCCAAACACGCCGCAGCTTGGGGGACTGAGTGAAAGAGTGACGATTCCGGCCGGCAATACCTGCCGTCTTGAAATTAGCGATAAAAAACTTGTTCCAGGCAAGATGGAATCAATTACCTTCACCATGAAAAGAAACTCACCATGACAACCGCCCTTGCTTTTGATTTTCCCGCCATGCGCGCGCGCAAGGAGGAGTACTACCGGTTTGCGCGCAGCAAAGTCCACGAAGTGTTCAAATCCGATGGCACGTACCAACCCGCCACCGAAAATGATCCGCGCATTCCGTACTGGATTTATCCCGCGCTGATCTCGTCGCCCGACGCGAAGGAGCGCGAGTTCGCCAACGTCATCTATGCCGCCGCGCCGATGTGGGACCAGTGGGATGTGTTTACCACATCATCGGTGGCCGCCAACCTTGTCCGGGAGCGGAAGTTTATGCGGCCCGATCTCATCAAATGCTCCGAGGAACATCTGGCGAAATTCGTCGTAAGCGAGGGCGCGCGCGCGCCGTCCAGCGGCGCAAATGACTACGTTTTCCATGGCTACAACGACAATATGCCGGCGATGTCGGTGCGCGCCATGATTCTGTCGGGCGAAGCGCTCGGACGGAAGGATCACCTCGATCAGGGGTTGTTTTATTTGGAAGGACTCTGCGCGCACTTCGAACGGCGCGGTTTGCTCAGCGAGTACACCAGCGGCACCTACACGCCGATCACGTTGGCGGCGTTGATGGACGTGGCGGAAGGCGCGACGACGAAGGAAGCGCGGGAGATGGCGCTGGCGTGCAGCAATCGCATCCTGCTGGACATGTTTGGCCACTGGCATCCCGGCACAGGCGCCATCGGCGGTTCGCAATCGCGCGCGTACACGATGGATGTCACGGCCACGACGTCGGTCATGAACGCGGCGATGTGGTATCTCACGGGCGATCCGCTTTGCATCAACCCGATCGATGTGTTGCGGGATGTGAAAGCGTTTCCCGCTTTCATCCATCATGGCCGCAATATGGGCTTCAACCTGGCCCAGTTCGTCGAGATGATGACGGCGAGTTACGAAAGCATCGCGCCCGGCGTGCGGGACTGGGCGCGCGCGCCGCGTGAGTATCCGTACGAAATTCACGCGACGACCGATTCGGGGCAGGCCGGCCTTCTCGGCGGCGTGAAGGAAATCCAAACTCGCGCGTTTCATCAGCCGTTGTATGCGCTGGGGACAGCGTCGGACACGTGGTTCGATCAATCGGGTCAGCAGGCGGTCCTGCATGCGGCGCTGGCAGCCGTGCCGGAGCCGCAGTCATGGCGGGATCGCGTCACGGTCTGGCACAAGACGATCGCGGGCGAGTTCGATCAAGGCGACCTCGACCCCGCTCCTGAGGGACCGACGGCCGAGACCAGCCACGTCAATGATTATGGCCACTACCATACAGTCCAGAAGCGCGGGTCGGCGCTGGTGTTGGGTTCGCTGGGGCCGGTGCTGATCGGCAAAGAGATCAGCCAACTCAAGTTCAGCATTCTGTTCGGCACGTTCCTGCGGATGCCCGACGAGACGATTGAAGACGGCCCGTGGCATTTCCTGCGCTTCGGCGATGTCTATGTCGGTGTCCGCATGACCGCAATGGTCGAGGAAAAGAAAATGCCCGTGCGCCGCGTGGTGAAAAACAAATACCTGCGCCTCGAAATGCCGTTGATCGAGGGTCGCACGGCGACCATCACGCAGGAGTTTCGCGAGTGGTGCGACTACGGTTACGTCTTCGAGATTGCGGCGAAGGACGAATGCGGTTCGTTCGAGAATTTCCGCCGGGAATGCCGCGCCTGCGCGTGGGAGTTTTATCACTGCTTCTATCGCAACAGTCGTTACCAGGGGCGTCACGGCGAGTTGCAGATCATTGA
>JACQHZ010000158.1 GCA_016198745.1 Verrucomicrobiota bacterium
CTCTTAAGCATACGTTCCCCCCACCCAGGGTGGTACATTTTGATTCGACCCGAGGTGGTACATTTTGATTCGACCGGTGACACTTTAAGCGCAGACTTCCGATGGACGGCGCTTCATAGAAGCGCCACTGCATCATTTTGGAGGCATTTCATGATGAATGAATTATTAGAAAGTCTGTTGTGGCGTGGTTTCTTGGCTGTGAAGCAGGGAGAACGAATCCTGCTTTCGCGCGGCAGTCCCCGCGAAGATCTTGAGACAATGCAAGAATGTGGACTCCACTTGCGCCGCCTTCGAGGCCGGAAATGGAGCGCGGAAGTATCGCTTCCCCCAAAGACTGATGCAGCGGCACTTTTTGAGAGCATTCGCAATTTGCCTGCTGCCAACCATATGACGGGCCCGAGCGACTTCGGATTCATGAATCGCAATGAGAATTCCTTCCGGAGATGCAAGTATGGACCGAGGGTGCCGGTTGAATGCTTGGATCCAGGAATCGCCCTGTTCGTGAAAACGATGCCGATGTGTGGCATTCGTACTGTCATGTCCTGTCAAGGACATCCCGATAGTCCGAATCCAAAAGACGCCAAGGGCCCCATTGTTTGGGTGTTTTCATATTGGGACCTCCACTGGGCGCAAGAGGTGTTTCGATTGCTGGCGACTCATCCAGAGTTTGCGCGATTGAGATTCAAATTTTTCGGGTTGGATAAAACGGCTTCCAAGGATTGGGAGGCGTGGCGCTTTGAAATCCGCATGCCGAACGGTGGCGGCCATGATCATAGGGAACTGTTCAAGCGAATCCAGATGGCGGCGCGGGTGATTATGGGGAATGGCGAAGAAATCAGAACGCGAAAGGCAGGTTACCATTTTCCAGAACTGAAAAGCGTTTCAAGTGCGGGGCGCGGCAGAACGCGGGCACGCCCCGTCGCGGCTCCGGAGCTATCGCTTGGCGAGCAGCGCGCACTTGTGAAGGGCGTGAAGGATCTGTTGTGATTTGTTCTGTACGTATAAACACGAGCCTCCGCCCTATGGTGGCATGAGTACGGGCGCTGGCCGGGTGTCAACGATCATCGAGCGGCTGGTGACGAATCGAATAGACGGCGCTTCATAGAAGCACCGCTACACCATCTTGCAAGCACGTCACTTGAAAGCAGGGAAGCCAGCCGCAAACCGGATGGATGGTCAGGATGATCGAAACGACTTGCGGGATCGGGCGGACGAGGGCTACATCGTTCTCCTTCTGTCCCTCGGAAGCTCCGTCGCGCTCCAGCGCCGGTCCTCCCGTCGATGGAAGTCCCACAACCGTTCGGTCGCGCACTCGTAGTGGACAGGGACCACCTCCACCTTCAGAAAGTACTCGCGTACCGCGTGGAACCAGAACTTGTCGCCGTCAATGAAGCGGGCCTTGCCGTCATCAGGGCCGATGGTTGCGGGGTCATTCATTGGCGAATCCAAACCGTTACTGTTTTCGTGAGTGGTTGGCACGGGAATTTGCTTCCCAAGATGATCCTTTTTTCAAACGGGCGGGGATTATATCACAAGTTTTCGAATTTGCAAACTACCGAATGCCATTTTCTGGCATATTTATTTTTCGAATCTTGGGGATGAAATCTTGATTTCATGCTATGATCGGCATATGTTGAACTCCACAAGTGCGGCCGCGTCTGGCTGCGAACTCTTTCGTCAGCATGTTGAAACGTCGCCCGGCCGGTGGTCCTGCTTGAAGGCCGCCGCGAGGTCGATCAAGCCGCCTGGCGCGCATTCATGGAACGCCCGTCCGCGTCGTCGGTCCGGACCTTTTCGCGCCTGCCCCGTTCAAGGAGGTTGGAATTGACCTTGGAACCCTGAAGAAAGGAACACATGAATACCAGTAGAAATTACGCGGTTTACTGCGACGAATTCGAATCCTTCCTCGTGGCTGACGTTGCAGCCATAGTTGTTAGCTGGATTTTCGGGTTTAGCGACGGCGATGATGATTACGGAAACTCCATCTTGTTTGATGGAGATGTGTGGACCCTGTTGCCGTCTGAGGCCACGCTGATGGAGAAGGCTAAAGCGACTTGGCTGGCTGATAAATTCACCCAGTTCGCAGGCATAAACGGTGAGGCGATAATCGTTACCATAGTACAATAATCACCATCATGGATCGCATCTCAGACGTGTGGCTGCGCCTGAAGGAGACGGCCGTGAGCGACTACCACGGCCCGCTCCTGACCGGGCCGCGGCCGCCGCTCTTTCGGGTGAACCAAGGCGTCTGTTTGCGGATGGACGACCTTGTGACCGACCATCGCGCGCACCTGGTCCATGGCAGCCGGGAGAAAAAGTCCGGCTCACGCCGCGGCTTTTACTGGGAAGAGCTGATCTTCGAACTGGATGGCGGTATTTTCGTCAGAATCAAACGCTTTGGCGGTCCCATCCAGGAAATGGCGGTCTGGGCGCCCGACATGAGCGCTGCCGAGCAACTCGCCTTGGACTGGGCGCGACGCTATCGTCGCCGCATTTCTCGCCGGTTGCCCACGGAGTTTTACATCCTGCGCAACGACGAGCACGGCGTGCGCACCCAAGGGGTGGTGATGAAACAGCGCGCGCCTCTGGACAATCCGGAGTTGGCCCTGCACTACGGCGTGGATTTCCCCGCCTGGCAGCGGGAATTCCTGGATCAACTGGCGACCCAGGACACCGGGGTGGCGGTCTTCTCCGGACCGCCGGGCACCGGCAAGACCAGTTTCATTCGATACTTGATCAACCGTCTGAAAGCGACCATGCGGTTCTACTTTTTGCCCACCAACGAATTTCATCTCATCTCCAATCCCTCCCTGGTGCGCTTCTGGCTTGAGGACGAGGACGCAAACCCCAGGTTCAAGCGCATGTTGATCGTCGAAGACGCGGAAGCGCTGCTCGCGCCCCGGAATGCGTCCAACGGCGAGCATGTCTCCACGTTGCTCAACATGGCTGATGGTCTTCTGGGCGATTTCCTCAAACTCCAGATGATCTGCACCGTCAACTGCCGGCTGGACGCCCTGGATCCGGCTTTGCTACGACCGGGCCGGTTGCTGGCCTACCGCGAGTTTCACCGGCTGAATGCGGGCCAGGCGCGTCTGCTGGCCGAGAGCAAACAGATCAACCTGCCGCCCCAGGCGGATTACTCCCTGGCCGAGATCTACTGCAAAAAACCCACCGGCAAGGCGGCTGCGAACGGCCATCGCATCGGCTTCTAAAACCAAGAAAGGAGAGCCTCTTGCAAAACTCCGCTGAGAGATGTAGCTGCGCTTCTGCGAAGCGCAGATTTGCGGCGGCCGGCGCTTCACAGAAGCGCCGCTACATGGGGTTTTACAAGCAGCTCAGGAGACTGAAATGATCATCTGGCTCATCCTCATCTTCGCGGCATGGAGCTTCGTCAGCCTTTGGCGTTCCGGACACCCGCGCCATTCCTCGCATTTCAACGACGGAAACCGCTACTGCTACACCACTGGCGTCGTGGAACGGGTCATGGGGTCGGCGATGGTGGCATTCGTGCTGTCGGCGGCGGTCTGCTGCCCGATCATGTTGGCCGTTCGCGGCAGTCCCAAACCAGGAGACGACCGCGCGGACCCGCTCGGATACATGTTCGGCGTCGTCTTCGTCGCGGTGCTGGCGCTGCGCGAGTTCCGCGTTCGCCGCGTGCTCAAGGATATGAACACCAGCCTCCTGTGTCATCCGACCCAGCTCAAACTGGACAGCGACGATACCGCGCAACGCCTTGGCTTTCTTGATCTCAGGGATTTCAACGGTTACAGCAAATACCACCAGTACGCCACCAGTCCAGCCATGGCCACCAAGCGTCCCGTCATGATTCGTTACCTGGCGCGCGAGTGTGAGGACAACCAGTGGACCGAGTCGGACCTGAGGCGTTGGTACGGCTATCTCCAGAGCGTGTCGCAGTACTCCACACTGGTCCCGTATGTGCCCGAGGAAGAGACGAAGGTCGATCTCACCCCGCAGCAGGCGCAGGAGTTCTCGGACGCCAACCTGAACCGCTTGGCCGATCTCGGCAAGACGCAATTGAAATGAACACTGCCCGCTTCGTTTTGGGCCTCCCAGAGGCCGACAACACCGTGTGTTGTCGGGGTTGCCCCGACAATTCGGCGGTTTCCGTCGAATGGTCGGCCCTGCGGGCGCATATTTCACGCGGTGGTGTGATATATGCGGGCTGGATATTTCACAAGATTGTAGCGGCGGTCTATGACCGCCGTAAGGTTGCGGAGGCGACGGTCATAGACCGCCGCTACAGTCTGTGTAGGGGAGGGGTAGGTGGAAGGGAAGAAGGGAGCCGGGACGTTTATCCCCTCCCATTCGCACTCGACGGGCGGGGGTAAACCCCGCCCCAACATTCAATTTTCCGCGCATGAACGAGACCGCTGCCAGCCTCACAACGACGCCGAAACAGCCCGCCTGCTTCCGGTGGGGAACGGCCTGGAAAAACGGCAAGTTTTACAGGTTCGACAAGACGGCGGTCTGTGTCATCCGGGGTTGGCCGGAACTGCGCGCCTGGCGGATGACGTGGAAACGGCGTCAATGGCAACCGATCCGCCCGGCCATCCGGCTTCGCGAAGGCTGGCTGGCCGGCTGCCGGGCGCCCCGTCGCGTGGGCCGTTATTGGGAACCCCATGCCTCCTTCGACCTGGATGCTCCCGAGCCGCAGGCCGCCTCAGCGGCGCCCGTCGAGTTGACCGGACTTGACGCCTGGTTTGCGCGCCTGGCGAAGATGGAACGCGAGCATGCCCTGCGTTTCATCGCGACCATCCCGGATGAATCTCGGAAACTCGCGGGAAGCTTTGCTTCGCGCCAATGGCACGTCCTCTGTCTGCTTGCCCGGTGTCCGGAGGCGTCCGACCTGGTCCGTCAGAATCCAGCCTTGGCGTTTGCCCTGGCGTCGAGCTGGGCCTTCCGCCCCGGCTTGACGCATCCCTGGCGCTCGGCGCGCGTGATGAGCCGTCGGCGCCAGCGCGATCTCGCCCGTTGGCTCGGCTGGCCGGACGGCGAATGGCCGGCGCGCGTGCTGCGCAAAGTGGAACCCGCCTGGTGCGCGGTTCCGCTCCTGCTCGATCTGCGCGACGCCATGCGGCGCAAGGACGAACGCAAATGGCTGCTGCACCTTCCGGCCGTCAACGGCCCCGTGGTGGCGATTTTGCGGAACCAACGTCTGGCCGGGCGATTCAGTTTCCATTTCCTGCGCGAACTGGCGGCAGCCGACGCGGCGGTCGGGGTCTTGCTCTCCGATTGTTTTCGGATGCTGCGCTTCGTGGGCGAGCGCGAGCGCACGCCTTGCCTGCGCTCCGTGACTGATCTTCAAAAGTGGCACGACACCCTCATGGAACCGCTGTGGAAGGCGGATGTGCGAAAACACGGTTTTTCGATGGACGATCCGCTCCCCGATCCGCCGCTTCCGGGGACGGACGTCATCCAGCCCATTCGGACCGTTGGCGACCTCGCGCGCGAGGGGCGCGAGCAAGCGCACTGCGTCTTTGCGCTGGTCGGCGAGGTGCGCGCGCGGCAGCGCGCGATTTACAAAGTCCTGGAGCCCGAGCGCGCCACCTTGAGCCTCACCCCGACAC
>JACQHZ010000151.1 GCA_016198745.1 Verrucomicrobiota bacterium
CGTCACCTTCAACGCCTTCCTGCGCGATCTTACGGAGAAAAAGAAACTGGAAGCGCAATTCCTTCGCGCACAGCGGCTCGAAAGCATCGGCACGCTGGCGGGCGGGATCGCGCACGATCTCAACAACGTCCTCGCGCCGATCATGATGGTCGTTCAAACCTTGAAGCGAAAACTCCCCGATGAACAGAGCCAGCAGATGCTCGGCATGCTCTCCAGCAGTGTTCAACGCGGCGCCGATATCGTCCGCCAGGTGCTTTCGTTTGCGCGAGGCGTCGAGGAAAAACGCGTCGAGGTCCAGATCAAACACGTGATTCTGGAGATCGAAAAATTCCTTCAGGAGACCTTCCCAAAATCAATTGAGATCGGACGGCGTGTGCCGGCCAATCTCTGGGCGGTCACGGCGGACGTGACGCAACTGCACCAGGTGTTCATGAACTTGTGCGTCAACGCGCGCGATGCCATGCCCAACGGCGGCAGGCTCACCCTGGGCGCGGAGAACCTGCTGCTGGACGAGACAAGCGCGCGCGGCCACCCGGACGCAAAACCTGGTGAATACGTGGTCATCACCGTCACAGACACCGGCACGGGCATTCCACCGGACATCATCAACAAGATGTTCGAACCGTTTTTCACCACCAAAGATTTCGGCAAGGGAACCGGTATCGGGCTTTCCACCGTGGCGGGGATCGTGAAGAACCACGGCGGCTTTGTGAGCGTCGAGAGTGAAACCGGGAAAGGCTCTCGTTTCAAAGTCCATCTGCCCAAGTCCGGCGCGCCGATAAAAACCGCCCCGCCAGTGGAGGACTCGGAATTCCCCGCCGGACATGGGGAACTGATCCTGCTGGCGGACGATGAAGCGGCGATTCGCGAAATAACGCGAGGGACCCTGGAGAGTTACGGATACCGGGTGATCACCGTCAACGACGGCGCTGAGGCGGTGGCGCGCTACGTGGAACATCAGAAAGAGATTCAACTGGTCCTCACCGACATGATGATGCCGTTCATGGACGGCGCCGCCACCATCCGGGCGCTGCGTAAAATGAATCGGTCCCTGAAGATCATCGCCTGCGGAGGGTTGATGGACGAATCGTGCGATCTGAGCGAACGCGAAATTGCCGGGGTGAATGTTCATGCCTTTTTGCGGAAGCCGTTCACCGCAGAGAAACTGCTGCGCAGTGTGAACCACGTCATCCGGATGGGGCCATTCTGAACCGCGATGCTAAGGGACCGCGCAACAATAACTTTGCATTATGAAGAAATGTGGCACAGCCGCCCCCGGCCGTGCCGCTCTACGGCTTGTCCGAAGGCTTGTCGGCGGGTTGGCTCGATGGGGGCGGGGCCGACGGCTTGACGGCGTCCGACGAATTGCCGACCGGAGAGGACGCGGGCGTTTTGAGTGCGGGGGGCTTGGCTTCTTTGGCTTGTGCGGCGATTTCGAGGACATCCGACACCGGCCGCAAGACCGCCGCAATCAAGGCACGACTGCCGCCTCCGCCCATCATGTTCATCGTCGGAAACATCGCCCCCATTCCCGTCGCGGGTTCCATGACCCGGTTGTCCTTGATGACAAATATCCCCACTGGCGATCCGTCGGAAGCGAAAGCGAAACAACCGAAGCTGTCGGTCGCCGCAACAGCGTCACAGACGTAAAAGGTCCGGGGACCCTTGACGACCGCTTGAATGGTTCCCTGGGCGATTGTGATCTCCCGATTTTCAGCCCGCCCCAGCCGGCGCAAAACGAAGATGTCCTCCAGAATCTGCGGCGGCGCAGCGCGCGGCTTCAGCGGGACGGCATCGAAAGTTCGCGCCGCATTGCGCGGCCGCACAAACGCCAGATCCAGATCGGTATCCTTCAACACCACATCCGATTCGATCTCCGTGCCGTCGTCCAGAATGAGAACGGTCTCGCTCACATTGGAATCAAAGTTGAATGACTGCGGTCCCGCGGCATTGGGGAAGGCGCCGAACAGGGATTTCATGAGCGCGCCCGGATCAATGGCGCGGGCAGACACCACGGTCAATCCCGACGGATCAATCACCGTACCCATCACCTCGATCTTCTGTTCCTGCTCCTGATTGTGCATCCGGATCTTGACGACCAACCGCAAGGTCACCACGGCCTTCTGCAATTTTTGAGCGGTGGCGCGCGCCGTCGCGCGCAGGTCGTCCGCGCGGGAAAAGGAGGCTGCCGCAAGCAAAAGGGCGCAGAACACCACGCCCCACGAGTGGATGTGTGTTTTGATCACGATAAAAATCCAGGTTATGAACTCTTGGGCCAGACCGGCTCAAGCTCAAGGAATAGCGTGTGAATGCCCCGTTTGACCAGCAAAACAATGTGTTTGGAGCGTTTCTGTCTGACTTCTTTGAGTTGCGGTTCGAGGTCCGCAATGCCCGCGATTTTCCGGCCGTTGACCTCCTGAATCAAATCGCCTTGCGCGAGGCCGGCCACCGCCGCCCACCCCCCCGGTTCCACCTGCGCAACCATGGCGCCGGTCTCCGTTTTTCCCCAGCGATTTCGCACGCGGTCGAAAAATGAAACGTCGCGGCACTTGAAGTCAAGTTCCACACTTTCGTAAAGTTTCATTTCCTGTTCGGGCTTGGGCTGTTCGATGAGCAGCGCCGCGACTTTCAAAGGCTGTCCATCCCGGATCACCGTGAACTCCGGCTTGCTCCCAACCTTGTAGGCGCGAAGCATCGTTTCAAAAACCTGCGAGTCCTGGGGTTCGGATGCCTCAATCAGATTCCCGTCAATGTGCGTGAGAATATCGCCGACGCGCAGCCCCGCCTCCACCGCCGTGCTCTCCGGATAGATTTCCGAAAGGCGCACCCCCTTCTTGCCGGAAAGCCCCAGGGCGGATGCGAGTTTCCGGGAAAGCACCTGGGTTGCAACCGCAAGCCATGCCTTGCGCGCCTCCTGGGTTGGGTCCTGCGGCGTCCGAATCCCAACCTCCACCAAAGTGAGAATCCGCTCCGCGCGACGCTCGAACATCACCATCGTGGGCGCGGGCGACGCCTTGCCCTCGGTGATGGAAGCCGTGAGCTTGAGAAAGGCGGGTTTGTCTTCAACCGGTTTGCCTCCGATTTCGAGGATGACATCCCACGGTGCCAGCGGCGGGATCGCCTGATTGGCGGGGCCGCCCGGTTGGACGCTGTGAACCAACACACCTCGCTTATCCGAACGCCGAAGCAATTTCGACGTCATCGTCGTCATGTTTTCAATCACAAGCCCCCACTCCTTGCTTTCGGTCTCGATTCCTCGCGCGTCATCCCGCGCCTCGGTCTGAACCGCAACCGCAAATTCCTTGCCGGCACGCGCGAGCTTCAAGTTGAGCGCGCTTCCGACGGGTTTTGAAGCGACGAGCATGTTGAAGGCCGGCATTTCCTCGCGAAACCGCACTTTCACCGGCGTCCCATCCACCGCCAAGAGCACGTCACCGGCGCGCAAGCCCGCGGTGTCGGCCGGACCGCCCGGCAACACACCGCCGAGGAGAACGCCGCGCGCATCCGGACGCTCGCCGCCGCCGGCGCGCTCAGGGTCCTTGAGCAAGGGCTGGAAACTGGCGCCGAGCCATGCGCGACGCACCTTGCCGCGTTCGATCAACTCGCGCGCGATTTCCTTCGCCAGATCACTTGGGATCGCGCCGCCGAGGGAGCCGATGCCAATTTCGTTGATGCCGACGATTTCGCCTTCCATGTTCACCAGCGGTCCGCCGGAATTGCCGGGCTGAATCTGTGCATCGTGTGCGATCCACTTGACCAGCGACCCGACTTCTTCGCCATCGAGGAAAAAGGTATGCCCCAGGAACTTGGAAAAGATCATGTCCTTGTTGGCGACGATGCCGCGCGTGACCGATTGCGACAACGCCAGCGGGCACCCCATGGCCAGAACGGAATCGCCGACCTTGAGCGCGGCGGTGTTTCCAAATCCCGCCGACGGCAGCGGCGGCGCTCCGGCGGGGCGGGACGAAAGGTCGAGCTTGAGGATGGCAATATCGGCGAGAGCGTCGGTGCCGACGAGTTTCGCCTCAAACTCCTCTTTTGTTGAAAGAACGCAACGAATGGCCGTGGCCTTGCCCGCGACGTGATGGTTGGTGATCACATGTCCTTCAGGCGACAGGATCACCCCGCTGCCCGCGGTTTCCGATTTGCGTTCACGGCCGTTTTCGTAAAAGGCGCGAACGACGTGAATCTGCACCAGCGCCGGATAGACGCGGCCAATGGCGCGTTCCACCGCGGCCTCCACCGCCTTGGGATCGTTGGCGGCCGCCGTTGGCGGCGGCGGATGGGCCCGCGTACCGAGCGTAAGGAGCAAGAAAAGGGCCGATAAAACAGCGCGCCGCGAGGACCGCCTCCACCGCAGCCGCGAGGGCATTGCCGCCCCGCATTGGTCTGCGAGACCGGGTTCCTCGGAAACATCGGGTCGCCGATCCGCGTTCCAAACAAAAAGCAGGTTCATTCTCAAAAGCGGCAACGCCCGCAAACGGCAAAACAGTTGAAAAGTTGGTGCGCTGTAGAGGACTTGAACCTCTGAGGCCTTTGCGGGCTTCAAAAATTCTGTTTTGTCTCTGAAAATAAACACAGATGAATGCTATTGACACCGTTGAACGTTATGCTTTATGTTATGCAATTTATGGCAAGCATCCATCGACAGCCGGGCAGGCCGTTCTTTTTCTGCTCGTTTACCACGCCCGACGGCAAGCGTCGATTCAAATCCACGAAGGCCACCGAGAAAAAGCAAGCGCTGGAAATCTGCCGTGCCTGGGCGAAGGCGGCGAAGCTGGGACGCGACGGCAAGCTGACGCCCGACGTGGCGCGGGAGGTGATTGGGCGCGGCGTGGCCGACGTATTCGCGGCGGCGAATCGTGAAGACATGCCTGTCACCAGCATCCGCGCCTGGTGCAAGGCCTGGCTCGAATCCAAGCAGATCGAAGCCGAACCGTCCACGACGATGCGCTACAAGTACGTTCTGGAGCGATTTACGGCCTTCCTGGGGGCGAAAGCGGACAGAGACGTGGCCGCTGTCACGATTGCGGACGTGGGGCGCTTCCGAGATGCACAGGCGAAAATCTATTCGCGCAGCACGGCCAACCTTGGCGTCAAGGTGCTGCGCGCCTGTTTCAACGCGGCCTACAAGCAGGCGCTTGTCACCAGCAATCCCGCCAGCGCCGTGGACACGCTGAGGCAACGGGGCGAATCCAAGCGCCGTCCTTTCACAATGGCCGAACTGCGCCGCGTGTTGGATGCTTGCGTGGACTCGGAGTGGCGCGGGCTGGTGCTTTTCGGCATCTACACGGGGCAACGCCTGGGCGACCTGTCGCGGTTGACATGGCGCGCGCTGGACATGGACGCCAACACCGTCGCCTTTACCACGCAAAAGACGGGACGGCGCGTGGTGCTGCCGCTGGTGAAACATCTGCGCGAGTATTTGCTGGCGCTTCCGTCCACCGACGATCCCGACGCCTACCTTTTCCCGAAGGCCGCGAAAGCAAACCCCAGTCATCGCTCGGACGGCTTTTACCGGGTGCTCGTCGCGGCGGGGCTGGCAGAGCCGCGCACGCACGCGCCCACCGGCAAAGGCCGTTGCGTGTCGCGGCCGGTCGCCGAGCTTTCGTTTCACTCTTTGCGCCACACGGCCACAACCTTTTTGAAAGCGGCGGGCGTCTCGGACTCCGTGGCAATGGAAATCATCGGCCACGAAAGCGCCGCCGTTTCGCGCGGCTACACGCATTTGAGCACCGAAGATTTGCGCCGCGCAATGGAAAAGCTGCCGGATGTGACGACGGAGGAAAAGTGAGTGGGGAGAATTGGTCCGCGCGGTTCAAGCTGCGTTCTCAAAGGCACGCAATGTTACCATCGAAGTTACAAAAGTGGGAACGCAAGACCGCTGAGGCATTGGGGAAATACAAGAAAGCGCAACGCGAATTTGAGCGGAAGAGGCGGGACGCATTGAACGCGACAAGGTCCCTTCGCGGAGAAGTGAAACTCTTGGATGAAACCCGAGCGGGTTATGCGGACCGGAAGAGAAAGCAAGAGGCCGCAGTTCTTTATCTGAAAAGCAGAAGACTTGCCGATCCACAGCGCCCAAGGCCGCAACAGTTTGGTCTTGAAACATTTGAAGAATCCATCGAAGCACTTGATCGGAAACTGAAACAAGAGGACATAGACTCTTGCAAACTTTGCGCAGCCTTTCGAATGCGTGGGCAGTGGAAGAGCACCACGGAACAAAAAAAGTTGAACCAGTTCAAGCCTCGTGGTCTGCACAAGTCCCGCTTTCAAAGATGGTTGCTCTCACAGGAATATCCGCATGTTCCATCTTGTGGAAGAAGACCCTCTCTTTGGTTGCGTCAAGTGATGAAAGCAGCCTTTGAAGAGTACCTGAAGACTCCCTATAAGGGCGTGGGTGCGAAAAAGTCGCGCGAAAACAACCGTGTCAAGCGCGATCGGCAGAAAAAATGTGATACACTTTGCGACCAAAAAATTAGCAGAGTTAAGTATCGTTAAGTATCAATCAGGATTTTTTGAGTGTTGTTAAGCACATCGTCTGAGGCGGCATATGTCTCCCTGCATGCAGCCGGGATTTTCGGATGAGGCGGTAGGGTATATTGTGTTCAGTGAAATCGCCCCAGTCCATCCCTGCGCCCGCGAGCGCGCAAAACAACAGCGCCACCATCGCGCCCATCGCGGCTGCCGAAATCGGCCAACCTGAATGGATTCGCCCCGGTGACGCCCGAAAAATTTTTGGGTTGGGCCGGACCTTTTGCTACGGCCTGATTGCTGAAGGAAAAATCCGTTCCGTCGTTTTGCGCAAGCGCGGGGCCAAAACGGGCGTCCGCCTTCTGTCCGTGGATTCGATCCGCGATTTTCTCCACCACGCAATGGAGCGGGCCGAACAATGAGCGCCACCGAGCAATCCACCGCGCAGGTTTTTTTTGTCCACGACGTTTCGGTGTTGGAATCACCGCGCACCGCAAGCGATGTTGCGCGTGAATTGGGGCGCAGTGTCACCGCCATCAAAAAATTGGCCGCCGAGATTCACGCCCCGATTCAAAAAACTGCGTCCGGCATCTGGATTTTTCCGCTCGCCGCTGTGGAGAAACTTCGCCATGAAATTCAACGGCGGGAACTGGAGCGGTTAAAATGACGCCGTTGGAAACTGCATTGGAGCGCGTCACAATTCCCGTTCTGTGGACGCACTTCGGATTCCCCGGCAATCCGGCACGGCAGTCTCTCCGCAGCCCCTTTCGTCCCGACCAACATCCATCGGTTTCGATTTATCGGAACGGGCGCCGCTGGCACGATCACGCGACGGGCGAAGATGGCGACGCAGCGGATTTCTGGGCAAAGGCAACCGGACTGCCGCGCAATGAGGCCTGCAAATCCTTTATCGCCTACGCGGTGAAGGGACACAGTAACATTTTTCCCATCGCACGGACAGCACCGGCACTGTCAGCGCCACCTGCGGAAAGACAGAAGCCCGACTTGCCCCCGATGCAGCGCGGGACAGACAAGCCTCTGCGCACCCTGGCTCAATTCCGCAATGTCGGCACTGATGGACTCCAGCTTGCCAGCGAGCGCGGCCTGCTGTGGTTTGCGATGGTGCATGGCTTGAGCGCGTGGCTCGTGACTGATTCAACCGGATGGAATTGTCAAGCCCGGCGACTTGACGGCGGATTGTGGCAGCATCTTGCAACACCGGCGAAAGCGTACACGTTGCCGGGGTGCCGGACGGCATGGCCTATCGGCATCACGGAAACGCAATCCTTTCCGTTTATCGCGTTGGTGGAAGGCACACCCGATCTGCTTGCGGCGCATCACTTTATCCATGCGGAAGGACGTGAGCGGGACGTTGCGGCAGTCTGCATCACCGGGGCGAGCAATCGAATCCACGAGGAAGCGATGCCCCACTTTGCCGGCAAGCGCGTCAGAATCTTCCCGCACCTCGACGATGCTGGAGAAACGGCATCGGAGCGATGGACGGCGCAACTCGAATCCGTCAACGCCGTTGTGGACTGCTTCGATCTGCGGGACATCCCCACCACCAGCGGCCAGCCTGTGAAGGACTTGAATGATCTGAGCAGCCTCAGCGCGGATGCCTTCGAGGGCGACCGGGATTTGTGGAGCGTGTTCCCATGAAACTGTCCAAACTCCAAAAACACATCTTGCTTCAGGCTGATCGAGGCCGGGAAGCAGGGCGACCGGGCGGGCCCGGGATTGTAAACATGCACCTCACAACACGCGAGTTGATAGAGCCGATGCCAACACGAGCAAAACGTGCTTCGGTATCGCGGGCAATAACACGGCTTGAACGCAGGGGGCTCGTTGAACGACGCCAATTTTTCAGCAGACGAAGCGGTGTCAATTTGACGGCTGCTGGGGCAGCAACGGTTATCAAAGTTACAAACGGGAACTTTGATAACCGTTTGCGAGACGTGCAGGGCGTGCGGAGACTTTCGCTATGAGCAGAATCTACAGCGCATCCTCGCGAGCGGCGGCAGTAACATCACCCCCGACCGGCAGCAACGACGATTTTGGGGGCAATGTGGATCGATTGCAGACGGACGCGGACGACGATCAAACGCAGCAACCTTTCCCGACTGACTGCATCCCTGGAGCAGGGGGCAACATGGCGCGGGCGATTGCGGCAACGGAGCGCGTCCCCGAATCACTCACCGGCTGCTGCATCCTCGGAATCCTCAGCGCGTCCGTCGGAGCGGGACTTCAAATCAAGAGCAGCGCGAGCCGTGTCACGCCCGGCAATCTCTACCTTCTCGCCAGCGCCGACAGCGGCACCGGGAAGAGCTTGGCTTTCCGGCACGCAGCACGTCCGCTGTTGGAGTTTGAAGCGGAAATCGTGAAGCGATGGAAAATAGAAACGCTTCCCGGCCTACAGACGGAGCGCGAAATTTTAGACGCCGAGATTCAGCAACTAAAAAAACACGTGGGCAAAGCTGATGACGGGATGGAACGCGAGCGCATCCGACAAGAGATGGAGCAGCGGAAGGCGCGCTTACTGGCACTGGATACCGAGATGCAGCCGCCGGTGTTGTCCGTCGAAGACGTAACGACGGAACGCCTCGCGGTGTTGCTGTCCAAGCGCGGCGAGTGTCTCGCGAGCCTCAGCCCGGATGCCGTCGCAATCGTGGCGAACTTGTTGGGGCGATATAGCAAACTCGACCGGACGGACGAAGGAATTTATTTGAAAGCCTTTTCCCGTGATTTCATCCGCGTTGACCGGCAATCGCGCGAGCCGGTATTTCTCCAGGAACCCTGTCTTGCGGCCTTGTGGTTAACGCAACCGGACAAACTCGAAACTCTGCTGGGCGAGCGCAGCTTGACCGATGGCGGATTGATTCCGCGCCTGCTATCGTGCCACAGTAATGCACAGCCTCAGCATCTCGATCCCGACGCGCCCGGTATCTCACAAACCGTGACGGACGCCTACCGGCAGCTTGTCCACGATCTGCTGACCGAATACCGGCTTGCCAGTGATTCGCGCATCCTCATCTCCAGCGCGAAGGCCATGACCCTGTTGACGAACTATCACAACACAATCGTCGAGAAACGGAAGGCGGAGTTGAAGGACGTGACCAGCTATGCGGCGCGCTGGGCGGAACATGCGTGGCGGATTGCGGTTGTCTTGCATGCTGCTGAATATGGACGGCAGGCGCACGATCACGAGTTGACCCACGCGACCGCGCTTCGCGCGACCGCGATGATGGATTGGTTTGCAGCCCAACAACTCGACATCCTCAGCGGCGGGCGGTGGAAGGCGCACCGCGACCGGCGCAACGAAGTTTTGTCCCTTTGGGCTGAGATGCCAGACGGCATCACCGCCCGCGACGTGTACCGGCGGCGCATCTGCCGTGATGCCGACGACGCTCGCTTGCTGCTGGCGCGCCTGGAGACGGAAGGCGTCCTTCAAGGCAAAGACGTCGCCCCGGAACGCGGCGGATGGACAGTCCGACTCTACACGGGAAAAAACGCCCGATGAGACCACAGGAACCCCCTTGTGACACTTGCGCCACTCGTGACACTCGACGGCAGGACAAGCCAAGTGTCACGAGTGTCACAACTGTCACAAGGCTGGTGCTGACTTCCACATCATGATCACTGCACGCTGCAAGAACCCGAAACACGGACAGAAGGCTGACACACCGCACGCCGAACACGCCGAACACTTTTGAAAATCCCATGAGGCCGAACAACAAGAGACCCGACTACCGGAAGCCAACGCATGAGGAGCAGTTGGAACGTCGTGAAAAGCTCATGAGCCTCCGTTATGACCAAGGGCTGACAGAGCGGCAGATCGCCGTTCGGCTTGGCCTGAGCTTGGGGCGCATCTCAGAGGAACTGGCGGTGATTAACGCGGAGTTCAACAAGCCGCTCGATCCGTCCATCCGCAACACCTTCATCCGGGAACACGAACACCAACACCGCAATGTCATTGGACGGCTCTGGCAAACGCTCGATGAAACGAGGGAGTTGAAGGACCGGGGCTACGTGCTCGCCAAAATCTCCGAGTGTCTGGCGCGGCGGGAGGTGTTCCTGGCGCGCGTCGGCTTCTTTCAAGAAGCGCCATCACGAGTGGAAGAGACGCACGAAGAAACGGAAAATCTCAGCGAAGAAGCCATTGAAAGGATCACCGAACAATTCGCCATCTGGCAAGACCGCGTCAGAGCGCGGAGCGGCAAGCCGACGAACGACACGGCCGGCGGCGCAAAGCGCAAAGGAAACGAAGACGGTAAAAGTTAACCCAACGGCCAGCGCGGGATCAGGGCATCAATTTCCGCCATCAGGCGCGCGGTTTCGGCAAGCACAACGATGATCTTTTGATAATGCTGAATGTCTTCGTAAATGAGCTTGCGGCCTTTGCGATCCTTGAGCCATTTCTGGCAAACCTGATAGCCGCCGATGTGAAATTCCCATACGTTTTTTGGCACACCGCCAAAGTATTGCGTCGGATTGATCCACACGCGCTTGTCCTGGTCCGTGTATTGAACCTTCTCGACAACATTGCTGCCTTTTTCGGGAAAGGTGGTGATGAACTCATCGAGCTTTGGCGATTTCATGAGATGCAACGCCACCAGTTCCGAACCTTTCCCGGACAACGCGCGAAACAGCTTGAGATCGCTGGTAAGCGGGAGCCGCGGAAAATCAAATTTCAGGAACTCAGCGTAGCGCGTCCGATACGTTGGCGAATGAAAGACCGCGTAGGCGTAGTGAAAAATGTCTTCGGGTGTGATGCCTTGGGGCAAGCCGTGCGGCTCGACCTGTGCCAGCCCCAGCTTTTCCGCCAGCGCTTTCAGGAACACTTGGTTGAGATTCGGGCGGCGTCCGGTCTGAAAACTTAACTCGTCGCCAGCGGACGGATAGAGCCAGAGCGGAAAACAATGTGAGTTATCTAACGATGACAGAATCACACGGTCAACAATACCGGATACCGCAAAGAAAGGGCCGAGCAAAGCCTCACGAGTGCGACGCATTGACATGAGCGCCAGATTGGGTTGCATGAGATGCCTCATTACTTCGTCACGAGTTCGCCAAACAACAGACGAATGAAAGCAGATGAAGCGAGTATCAAAAGGCCGATAGAACACCGGGCGGATAAGTTTCTTGATGTCCCCCGCTTCCCTTAACTCTGCGCGCGCTAGGCTTACGCGCCACACGTAGTTTTCATTCAGTTTGAATTGGTTTTTGATTTCTTCATCAGTGTCAGCTTCATCTACGAAATCAGTCATGCGGGTCAACAGAACGCTTCTGTCAAAATCAATAACCAGGGCATCGCGAGAAGTAGTTATACCTGTACTGGTGACGGTGAAAATCTCCGGCAGGGAGAAACCCGCTTGTTGCTCAGCAACCCATTCGGTTGGTTGGGGGATAACGGGATAAAATGGTCTTTGAGGCAACACTTCGGACCACTGAATGGATGAAACGTCCTGTTCGCTGAGTGTCTTATTTTTTTGATCGCAAACTCCCCAAAGATCGGCGTAATGGATTCTCGCGGGTGCTGTCTTGTCGGGGACTTTTAGAAATAACGTGATCGCCACGCCTTGCCGAATGGCGAACACATTTTCGTCCTTTGAGCCATCGGGACAGGTCTCACCTTTCTTAGCATCGCCGTGCAAGTTGAGGATGTAGATATCGGAGAAGCTGTTCAATAACGACTGTCTCATGCCACGGAATGTTGGATTGTCGATCCAAGCGTTGTTCGTGATGAATGCCAGTATGCCAAATCCCGTTTTTTCAATGCGCCACTGGCCGAAGCGAATGAATTTTACGTAGTCATCGTCTAGCATCGTTTTTCGCTCACCAAGCGGTTGCCCATCAACTTGGCGATAGCTCTCGATGAGTTTCTGAATCCATTCCCCTTTATTCGCGGACACTCCTGAATATGGCGGATTGCCGAGCACGACGAGTATAGGGTCGTCGCGCTTGATTCGCGCAGCTTCGTTGGCTTCGTCAGAAATCCAGTTGGCAAATAGTTTCTCGCTCTTCTTGGCGGCATTTTCGAGGGTATTGGTGAGGTAAATGCCAAGGCGTTGATCGGAGCCAAACTTATAGCCCGTTTGCTCAAGTTGCATGCCTAGTTTGAGGTGGGCGATGGCATAGGGCGCCATCAATAATTCAAATCCAAAAATGCGGTTGAGCAGATACTTGGAAACGTAATCATCCCATGAGCCTTTTTGCTGGGCAAAAGACTGATAAATTTGTCCCAGGACAAAAGAGATAAAGGTTGCCGTGCCGGTTGCGGGATCAAGGATCAGCGTGTCCGGGTCAGCAAGTCCTTTTGCCCTGCCAAACCGGGTTTTGAGCAGGTGATCTACAGATCGGACGATGTAACTGACTACGGGTTCGGGCGTGTAATAGACGCCGCGCACGTCGCGCATTTTGGGATCGTAGGCGGCAAGAAATGTTTCGTAGAAGTGGACGACGGGATCCTCTTTGCCCTTGCCCTTGCCAAAATCTTTGAGGATGGCGGCCATGTCAGCATGCTTGAAAAATTCCACGATGTCGTCCACCGCCCAGGCGACTGTTTCAGGCATATCCACACCCGCGATTTCTGAAAAGAGTTTGCGCAGGAAGGGGTTGGTTTTCGGCAGATTGAACGCGGCCATTTCGCGGGAGAACTCCTTGTTGGGCGGGGTGTGAACGCGGGCGGCAAAAAGGCCGTAGGCGAGCGTTTGCGCGAACATGTCGGCGAACTGCCGTTCATCAAGATCGGGGATGAGCACTTCCCGGAAGGCGGCCTGCCAGCGGTGAAAATAGCCTTCGGTGGTTTCGTGCTCGAACGTGCCGACAATGAGATCACGAATGATTTGAGTCGCGCCCGCCATGCGCTGGGCCAGGTCTTTGGCCGTGCCAATGGTGAGGGCTTCCTGTTTGAAAAAGGCGGTGAGCAGTTTGGCGAGCGATTCCTGCCCATTGAGACTCGACTTGGAAATTGATGGAGAGGCGGGCGTTTTTTTGCACGGATAACGAGGGAAAGAGGGTGTTTTCCCTCGGTTATCGTGACGTTCGGGAAGAAGGAGGAGAGCCCCCGCAGAGCTTGCTCTGCGAGGGCCGTTGTTCTC
>JACQHZ010000150.1 GCA_016198745.1 Verrucomicrobiota bacterium
GCTGATTTCGCCAGCAGCAACACGCCTTGCCTTGGCGTGGCCGGCTTGTGGACGTTTGCGTTGCGCGGCGCGGCTTGGGGTGTTTGAAATACGTCGCGGCGCAGGTCGGCGGGTTTGCCCTGGAGAATCGCGGCGTGAGCGGCTTTGAGTTCGGCATCCGTGGCGGTTTCGGCGAAGAATCGGAACGAGGAGGAGGGGTTTGTTCCTGGGCTTGCCCTTCGGGTTTGAACGCGGTAGATTCCAGACATGAGCGCAACTTTGACAATCACTCTGGATTCCGCTGTCCTTCAACTGGCGGAGCAGGAGGCACTGGCGCGTCACACCACGTTGCCAGAAATGGTTGGCCGGCAACTCCAGGTCATGGCGCGCAATTGGCGCGACAGTCAGGCAGGCAAAACTCCCATCACGGACTCGCTCCGGGGCGCGGTGAAACTCCCGCCGGCTTTCGATGAGCGGGCGGCACTGACTGAGGAATTGCAAAAGAAGCATGGCGTCCAGGGATAAAATCTTCCTGGACACCGACGTGGCGCTGGATCATCTCGCGGACCGCCAGCCTTTCGCCGAATACGCCCACCGGATCTTCGCTCTCGCAGAGACGGGCGAACTCACGAAAACGCGCCATCCGCAGGCCATGATGAGAATCGCCGGCGGGGATGAACTTTATCTTGCGGCGGGCATCGAATCCGCGTAGTTGTATCGCACATTTGCCTCCCTCCATGCGCCATGAGGCGCATGGAGGGGAAGACGTTTTTTTGATATGGAATTCATCTTTCAACGTTCATCCGGCGCGCGCGTGTGCGATAAACTTTTTTACAAGGACTTCCGTCTGGTGGTGCTGGAAAACGAGAGGTTGCGGGTGGTTGTGACGCCGGAAAAGGGCGGTGACATCGTCTCGTTTGTGGACAAGGAAACGGGGACGGACGTGCTGCTGCGGCTTCCCATGGGTTTGAGGAGCTACCGGTCGGAAATGTCCCTGGTCAACCAGCCCAACAGCCTTTTTTCGTTTTACGAGGGCGGATGGCAGGAGCTTTTTCCGGTGGGGTCCTCGTTTGGGAAATACTACAACCACGATCAACCGGTCCATGGAGAGGCAGCGCAATTGACATGGGACCACAGCATTCTTGAGGATTCCGAATCGCGCGTGTGCGTTGAATTCCGCGTCAGGACCATCCTGAGCCCGTTTGAATTGCGGCGTCGGATGGTCCTGGACGCCACAACGCCTGAAGTGCTTTTTGAGGAATCCATCGAGAATCTAAGCTCCATGGACCTGACGTACATGTGGGGCCATCATCCTGCATTCGGGGCGCCTTTTTTAAGCGGGGACTGCCGCATCGAACTGCCTCCGTGCAGGTTGTTTGAAGGCAATGAGTCGCTGCTCCAAATTCCGGCGGAGACGGAGCGGCGTAGCGCGATGTTTTACGCGATGGACCTGGAGCGCGGGATTTACGGCATGCGGAACGACCGTCTGGGATTCGGATTCGGCATGCGGTGGGACCATCGTGTTTTTTCCAAGATCTGGATCTGGCAATCCATGCATGACAGGGAGGATGCGCCCCTTTTCAAGCGCGAGTACGCCTGCGCCATCGAGCCGTTCACAAGCCTTCCGCATCAGTTGTACGGAGACAAGGACCCGTTGCCGTCATTGAAGGCTGGACAGAAACTTGAAACCTCCTTCAGCGCCTTCATTTACCGTGAGGCATTGCCGAAATGAGCCAGCCTTTGCGTTTCGCTCTTATTGGCGCGGGCGGCGTGGGCGCCGCGCATCTCACCGCGCTTGAGACCTTGGAAAACGAGGGACGAGCGCGTCTCATATGCGTGGCGGACCCCTTTGTCGAAGCCCTGGCCAACACCAAATCCAGCCTGGCCGCTCGCGGCGTCCGGTGGCACACGGATTTTCAGACGTTGCTTGAACAGGAACCGGACCTCGACGCTGTGGCAATCGCCACTCCCATTCCGCTTCATTACAAAATGGCCGCAGCCGCTTTGGCGCGAGGATTGTTCGTTTATCTTGAAAAACCGCCGGTGCCCCTCATCCAGCAGTTGAACGATCTTGTGGCTCTCGACACCCGCCAGAAGGTGGGAGTCGGGTTTCAGATGGTGAGTTCACAGCAGGTGCAACAACTCAAGCAATGGAAAGTGGAAGGCGCAATGGGCCAGGTCGAAAGCATCCGCGTCAGCGCGGCATGGCCTCGTTTTACCAGGTATTACGAGCGCGCGCCCTGGGCCGGCAAGATGCTCCTGAACGGCGATCCCGTCTTCGACGGCCCGGCCACCAACGCGCTTGCCCATCCCCTTCACAACATCATGTTTTTGGCCGGGAACGGCATGGACGATTTTGACGCGCCAACCGAGGTGGAAGGCGAATTTTACCGCGCCAGGCCGATTGAAAGCTACGACGTCGCTTCCATGCGCGGGCGATTCGAGTCGGGAATCACCTTTCATTTCACCGTGACGCATGCCACCGAAACCACACGCGGTTTCCGCATCGAAGTGATCGGCGACAAGGGCGCCGCGTGGATTTCGGACAACGGCGATATGGTCGGCAACAACCTTGGCATTCCCTGTCCCGTCTCCCCTTTCCCTGACGCGTTCCTGCAGTCTTATCGAAATTTTATTGCCTTCGCCACCGGCAAGCGCCAACGCGCCCCGACCCGTCTGGAGGACTGCCGGGGCTATGTCCTGACAACCAATGGCGCGCTCGCATCTTCCGGCAGCATTCATCCCATTGATTCCAAGCACTGGAAGATTTATCGTGTCGAAGATGAAGAAGGTTACGATGTCGCCGGCATCGCGGACCTCGTGGAACGTTGCGCAAGCGAGGGCAAGCTTCTCTCGGATTTGCAAATTCCATGGGGAAGAAAAGGGCATGCCGTTCTCGTTCGCGGCTTGCGTTCCATCCAATTGAGCGATTATATCTCCCACTGATATGTCCAACGACTGTTCGGATCTCTGTTTGATCGCGGGAAACTCCAACCCCCCGCTCGCGGCAAGGATCGCCGAGCACGTCGGCGTCCCGCTCACCGACACCACAGTCACGACGTTTCCGGACAGCGAGACGTTTGTGAAGATCAACGACAACATCCGAGGACGCGACGTATTCATCATCCAGTCCACCTGTCCGCCGGCCAACCACAACCTGATGGAACTGCTGATCATGACCGACGCCGTGCGCCGCGCGAGCGCCGATCGCATCACGGCAGTCATCCCTTTTTACGGTTATGCGCGACAGGACCGCAAGGACCAGCCCCGGGTTCCCATCACCGCCAAACTGGTCGCCAATCTCATCACCGCCGCGGGCGCCAATCGGATCTTGAGCATGGACCTGCACGCGCAGCAAATCCAGGGCTTTTTCGATATTCCCGTGGATCATCTCTACGCCGCGCCGGTGCTCCACAAGTATTTTTTGGACCGCAAGATGAAGGATTTGGTGATCGTCTCGCCCGATGTCGGCGGCTTGAAGATGGCGTATGCCTATTCCAACATGTTGCATGCGGGACTGGCGATCGTGGCCAAACGACGCAAGTCCGCCACGGAAGTGGAATCCCTGAACCTGATCGGCGACGTGAAGGGCGCCAATGTGATCCTCGTGGATGACCTCACGGAAACCGCCGGCACGCTGGCCTCCGCCTCGACGTTCCTCAAGGACGCGGGCGCGCACAATGTCTATGCCGTCGTCTCTCACGCGGTTCTTGGAAAGATGGGAATGGAGCGGCTCAGGAAATCGGCGATCAAGGAACTCGTCACAACCGACAGCGTGCCTCACCCGGCGCGCAAAGGTTTCCCTTTGGTTGTCCTGAGCGTTGCGCCGCTGCTGGGTGAAGCCATCCGGCGGATCCACTGCAACAGTTCGGTCACCTCCCTCTTCGAGGTCAATGGCCAGAAACTCAGCCATTGAAGGCAACGTGCATTCATGAAAATCGTCAAGACCGCCATCATCGGCACCGGTGGTATTGCCGTAGCGCACGTCCAGGCCGACCGCAGCCAGAACGGACGCGCCCAAATTGCGGCGGCGATGGACATTGACGAATCCAGGGTGAACGCCTTCTGCACAACCCATGCGATCCCTCAAGCCTACACCCATCTCGACGCGCTGCTCGCCGAGCAGAAACCGGAACTGGTCCACATCTGCACGCCGCCCGGAACGCATGCTGCCCTGAGCATCCAATGTCTGGAGGCCGGCGCATGGGTGCTGTGCGAAAAACCGTTATGCGGTTCTCTCGCGGAAATGGACCGTATCGAAGACGCCGAACGGAGGACGGGAAGATATTGCAGCAGCGTTTTCCAGTGGCGTTTCGGTTCCGGCGTCCGGCATCTTAAGCGGCTGATCCAGTCCAACGCCATGGGGCGTCCCCTCGTCGGGATCTGCCAGACCACCTGGTACCGCGATCATGAATACTACAAGGTGCCGTGGCGTGGCAAATGGAACACCGAACTGGGCGGTCCCACCATGGGGCTTGGCATCCACGCGATGGACGCGTTTCTGTGGTTGTTGGGCGGATGGAAGGAGGTGCGGGCGATGATGGGAACGCTCGACCGCCGCATCGAAGTTGAGGACGTCTCGATGGCGACAGTCCGATTCGAGAATGGCGCGATGGGCAGCATCGTCAACAGTTGTCTCTGTCCGCGCCAGGAATCCTACCTGCGGTTCGATTTCCAGCGCAGCACCGTCGAGTTGCGCAGCCTCTACGGTTATGCCAACAAAGACTGGCAATACAGCATCCCGAAAAAATCCGACGACGCCGAAATGCTCGAACAGTGGAAGGCCATCCCGGCGGAAGTCCCATCCTCCCACGGTTCGCAGGTTGCCTGTCTGCTCGATTGCATGGAGCGCCATGAACGGCCTCTCGTTTCAGGACCGGAGGCGCGAAAAACAATCGAGTTTCTCACTGCGCTCTACAAATCGGCCGTCACCGGCCAGATCGTGACGCAAGGATCGGTTTCGAAAGGCGACCCCTTTTACCAGAAAATCCACGGCAGCGCGGCGGAAAAATTCGCAAACTAATACGCGACGGCTTTCTGAATTTTGTCCGCCGTAACTTGCCAGGTGGTGTTGGTCGCTACGCTCATTGCTCGGGTCAGACTAGCCGAATGAAGGTCTGGTGTCACATGGAAAATTCCCACTGCATCCTCAGGATTTGCCCGCCAGAGGCGGACCCATTCCGAGCCGAGTCGAGGGGCAAGTGGGCCGCTTGCCCTACAATTCCAAACAACGTGACAGGTGGGATGCCTGTCCGCCTGTAGGGCAACGGGCCCCGTTGCCGTCCGGCCGGCCCACGGTCCGCCGCGGTGGACCCCACAATTGGTGCGCTCATTTTTTGCCGCTTTCCATTTCCCAACACGAAAATTCCGGCTTCTTCCATCTCACCTGCCGCCGCTCACCGACCTGTCCCCCTCCGCAGGGGGATCACTGCTTACTGATCACTGATCACCGTTCACTGATCACTTCTTCCCCCCCCAGCCGTGCTTTTTCCAGAACTCCTCGACGGTGAGCATGGATGCAACCGCCCCGTCCCATTTGTAACCCAACCGCTCCAGCTTCGGCAGGCTTCGGAGGCACTCGATGGATTTGCCTTTGCAGTGTTCAGGGATGATGACAACAGCCGAAGGGATGACCTGAGCAGTTACGTGATCTTTCTGTTGACTGGGTCAGGCCAAGACCAGACCGTATGGCGCGAAGGGGGCGAAATCAGCGGTGTTGATCGTCGCCAATCGGGCTCCGCAACGGATCGCAACTGCCGCGATCATGCAATCCGCCAGGCTGCGCGAGCGGCGTCCCGTGAGATTGAAAAGCTCGGCGGCTCTGATCGCGTCCCCGGCCAGGAACGGTTCGGGATTAGGAAACATTCGCCGCGCAATGGCTTCGGCCTGCGGATCAAGCGGTCCACACAGATACTCGGCCCAAGCGACGGCGCCGATGCCGACAGTCTCTCCTGCCGTTGCCCAGGCGCGGAACTTGGCATGGGCCCGTGAGCCAGTGACGGTTGCCTCAATGAGGAAGTTGGTGTCGAAATGGATCATTCAGTCTGGCGACGGACGAGGAGCTTGTCTCAACGACGAGCGTTACGCACGGTGGCCATCCAATCCGCGGCTTGCTTTTCGTCGAGTCGCAGGTGCTCCTGCAGGGCCTCCAACGCTTCGAGCGGGGCGCCACCGGTCGGCGGCGGGCGATCCGGTTCCAGAATCGTCAATAACCCGCGCCCGGTATCGGGCAACTCGTCGCACTGCTTCGCCACCACTTTCCCATGGTCAATCTCCACCTCCAGTGTTCGGTAGCTCATACGCCAACACTAGCATAACCACGTAGTCTTGGCGAGCCGAATTTGCAGGCCGCATGGCAGACAGGAAGCGCCTGCCCTCCAATGGTAGGCGACCGTGGGGTCGGCAAGCGGGCCGCTTGCCCTACAATTCCAAACAGCGTGACAGGTGGGATGCCTGTCCGCCTGTAGGGCAATGGGCCCCGTTGCCGTCCGTCCGGCCCACGGTCCGCGGCGGCGGACCCCGCAATTATTGCGCTCTTTTTTTGCCGCTTTCCATTCTCAACACGAAAATTCCGGCTTCTTCGCTCTCACCTGCCGCCGCTCACCGACCTGTCCCCCTCCGCAGGGGGATCACTGATCACTGATCACTTCTTCGCCCCGCCGCCGCCGTGCTTTTTCCAGAATTCCTCGACCGCGGACA
>JACQHZ010000140.1 GCA_016198745.1 Verrucomicrobiota bacterium
GCCGTCCGCAAGGACCAAAGCTTTCTTGACCGTGATCCGTTGCCGAATCTGGATTTTTCCTATTTCAATCCCTGGCTGGACACAGCTTTCCAGAGCGGTTTGCGGCGGCTGATGACCAATGCCGGCACCGTGGCCAGCGTCGCGCTGCCTTCGGAGCGGGTTGCCGTCTGGTTCTGGCGCGAAGTCCACCGGTACGTGGTATCGCGCGGTTTTCGGCCGGAGGATGTGTTCATGAAAGTCTGGGACGAGACGCCCACCGATCGCATCCCGTCAATGGCGCGCGCGATGGAGATTACTGGTATGAAGAATTTAGAGGCGAGACCGCGCGCGCGTTTTCAGCCAGCACCGTGACGACCCTTCCGGAAGTCGTGACGCCCGGAAAGTGGCAGCATGTCGCGTTTGTGCGCAAGGAAGATGAGGTCGCCATTTATCACAACGGCCAACCGGTTGCCCAGGGAATCGTCAAACAACTCAAACTGGAAGAAGGCAAAGATCCGGAAGTCAAGTGCAACATCTTTTTCCATTTCTGGGGCAATGGGTGTGCCCCTGACCGAAATGCTCCAGCCAATCCTCCAAATATGTATATAAAATATTAGTCAAACGGTCGCGAGGCTCGTCACGCGCGCTTCGCGAAAGGAGGCCTCCGCGCGGTCAACCATATAGCCCAGCGATCCGCTTTTCTCCCGATGACGAACCTGGTGAATCATCAGGCGATCATCGGCGTAAATCTCGATGCTCGGTCCCAGCGCAACCACCTTGATTTCCACCTCCTCGCGCGGTTTCCAGAGCCGGGCATCAATGAATTCCCGCCGGCCGCAAACGCCGAATTCCATGCGGCCAAACCGGCGGTCCGCCATCGCTTGCAACCCTTCCCCATCCGCCTGCCGCGCCCGGAAAACCAATCCGGCGCGTTCGCCAAAACGGAAACCCACGCGCGCCGAAAAGATGAAGTCATCCTGCTCCTGCAATAACCAAGCCATACTGGTCCCGCCAAAATTCTTTCCCACCACCCCTTCCTGCGTTTTCCAGCGCTCGCCTTCCGCGGCGGAAATCGCCTGACGAACCGGGACGAATCGTCCGAAGGACTCAATCCGCGACTCGTACACCACCTGCATCTGTCCATCATCCAGAAAGCGAATGCGCCTCGGCGGCGGCACGACCTTCGACTTCTCCGGTGGCGGTTCCAGGTCGTCCCCACCCGCGCCCAAGGCCAGCCAGCCGTAGAGATAACGCCCGCCATCGGGGGCTTCCACGGTCCGCGCCGCGCCCATCCGCATCCGCGCGTGCGCCGCAACCAGCACCTCGTCTTCCGGCTGACGCCAGGGGCCGCAGGGACTATTTTCCGAGATCGCATAAAAATCTCCTGCGGTCTGGTAGGGATCGGTGGCCATCACGGGCGATCCCCAGGCTGGGTGGGTCATGTAAATGAGATAATGACGCCCCCCATGCTCAAAGATGGATGGCGTCTCGAGAGTATGAAAACGCGCGGGACTGTAGATCGGCGGATGCGGTTCCCAGCGCACCAGATCCTGCGAGGTGGCCCACGCGATGCAGCCGCGCACGTCGGGCGGCTGCAGGGGGTCCCGGGCAATCACGATCATGCCGAAGCCGCCGCCTGGCAGGCGGACGATGCACGGATCGCGAAACCAGAGACGGCCGAAGTCTTTCTCCTGGTAGGTTGCCTCGCGGGGAATCGCCGGCTCATACCAGCGCAGGTCGGCGCGCAGGACGGGATTCGCGGGATGTTTCGTCCAATGAATGCCGTCGCGCGAGGTTGCCAGTCCCATGGATTGCTGTTGTCCCGGTCCGCCCTTATCGAGGCCGGTATAATGCATGAACCAGGTTCCCGCCTGCACAAACACATCCATGTGGAAGATGTTGTAGGCGTCAAACTCGCCGGGACCGCCGCACGCAATCGTGGGCGGCAGTTCCTCCCAGTGAAAGAGATCCTTCGACACCGCGTGTCCCACTGTTCGCGTTCCGGCCGCCACCAGGCCATGGAGAATCTCGACGGGAAACTGCTCGGTGAAAAGATGATACTCCTCCCCAACCCGGATGATGGTGATATCTCCAATCAGGTGATTCTTTGGCGTCCAGAGCATCATGCGTTTTTATTCAGGAACAAACTCTTAATCAAGCTGCTAAAATTTCACGACCGTTTTTCAGGCACCGGGAAACATGGCATGATGAGGGCGGCCGGCGATCAGATGTTTGCCGTCCGTAAAACCTTCCGGGCGGCCTGCGAGCAATTTCCTCAGCCGCTGGCGCCAGGCGTTCATCTGCTTCGTGGCGCAGTCGTGGGAAGCGAGGTTGCGCAGTTCGTTTGGGTCGTCATCCAGGTTGAACAGATGCTCTTTTCCCGTCTGGCTGTACCAGATGTATTTGAAATGTCCATCGGTGAGATAGTGCATGCCGTCCTCGTTCCGATAACAACCGGCGTGCTCGCCGTGGAGCGCCTCGCGCCAGCCCTCTTGCTGCTTCCGCATCAGCGGCAGCAGGCTGCGCCCGGTGACGTTGTCGGGAACCGGAACGCCCGCCGCCTCGATCAGCGTTGGCATTACGTCCTGCAATCCCACGGGGGCGCTGCTCACAATTTCGGTCGGACAGCCGAATGACCCCGGGGCGCGCGCGATCAACGGCACGCGCGCCGAGGCTTCGTAAGCAAAAGTCTTTCGAACCATGTTATGGTCGCCAAGCATCTCGCCATGATCGGAAGTGAACAGGATAAACGGCGTGGAAGGATCGCGGTTGTGGATGAATTCGATTGCCCGGGAGACGCACCAGAACGTGTGGGTTTTCTCCTCGGGCAGATAGTGCGGGCGGCCAACCCAACCGTTGGCCGAGACCCCATGCGCCACGCCCGCCTCCAATGACGCCGCACCGCCTGCCATGAGCCAGTTCACATAATCGTTGTGATCGCCGCGCGTGGATTAAGCTACCTGACATCTTCGCTGGAGGCATAGGCGATGCACATTCGGGAAATTGTTCCGCAAACCCCGCCACCTGCGCCCCCAATCCCCACCGGGTCGAGGAACCATCCTCCCAGTCCGCTGTTTTTTCAATCTGGCAGGGAACCGCGTTGCCCTGCTCGTCCACGATGCTCAAACCGGCAAAATCGCGAAACTCCCCCTTTTGACTGGACCGGTGTTGAATGTGGCTGGTCAACGGCGTTCTTTTCACCAAAGCTTGCTCCCTTTGATGAACTGGCCCGTAACGGGCTTTTGGTTCAGCACCCCTTCAATATTGCCGTCAAGGTGCATGAGGAGATAGGTGTCCTGGTCCGCTTCGAATGGTTTGGTGGCGGGTTCAAAATCATCGGTGTAACGGATGGTTCGCGAGACGCGCAGTTCATCAAACACTTCGCCCGGAGTTTTTCCAACGAGGCTTCCCGAACCCAATCGCATTTTGTCGCCCGGCGGAAGGAGCTTCGCGGGGGGAAGGTCTTTTGGGATTCCATCATGATAATCAAAATATGTCCGCTTTCGACCGTTGATGTAGAGGTTGGCTTCCGAATTTTTCCCATCCACGTTCCAGGTGCCGGCCAAGTGATACCACTTGCCCGCCTCGAACGCCGTCTGTGCGGGATACTCGATGACCTTTGGAAAATTCATCACGAACTTCGCGGCAAAGGGTGAATCCCAATGTTGCGCCAGGTTGAGCGGGTTGAGATTGAACAGTTCCAATCGAGCGGCTACCAGGTCGGTCACCGACCAGAGCGGACGGAACCAGAACTCGACCGTCCCTTGCTGGTGCGGGGACGTTGAAGGATCGGGAGACGTCGTTACTTCAATAAACTGCTGGGAAAGGCAAACCCCCTCTCCAAACTTTCCTTCCACGTAAGGATTTTTCGGATCGCACGTCGGCAACCCGATTGCCTTGGTTGATGGATAAGCCTTGAGATCCGGTTCGAAGAGACGCCCCGGATCGCCAAGAGCGATGACCATGGGAATGTCCGCCCATCGCACAAAAACGTCCTTTTCCGCTTCGAGGGACCATGCGCCGGCGCGTCCTCCGATGGGACCTTCATACTCGGTGCTTTTCCCTTTTCGGGTGAGCGGAACTTCTTTTCCATCGGGATCATAAATCTTGACTGATTCGGTTGCCGTGAAGGTGAGGGTCTGGCAGTCGGCTGGAACCCGGAAATAGCTCCGCATCTGCGGAAGCAGAGGCAAGCCATCCGGCGCCACCTGGCACATCTTCAGAATACTGGAGTTCAAAACGGTGAATCGGACCTCGGACCCCACATCCAGTTGGTATATTCCCGGTGGAACCGAAGCCGGAATCTCGAAACGATAATGCAGATGGGTTTCGGGATGCGCGTTGTACCAAATATTCCAATTCGCCTGCCACAATTTCTCTCCTGTAGCAGGTGGCGCCCGATGTTCGGTTTTCTTGAGAATGTTGACAGCAACCTCCTTCCCCGACGCATCCAGCCACCTCGGTTGTATGCTCCGGTGTCCCACGTTGTTCACATAAACATCAACGGTCGCCGTCTCGGCCGTTTCGCGCTTGAAAAGAAGGTAGGTCCGGTTCGTGGGATGCGGCTTTGCCGCAAAGGGCACAAAAGGATGAGGGCCGGGATTCTCGGCCAGAACGCTCATCGCCACCGGCAAGCCGATTGAAATCGGATTGATGCCGGTCATCGTGTCGTTTCCGAAGGGTGTTGTCGTCTTTGGACCCAGACTTTCAAAATCAATCCCCATCCTCTTGAGCGTCGGAAAACCATGGCCAAATTGCTTCAACTCGTGAGCCAGATAGCGGGCGTAAATGGGGTCCTTGGTCTGCCACCAGGCGTAGGCAAACGCGGGGAACCCCATGCTTCCGCGCCCCAGGAAATCCATCCGATCATTTCGATAAAAAAAGTCCGCCAGGGCCCGGAGCGGTTTTCGGGCAAGTTCATCCTGCGTCGAGATATAATAGTGATAGAAGACCGCAAAGGTGTCGCCCGGCTTGACGTAGTTTTGGGCAATGGCCGGGTTCGTCACTTCATCCTCGTTGCGACCCACGACCCTCTCCAGGATCCGGTGCCCGAAGTCGTAGATTCGCGGATCGCGATCGAGTTCGTAAATCGAACCCATGGGCCGCAGAAAAACGTTGATCGGCACAACTTTTAACGCTTTCTCCACATCAAACTTCATCTCGTCAATGATCGCCTGCTTGTAAGCCAGTCCCGCATCCCTCGAGTGAAAGTCGCCGGTCAGAAGGTAGTCATAGGCATACTGAATGGAATCCTCGCTGGTGCCGTAACCGATACAGGCCTGCTCGTGGATGGGATTGTCCGGGCGGGTGTCAGCTTTGATGACTTCTTCGCCGAAAGCCCCCCAGATGATCGGCGAGTGGAATTCCCCCTGGATGAACCAACCCTTCGGCTTGCAGCCGGAGTCCCAGTTGGAAAGCAACAGATTGCCATGAAGCCGGGTGTAGCGCCGGGCGTAATCGTAATACTTTCGGTCCGCGCTGCGGGCGTAGAGGACCCACATCGCGCGCTTCAGGTTGTATTCCAGGGCGCGGGAGAGACGGTGGATCTTGGGATAAAAGCGGCCATTTTTGACCTCCCACGGCTGGCAGGAGTACGGATACAACCCCCAATATAGATACCCGTTGACGGGAAAAACCTTTTGTCCCGCAAGCACCGTTCGGTTGAAATAATCCTCGATTCCTTCTTCCACTTCGGGAAAACGGGTTGTGTCTTTCGGATGCCAGGGGCCCATCACCGCCGTCTGGCCAATCCAGGCCGGATCAGCGGAAGCAAAAATTTCTTCACGGGTGGCGCCAAATTGTTCGATGATCCGGGAATCCAGCGCCCCTTTGTGGGGATAAAGCCACATCTCGTGCGTCTTGGCCGTCCCACGAGCCGTATTGGCTACTTTTGTGACTTCATGATTCTCGGGAATCCAATCGTTGCCAAAATAATTCTTGATGATTTGCGGCGTCCGATAATCGAGCTCCTTTCCGCCTTCCTCCGCCCACAACTTGATCGCGAGGTTTTTTGAGGAAAGCCTGAACGCCTTTGGAAACTGTTCCGCGAACGCCGGCGCCTGGGCCGCCAGTCCCCATCGCGCCGAGGAAACATCTGCCCAGTCCCCGCACGCCGCGCCGGTCTGGATTTCTTTTCTTGCTCCCTTGGCGTCCTCGAAAATGGCAAAATGACTCGCCGTGGACCCAAAGTGCGGAAAATCGTCCTGCATCATCACTGTTTCCATTTCGGATTTCGGATTTCGGATTTCGGATTTGAAAACTGATTGCGGCTTGTCGTGATCATTGTTGAAGCTGGCCTTGGTTGCGC
>JACQHZ010000143.1 GCA_016198745.1 Verrucomicrobiota bacterium
CAAGTTCTTGTGGCACAAAGTGCTGCCTGGCCTCTTGGCCAGGTGCATTTTTCACCTTGTGAAAAATGCAGGTTAGGCCAGGCATGCGCTTTCGACCGCATAGGCGTTGACCAACGCCGTCCCTGACTCGAACGACAGCGAAAAAAAACTTGCTTTCTTGTTAATATTGGCTATATTGGTTATAGAGTAATAAAACCAATGAAGACTCTCGCTGAAATTCAGATCGAGCGACCCAAGATCATCCGTCGTCAGATTTCTGATTCGGTTCGCAGCCTGATACTTTCCGGGGAAATCAAGATTGGCACCAAGTTTCCTTCCACTCAGGAATTGGCGGCCACTTGGGGAACCGATGTGAAAACTGTTCACAAGGCGCTCACGCCACTTGTGAAGGAGGGGTTGCTGACGCGCACCCCCAAGGTGGGAACGTTTGTGGAGGATCGCGCCGCACAGTTGACCTGCGTGGGGGTTTATTACACGGAGGACATCTGGACGAATTACGTGTCCGCGTTTCAGCAATCGGTCCACGCGGCTTTGAAACATCTGCTCAATCACTCCCGGATCCAAACCAGGGTCTGGGTGGATCCCCGGCCGGCAACAGAGCAGAACCAAACTTGGGATACTCTGGCGCGGGCAGCTCAAAACCGCGAGATTCAGGCGTTGATGACCACTGCAACCGACTACTCCCACATCCATTGGTTGCAGAAGCTTCCAATCCCTTTTGCTTTTCTGGGCAGCGCCAATTTACCAAACAAAGTGACACTCGACCTGCCGCAACTGGCTGAATTGAGCTTGCGCCATCTGGCCGAGCAGGGATGCCGTTCGGTTGGAGTGATTGCGCCTAATTGTCCAAGCTCAGTGGACCCCAGCGGCGGTCGTCATGAACACGCCATCTTTCTTGAACGCTTTGTGACGGTTGCCGGTGAACTCAATTTGACGATTAAAAACCAGTGGATGGGCGTTGCGCAACGCCCGGACGAGTTACGGGGGGAATCGGAAGAACACTTTGGTTACCGCAAGTTTTGCGAGCTATGGCGATTGCCGGAGCGGCCGGACGGACTGGTGATCTTACCGGACAACACGGCAAAAGGGGCGCTCATGGCGCTGCTGGAGAAACAGGTGCGCGTGCCGCAAGAGTTGAAGCTGGTGCTTCACAAGAACGCGGGGATTGATTTGCTCTGCCCCGTGCCGGCCGCGTTGGTGATCTCCGATGAGCGGGATATGGCCCGCGCGTTGATGGCGCAAGTTCAGAAACAAACGCGGGGTGAAGTCTGCCGGCCGGTGTTTGTGCCGGGCATTTTACAAAGACCATCCTGATATGCACGCGACCTCCCAGCGGGTAAGACAGCGCGGGCCCTCCTGGCTGCTGACAATGCTAACCATTGGCGTCCTCCTGTTTGCAGAAAGTGCGCACGCAGAGGACAACCGCGGGACCCCCGCCGCAGTTCGAGATGCCATCCCATGCGTGAAACTGAAAACGCCGCCTGCTCTCAACGGCGACCCCGCCGACGCGGCTTGGCATGCCGCTCCCTGGCTGGGCGGGATGCGCGATATTGGAGGGCTGGACGTTTTCAGCGTCGAACAGATGGTTTTCTCGGTCGGCTGGAATGCCGAAACGCTTTTTGTCAGGGGAGTGTGTCTGCGTCGCGACCCCGCGGCCATCCGCGCGGTTGCGCAAGGCCTGGATGACGACCGGATTTTCAACGATGAGGCGGTGGAAATCTTTCTGACGGTTGAAGGTTCAAAGACTGAATTGATCCAAATAGCCGTCAACTCGATTGGCGCGCTTTGGGACATGCGACGCGTGGCGGGCAAAGACAACAAGGCATGGAACAGCGGCGCGCGCGTCAAGGCGATGCGGATCAAGGAGAGTTGGACTTTCGAAATGGCGCTGCCGCTGGGCGCGCTTGAACTCACGCCGGAAATTGGACGCCGCTTCCGACTGAACCTCTGCCGCGACATTTCGGCGGGGGCTACCGGCCAGGAGGTGAGCTATTCATCCTGGTGCAAGGTCAGCGGTATGTTTGGGCAAACCGAGGCATTTTTTCCATTCGAACTTAGCGCGGAGCATGAACTTGCGCCGGCGAATGTCGCCGAACAGGAAATGCGCCTTAACCGCGCTTTCGCAGGCGAAGTGCGCAACCGCGAGCGTCGTCTGCACGGCCTTGTAGGAGAAATCAAGCGTTTCACGGAACTACCCGGCCTCGACCAAAACACGCGGGCCGATGTCGAGACGTTCTCCGCAACGGTTCTCGCCGCCACTCCCCCGCCGGACGCTCGTCTGCTGGAATTGGCGCGCGCGCGGATGATTTTCCTGAACGTGAGCAATCACGGTACGGCTTTGCAAAACGTCCTTTCGCAGCTTCGCCTGAAAACCGTTCTTAAGGACGGAGTCAAAGCGGTCCGGGAGGGAGTCCAGCAAGTGGGCGAGATCTGGTTGCTGGGCGGACGGGACATCGTCGGCGCTGTTGATGCGCCAAGCGGGACACTGATGGGGATATGGGACCGATCCAGCCAGACGTTGATCGTCAACGCCAGTTCCTTGGAATACCTGCTTCAGACGCGCGCGGACGATACCGTGGCCGGTGATTCCGGCGACCGGGTTCTTCACGCGCAACCCGCCAAGGATTCCCTGACGCTGACCTGCGCCACCGAATTGCTCGATGGATTGCGCATCGAGAAACGGTATGCGCTCCGTGAAGGCGGGACCCTGGCCGTTCGGTTCCACGTGACCGGTCCCGCCCCGATTGACCACCTGGTGCACATCGCCAACCGGACCAGTTTCGATCCGGGCTTCATGCGCCAAGCGGTTTATCAGGTTCCCATGTTTGCGGGCGTGCCGGAACATACGTTGGTTTCGCCAGGAGCGATCAAGGAGATGGACACCGCCCAAACTCAACATGATGGCCAACTGATCGTCTTTGACAAGGCGCGTCGGCTGGGTCTCGCGCAGTACCTTTATCGCATGAACGACCTGCCGGTCGCCACGTTCGGGGTTCAACGGGCGAAACTTCATCCGGCCGACTGGCAATGGCATCCCGCCTCGTTTTTTCTCAAGCAAGCGCCTTTCTCCTGGGAAGTGCGTTACCATCTCTTCCGGGGCGACCGCATGCGGTTCCACCGCGAATACCTTGCGTTTCCTGAAATCCGCGCGATCCTGGCCGCAAGCAAGCCCGACCCGCGCGTCAAATTGATTCGTTACATCGGCGGCAATGACCAGATGTTTGGCGCTTCGCGGGAAGTTGGCATCCAGTGGAACCGCCACTTCCGTGACGCCCTGCGGCGCCACGAGTTGGCCTACACGCTCACCGCGAACCATGACTTCGCCACCCATTTCCCAATCGGCGACGAAGCGGTTATTCCGCTGGACAGGCAACGGAAGGCGAGCGAGACCGGAAAACAAAGACGCCAGCGTTATCAGGATCTGAAACTGTTTCTGCCAGCCGCGCTCTTGTTTCAATATCACTGGCCCTGGGAAATTTTCCCCGGCACTCCTGAGTTCAGGGCGCACGCCGACCTGATCGCAACGGAACGCGATGGGAGTTACATGAAGGGCTGTCATAGCCTCACCCATTACGGTTATTGGATGACGAGCTCGCGCGCGTGTCAGGAGTTTGTCGTCAACAAGCTGGTCGAAGAAATGAAATACTACGGGACTTCGGGCGCGTATCTCGATGGTCCGCCCAATCGTCCGATTGTAGATTGGAAATCGAACGCGGTGGCCGGCCAGGACCTTGCCTTTGAATATAACCGCCGCGTTTTCGAAGCCATGCGCGCCAATGGCGGCCTTTACTGGCGCAACGGTTGGATCGACGATTATTACAGCGACATTACGTTGTTCGAGGGCAGCACGGTCCCCCACATGACGTGGCGGCAATCCCTGGAAGCCTTTTGGCTGAAGAAACGTTATCAAACGCCCGGCCAGATGCAGATTGTTTGGGATTTGATCCGCGAGCCCGACCGCCAGCGGCGCACCATCAACGACGCGCTTGCCGTCGGGCTTTCTTTTTTCACGCCGGTCGAAGAACAGTACTTTACACTACCCAAAGGCGGCTACGACCTGGAGCGCCAGGCCCGGCCGTTCCGCGCTTATCACACCCTGGCTTATGAAATGCGTGAAGCTTCGCTCGCGGACATTGATTACACGCCCTGCTGGTTCCGGGACGATACGACCGACAGTTGCATCAACGCGTTGGTCAAACCGCGGACGGCGCTCCTTACCATGCTGCGCCACGCCAATGAAGCCGGCCCCATCGAGGCGGCGCTCAAAGTCAGCGACATCCAACTGGGCAACACCCCTTGGTTCATCGTAAAGCATGTGGGCCGCTCCATGTTCATCAGTCGCGCGCGTCCCTACAACCGACTTCCCCTCAACTGGCAGAGTGCCTTTGACGCGGTCACGGTCGAGACGGTTTCCCATGCAAGGGGCGAGCGTCTGCCAATCAAACTCGACCAAGTGGATCCTGATGTTCTCAACGTGGTCGCGATCACGGACGTGCCGGCCCTGCTCGCGTCCATCGAAGGCGAACCGGTGCAACTGCGCATCCCCGATCAGCCCGGCGTCACCCTGCGGGGTACGGCGCAACCGGCGCGCAAGCGCACGGAGATTGATGTGAACAGCATTGCGGAGGCGGAGATTTTGGCCTGGTTTCCCGCCCAGTGGGGAACACCGCACATTTTCCTTGAACAGCGCGAGTCTTTGGCCGACGGACGCGAATTGCTGAGCCGCGCCAGTCGGTTGTCGGAATCGGCGCCGGTGGTTACGTTGGGCACAGAACGGTTTCTATTGATTCCAGTTCACGCCGGGCGGACACGCCTGATTGTTTCCAGCGCCCCGATCCCTTTGCCAACACGGGGGGCCGCACCCGTTTATGAAGCCGTGCTCGCTACCGCGGAGGGTGCGGCCGGAGATGACAACCTGCTCCAGAACGTCTTCGGACGCCATCTGGCAGGGCGCGCGACCGAGACGAAGTTGGCCAAAGTCAAGATCGTTGCGCAGCTTGCGAAAACGCCTTCCACCGGCGGGCAACAAGTCAAGATCACGCTGCAGGTTTCTCAACCCCAGTTGATCACGGACCTGAACTTGAAAAAGGATGATTATCACCTGGTGGGCCATTTCAAGGTCGAGCGGATCGAACCGGGCAAGGCCACGGCGCTGCTGGTTGATAAAACCGCGAACATCGTGGTGACAGGCGGACAGCGTTTTACTGACGCCAATGGAAAAGAAGCGAAGGTTGACAACCACGAAACGGCCCGCAGTTGCGGCTTTTACTGTCTGGCCGAGCAAACGCTCGATGTTCTTTCGGAGGTGGAAGATGAGGACCATGATCAGTGATCGGTATTTTACCATGAACGATTCACAAACGAGGCAAATGGTTGGAACAATGGAGCATTGGAACACGGCACTCAGGTTCACGGTTCAAGGGTTCAGGGTTCAGCGGTTGCCTGCCCGCGCAGCCTGTCTGCGTGCATCGCACAGGCAGGCAGCAGGCGGGAAAAAGCATGAAGACCTGCCCGCGCAGCAGCAGGCGGGTCGAGCGTTTTCTCTCCCAACCTTTGAACCGTTGAACCGTGAACCCCTCGCTTTCGCGGGGGCAGGCTCTGACAACTTGAGCAGTTGCGAAGGACAGCACCACCATCGTTCCCCACCACTCCATCATTCCATCATTCCATCACCCCAAGCATTCACGCTGATTGAGTTGCTGGTCGTCATCGCCATCATTTCAATTCTGGCCGCGCTTTTGCTGCCGGCCTTGAAAAATGCCCGTGAACTGGGCAGGCAGACCGCTTGCTTGAATAACTTGAAGCAAATTGGCCTGGCTCTTCATTTGTACGCCGCGGAATATAACGACACGACTCCGCCGGTATGGCCGGTCTATGTCAGCGGGGTCACCTACATTTGGAATATCGGCATCACCCAACTGAACTATATCAAGGCGGCGAACGAAGGCGGTCCTAATTACCGCGCCCTGAAAGGCGCGGTTTTCCATTGCCCTTCCGAGCCGTATCCCATTGGTTTGCAACTGGCAGGCCAGAATGGAACCACCTATGGCCTGAACGCCTTCTTCGGACAGCAGAGTTGGACGGAGTATAACCGGGGGTTGGCCTCTTGTGCGCGGCCGGCGGAAGCCATGCTCTGCACCGAGGTCTATTGTTCCGCCGATGATCCAGGCGGGAACGTTGGCGGCGCTGGCTACTATACGCCGATGTGGGGCCAACCTCCGCCAACGAGCGACCCGGAATACAGCCTGGCCAAGTATCGCCACAACGGAAGGATTAACGCGCTTTATGTTGATGGACACGCGCAAAACCTCAAGAAACCGCTGCCAACCGTCGTCAACTTCGCGGAAAGCAGCAACCTGGCGGCGAAGGTGTTTTGGATCGGCAGTCAGTAGCATCAAGGAGACCCAATGAAAAAATACATCCTCATGTTCGGAGTTCTCATCGCGGCGATTTTCGTCAACCAGCCGGTGAATGGCAAAACGCTTTTTCTGGCGCACTACAACCAGGGGTTGGACGCGGACTACGCGGCGGGAAACCCCAAAGCCATGGAAGCGGCCGAGTGCGGCGCAACGATCACCAAGGATAAGAAAGGCTATCCCTTCCAGGACAGCGCGCCTTCGTCCGAAGCGGTCGATCTCGGCTATTCCACGGACACGCCGGTCCAGTTGATGTACGAGGCCAATGGCAATTTCAATATCACCGAGGGCACGGTCGAGACGTGGGTCAAACTCAAGTGGGATTGGGATCCCCTCAAAATACGCCCGGAAGAATTTTCTCCGCTCTTTTTCTCGGTCCCCTTGCAGGGAAGCCGTGAATCGGCCAACCTGTACCTCTACCTCTACAATCATCCGGGCGGGTGTTCCGTGGCTTTCGACATCTATGACGAAAAGGAGAACCACTGGCTGGGGCACCAGGTTTCCAGAACGGAAAAGGGCGCCAAGAAGAGCGAGCTGCTGGGCAAATGGGACAAGGATACCTGGCATCATCTGGCGTGCACCTGGACCACGGATAAATCTCGTCTATTTGTTGATGGCGAACTGGTCGCCGAAAAGAAATGGACCGAAAAACCAATCGAATGGTCAGCGCCGCGCGACTACATCTATATCGGCTCACACTGCACGGGCAAGAAGGTTATGGGCGTCCTGATTGATGAACTCAGAATCTCCGATGTGGCCTTGGCCTCTTTCAAATTGGAAAACAAAGAACACCCCGCAGCCCCGGCCGCAAAGGGAGGCGAGAAAAAGTGAAGCGACCGAAGTGCCGCTTCCAACCAGCGCGCGAGCGGGACGGGGCTTGTCTCCGTCGGCCGCGCGCGGCTTGGGCGGCGACGCTCCGGCTTTGTGGTCTGGCCTTGGGATGCTTCGGAACATCCCTCGGCCTGGCTGATGTGCGCATCGCCACGGCGCAGTCGTCCAAACTGATCTATCACCGGCACGAGGCCGCCGAGTTTGTGGTGAGCATCAAGAACCAGGAGGAAGTCCTCAAGAAGGTGAAATTGACCTGCCAGGTGATCGGCGCTCTGGACGAATCGACGACCATTTATGACGCGCCCCTTGCGCTCGGCGCCCAGGAGACCAAGGATGTCCAGATGTCCTGGAGCACGGGCGATGCGGAATTTGGTTTTGAATTCAAGGCCATCCTGGCGGATGAAGCCGGCAAGGCGATTGATTCCAAAAGCGATTATTTCGGCGTGGCGGACAACGTGTTCAAGATTGGCCAGAACGGCGGCTACCCCCAGATTCGAATCGAGGATTATGAAAAAGACGCGGTGATCGAAAACGCGGTCAAAGAGGCCCGGAGGAATTACATTGCCTTTGTTGAGTTTTACGGCTGGGCGCCGGATGATTTCGGCAATCTGACGCCGGCCCTTGATGAATGGCGCTCCGGCCAGGGGAGCTATTACTGGAGCAAAAAGGGCCTCAAAAAGATCGTCGCGGCGCTGCATGCCAACGGGATCTCGGCGATCAGTTATGGGAAAGGGGTGGCCTGCGGCTACGATGGCTTTGATCTGGCGCGAAAGCATCCGGAGTGGATTGATTTTTCAACGAACGGCCATCCGATCGCCAACTTCAGCGTTGAATTTTTGGACGCCATGAAAGCGGAACCGGTCGGGAAAGGGGATGGATTCTGGAATTTTGTCAGCCTTAACTTCTTCGATCCTAAAGCCGTGGCGTACGGCGCACAACAACTGATCGCCTCATCCATGGAGTACGGATTCAATGGGGTGCGGTTCGATGGACAGTTCAGCTTGTTCGCCATTCGAAACTGCGAGGGAAAAGATGCGAGCCAGGGTGAAGACCGGGATAAACTCTCGCGGCGCAATGTCCAGATGGTGAAGCAACAAATCTGGCGGCAGATTCCAAATTATCTTTTTGGCTACAATTGGGGGGATGTCTATGAGAACTTCGGCGCATACTGTCCGCTCGAATTCGCGGAAAGTTGTAAAGACGGGGGGCTCGTCATGAACGAGACCATCCGGGCATCTTGTTTTTCCGACAGCACGACGCACCGCTGGCGGGATTTCGCGCGCGCGACGGCTGACGACGCGGCTTGGGTAAGGCAACTCGGCGGGCATTACTTCAACCTGTCATCCGTGAACGGTTCGCTTCCGTTGGAAGACTACAAGTACCAATCCATTCTGACCTACGCCGCCGGAGCGCACATTTATAATTTGCCGGCCAAATTGGGTCTCAGCAAATACACCCAGTTCACGTTGCGGTATTCCGCTTTGCTCTACGACCCCGCCCTGAAGCGCATCGCCGAACCGCGCCAGTGGGTTGAGGTGAAGTCGGAGAAGCCGCTGTGGTGGGAGGATTATGTGTATCTACGCGAGATCAACCAAACGCAGCGGCAAATCGTGGTTCACTTGATCAACCCGCCCCCGTCAGAAATGTTCGGCAGCACCACGACCGCCCCGCCCCCGCGGAAAGAAGTCGCGGTGCGCATCCGCATTCCGGAAGGCGACACGCTGCAACACGTGTGGCTGCTGACGCCGGACTCGATCACGGGATGCCGCCCGTTGCAAGTTGTTGCGGATAACGGGTGGGCGCGAGCCAGCATTCCTGATGTAAACCGTTGGATCATGGTGGTGGCCGCCTTGGACAAGGGCGATAAGGGCGAACGGCGGACGATTCCAACCATGATGGCGAACAAACCGTCCAAGAATCTCTCCGATCCTGCGATGGTTCAAAGCAAGATCAATCTGTTCAATCCCGTGGCGGATTCATGGCTGCATGCCCCCGTTCATCCGAAAGACGCGGAAAAACCAGCCGCGTTTGCCATTCCCCCAACATCACGCGGGATCCAAATTCTCCATCTCCAAGGGCTGCACTACGCCTGTCTCAAGATGGAGGCGGCGGCCAAACTGTTGCGGGCGGATGTGCGCGCGTCCGCGTTTAATCATCTGCTTATCCCGCAGAATGTTCCACGCCTGGACTACTACAAGAAATCGCTGACGTATTTTCCCAGGAGTTACGCTGAATTGGCGCAGTTCAATGTCATGGCGCTGGCGGACATCGAGGCCGGCGCCTTCACGGATGAATCTCTCCAGATGATCAAGGATTTCGTGGATGGCGGCGGCAAACTACTGGTCTTTGGCGGGCATTTTTCCCTTGGCAACGGGCACTATGCCGGCACGGTTCTGGAAGAAATCTTGCCGGTCAAGCTGCGCGGCCCTTTTGAAGTGAGAAAGGCTGCCGCGCCATTGCCGGTCTTGCCAAGGGCGGGTGATCGTTTGTTTGCCGATCTTGCCTGGACGGAAAAACCGGCGGCGCTGTGGCGCCATCAGGTAAATGGAGTTAAGGAAAAGGCGGAGGCGCTGTTGACGGCAGGAGGTGAACCCTTCCTGGTGAAATGGACCTATGGCAAAGGACGGGTGATCGTATGCCTGGGCACGGTGTACGGCGAACTGCCGGAAGGGACCGTGCCTTTTTGGGAATGGTCCGATTGGCCCAAATTGTTGAGCCGGGTTATCGGCGGGCAAACGGAATGATTAACGCGTGTGATGTCATGACCTTCGCCAGCTCAAACGGCCAATCCATTCACTTGGTCAAGGAGGGGAACCCGTTCAAAACGTTAGGCGACGAGGGAATCAAACGCGAGTTTACCCGCGAACACATCCGCCGGCTGCACCAGTGGTTCGATGCGGACGGCAATTTCCGACATCCGGGCGCGCCACCCAGTTCGCGGGAGCGCTTGTGGAACTGTTTCAGTTTATTGCAGGGAGATGCCCGGTCGGTCCGGCTCGCCAACCGGATCATCCGGCGCACGCCAATCGACGGAAATCACTTTCTGCCGATCACCGCGGCGGAGGTGGCGTTGCGTTACCCGGACAGACTGACGGCGGCGGCGCGCGCGCATCTGATCGCGGCGATCGACCGCCACTACGTCAACATGCTCGAATGGCGGTACGGCACGAAAGGGATGCACAACTTTGTCTGCATGACGACCTGGTTTTTGCTCGCCGCACCGTGTCTGCTTGATCGGTTCAAGCTCGACCATGAGTTTGCCGCCATCCCGGAAGTTTATTCCAGCG
>JACQHZ010000169.1 GCA_016198745.1 Verrucomicrobiota bacterium
GGAGTGTGAAATATGCGGGCTATGTCATCCGCGCCTTTGTTAAAATGCGCGCTGAACTGACGAAGAACCAGGAACTTGCCCGGCGACTGGCGGAGATTGAAAAAACGCTCATCGGCCACGACACGGCGTTGCGGGACCTCTACAACAAGATTCGTCCGCTGCTGCTCCCGCCCCCGGAGCCGAAACGCCGCGAAATAGGCTTTCATGTCAAGGAATCGACCGCAAAATCTTGGATAAACGGGATTACCCCCCGGAAGCCGTGGATGCAGTTGTGGATAAACGTTATGATCCTGCCAAATATCGCAAAGCTTTGGAAGGCGAGAATAACGTCTATCTCGTGATGCCTTCAACAAGCACTCGCAATATCATTCCCGAACGCTTGGCGGCGAGACTTCAGAAGGATTTTGGAGGAGAGGTGATCGCTGACTTTGCGCGCCCCATACAAATTTTCGAAGGCAAGCTGAAGAATCGGTTTACGAAAAAACTTGAAGATCCTGCCACCTTTGAAATGAAGGCGGATTTGCGCCGGCGATTGGCGGGTAAGAATGTGGTGATCGTGGATGACATTCTCGCCACGGGCGATACGGTGACGGGCTTGCGGGAAGCGCTGGCACAACAAGGGATCGTAAAAACGACGCTTGCGGTCATCACCGCGCGTGATTCGCGCGTGGCTTCCACGGGACAGTTGGATACGCTTGCGGGAACGCTTGCCAAAGGGCTCGATCTGGATTATGATGCGGTGCGTAAAGAGGTGGGAGATGCCTTCCGATGGCAGTTTTTCCGGATGGCTTATTATGCGTTGCTCGAAGCTCGAAACCCAGAAAACGTCGGGAAAATTTATGAAGTTATCCGAAGAAAGGCAGAAGCTGTTCGAGCGCGTGCTGAGGGATTACAAACGCGCAAGCCTGATGGTTCAGGAGGGAAAAGTCTCCTTGGAGGAAGCGCCCTTTCCACCCGAACTGGACAATCTGGAGTTTCGACGAGAGTTCCGGGATTGGGGCGCCGCCCGGAGGCGGGTCAAGCTCCAGCTTTACGACCAGGAGAAAGCCCGCAAGGCGCGGCAGAACCAGGCGGAACGCGCCCGATACAAGTCCAGCGAGTCCCACAAGGAAGCAGTGGCGGCTTAAACAGTCAAGCGGCAGGCCCGGTCGCCCCTTCTTTGCCGCTAAAGCGCGCGCCTCCCAACGAGAGCCGCGCGGCTGTTGTCATCAAATTCCCTCCGATTTCATGTTCGAACTTAACCGGGAGGAAATCATGAGGATATCACAATTTGTGACATTCTCCCCCAACTTGAAGTTTTCATGAGCAAGGCCCCGTCAAAATATAATGCCGAGGCCATTCGCAGCCTGATCGTTCAGGCGCGAAGGCAGGCTGTCATTCTGGATGCCGACCTGTCCCGTGTTTATGGCGTTTCGACCAAGGCGCTGAATCAGGCGGTCAAACGCAATCTCAACAGGTTCCCGGCGGACTTTATGTTTCAACTGACCCGGAACGAGACTGTTGCGATCCAGCGTTTAAGGTCACAATTTGTGACCTTAAAGCGGGGACAGCATATAAAATATCTTCCCTATGCCTTCACCGAGCAAGGCGCAATCATGGCCGCCAACGTGTTGAACAGCCCGCAGGCGGTGCGGATGAGCGTGTTCGTGGTGCGGGCATTTGTCCGCATGCGGCAGATGCTAATGGGCAATCCGGAACTGGCGGCGCATCGCTTGACCCAAAATCGAGCCATTCCAGACCAGGGACAAGAAAAACAGGTGCATGGTTAAACCGGGATTGATGTTGACCGTTCCATCTGCTAGATGTGTTTCATGGCTGACGATGAACTGCCCACCATGCGCGGCGATCCTGACGAGGCGCCAACCATGCGCAATGTCCCTGGCGCATCGCCGTCGAAACGCGACGATGATGACGAAGCGCCGACCATGCAGGGCGCGCCGGTAAAAACGCCGGCGAAACTTGATGAGGATGACGAGGCGCCCACCATGGCGGGAATGCCCGCGAAACCACCGGTCAAAGACGACGACGACGAAGCGCCGACCATGCAGGGCGCGCCGGTAAAAACGCCGGCGAAACCTGATGAGGATGATGAGGCGCCCACCATGGCGGGAACGCCCGCGAAACCACCGGTCAAAGACGACGACGACGAAGCGCCGACCATGCAGGGTGCGCCGGCAAAAACACCGGCGAAACCTGATGAGGATGACGAGGCGCCCACGATGGCGGGAACGCTGGCGAAAGCACCCGCAAAACCGGATGACGACGATGAGGCGCCCACGATGGCAGGGGCGCGGACGGAACCAACGGCCAAACCTGACGATGACGAAGCACTCACGATGGGAAAGGCGCCGGCGGAACCACCGGCTGCGCCCGTCCAAGCCGCTCAACCGTCCCCCCAATCGTTTCCAGATACGCCGGCCACGCGTCTTCCAACAACAACCGGCACGGAGATTACAGCGCACACGGACGCCGGAATGGGCGCGACGGTCCGGAGTTTTCTGGTTGGGCAGAAGCTGCTGAACCGCTATACGCTCAACAAGATGCTCGGACACGGCGGCATGGGCGTGGTCTGGCTTGCGCATGATGAGGAATTGGACCGCGAAGTGGCGCTGAAGTTCCTTCCCGAAGCCTTGCGTCATGACAAGGATGCGATTGACGGGCTGAAACGCGAAACACGCAAGAGCCTGGCGTTGACGCATCATCATATTGTCCGCATTCACGATTTCGTTGTGGACGAGGAATGGGCGGGGATTTCCATGGAGTACGTGGATGGCGAAACGCTTTCCAGTTTGCGTCTCAAAAAGACGAGCCTGGTTTTCGAACCGGTGGAACTCAAGCTGTGGCTCTGGCAGCTTTGCGACGCGCTGAACTATGCGCACGAGAAGGCGAAGCTGGTGCATCGCGATCTCAAGCCGTCCAATCTGATGGTGAATTCACGGGGCGATTTGAAGCTGGCCGATTTCGGCATTGCGCGAAATCTCAGCGAGAGCCTCAGCCAGATGACCGTCGGCCAGGCCACCAGCGGCACGCTGGTTTACATGAGTCCGCAACAGATGGAGGGCAAACCGCCCAGCCTGACGGACGATGTCTATGCCCTGGGCGCCACGGTGTATCACCTGATGACCGGCAAGCCGCCCTTCTATTCCGGCAACGTGGTTGAGCAGGTCCAGCGAAAAGTTGCGCCATCCATGGCCGACCGGCGGAAGGAACTCGGCGTTGTGGGGTACCCGATTCCGAAGGAGTGGGAAGAAACCGTGGCAGCTTGTCTGGCAAAAGAGCCGCAGGCCAGGCCGCAGAGCACCTTGGAAATCGCCAAGCGCCTCGGCATCGCGGCACAAGGCGTCCCTGGTTCTCCCCCTCCGCTTGCAAAGAAATGGCTGCTCGCTGCCGCTCTGTTGGGCGTGGCGATCCTGGGACTGGCAGTCTGGTTCTTTGTCATCCGAGAATCGCCGCAGAACGCGGCGGTTGTCCAATTGAAAGAACAACGAAAAAAAGCGGAACTCGAAACGGAAAAAGCCCGGTTGGAAGCCGAGGCGAGCAAGTCAAAAAAAGAAGAGGAGCGTTTGCGCGCCGAACGCGAGAAATCCCAACGCGAAGCCGAGAAATTTGCCAGCGCGCGCGGCGGCGTCATGGTGCGAACCATACCGGAAGGCGCCATGGCCACGGTGGGCGGATCGGCGGCTGAGAAAACACCCGCAACGTTCAAGGACATGAAGCTCGGAAAATATCCCCTCAAAATCATCATGGATGGATATGAACCGGTTGAGAAAGAAATCGAGATCAAGGAAAACGAATTCACCGACCTCGGATCGCTGGAACTGACAAGAAGCAAGGGGACGCTGCAGCTTTCCAGCACTCCCGAAGGCGCAGAGTTCGAGGTGCGCGGCGCGGACGGCAGCGGTCACAAAGGGAAAACGCCGGACACGCTCAAGGACCTGCCGACAGGCGAGTACGATGTTCACCTCAAGCTCAAGGGTTACAAGGAGGCAACCCTCAAAGGCGTGGTGGAATCCAAACGGCAGGCTCAACTCAGCGCGCGTCTGGAACAATCCCGATCGCCGCAGAGCGGGCAGCCCTGGGAGAACAGCCTGGGGATGAAATTCGCGCCGGTTGGCGATGTCCTGTTCAGTGTGTGGGAAACCCGCGTGCAAGACTTTGAGTCGTTCGTCAAGGAAACGGGGTGCGACGCGACCATAGGCGTGTTCTCCCTCTCAAAAGACAAATGGAAACCACGCGGAAATTCATGGAAAACGCCGGGATTCCCCCAGGGTCCCACGCATCCCGTGGTGGCCATGAACTGGGATGATGCCAACGCGTTCTGCGCGTGGTTGACGGCAAAAGAGCACACGGCCGGACTGTTGGAAGAGGGGCAAGGCTACCGACTGCCGACAGACGAGGAATGGAGCCGCGCCTCGGGACCGGGCGAATATCCGTGGGAAGGAGGATTGCCGCTCCCGAAGGGCGCCGGCAATTACGCAAGCACCGAGTCAAAGGACGCCAATTGGCCGCCGGATTTTCCCATCATCGAGGGCTATTCGGACGGATTCGCGCGGACATCGCCGGTCGGCAGTTTCAAGGCCAACAAACAAGGCTTGTTCGACATGGGGGGGAACGCATGGGAATGGTGCCGGGACTGGTACCGCAAGGAAATGAATTCCGCCGAGGCGCGGCAAAAATTCAAGATTCTGAATGAAGACGGCGTCAGCCGAATGGGCCGCGTGTTGCGGGGCGCCTCCTGGTATGATCAAGACCCGTTGCGTCTCGCCGTTTCATTCCGCAATCTCGGCCATCCCGCTGGACGCGTGGATATCAACGGTTTCCGGTGCGTAATTGCTTTCAATCAACCCGGCAAAGGCAACGAATCGCCCACTACCCGGCGCGTCATCACCTGGCGAGGCGGCAAGCCATCCGTATTCCTCCTTGCCTTCTCATCCGATGCGCGCGCGCAAGATTTTTGGCGTCCCTCCATTTTTATTTTCGACCCCTGATTCCACTTTCTTCATGGCGGAAGCTCCTGCCATTGCATGGGACCCCGATCTCTTCGCACGCGCTGAAACGCTCGAATGGCGTTCGCGCGTTCTGGTCGAGGGCTTTCTTCAAGGCCTGCATCGCAGCCGGTTGCGCGGATTCAGTTCCGAGTTTTCCCAATACCAGCCTTACATCCAGGGCGACGACCTGCGTTACGCGGACTGGCGCGCATTCGGCCGTCTGGACCGGCTTTACATCCGGCAATTCGAGGCTGAGACCAATCTGCGCTGCCAGATATTGTTGGATGCGAGCGGCTCGATGGCTTATCGCTCGGAAGAATCATCCTTTCGCAAATGCGACTATGCCGCGCTGATCGCGGCCTCTCTGATGCGTCTGCTCCTGACGCAGCACGACGCCTTCGGCATCAGCCTTGCAAGAAAAGAACTGGCCGCTCATCTGCCGCCGCGCGTCAATCGTCTTCATTTCTTTCGCTGTCTCGGCGTCCTGGAAACGATCCGGCCTGAAGGCATTTTCGATGTGGCCGCCTGTATCAACGCCCTTGCGGAGCTTTTTCCAAAACGCGGTCTCGTGGTGATTTTCACGGATACATGGGACAACCTCGAACATCTCATCGAGGCATTGCAGCGCCTGCGTTATGAGCATCATGAAATCTGTCTGTTTCAGGTGGTTGATCCGCGCGAGATGGATTTCGCTTTCAAAGACAGCCGACTTTTTCAGGATATGGAAAGCGGGGCGCGGATGCCGGTCACGCCGGATTGGAATCGGACGCGTTATCTTGCCGCTCTCGAAAAACATCAAACCCGATTGCGCCAGCAATGCCTTGATCTCGGCGTCATGCACCGCGTTTTGCCGACCGATCAACCGCCGTTTGAAGCGATGGCGGCATTCCTTGCGGAACGGGAGAGTCATCCATGACGTGGTCGTTCCTGGCGCCGATGTATCTGCTGGGCGGACTCGCCCTTGTCATTCCGCTTTGGATTCATTTTCGGAATCGCAGGCCCATTCAGACTTATGCCTTTCCGACCTTGCGTTTTCTCACGGAGACGCGCATCTCAACGCATCGCTTTCGGGAATTAATGCGCTGGCTTGTGCTCGCCATGCGCCTTGCAGCCCTGGCCGGATTGGTCCTTGCCTTTGCTCAACCATGGAGACACGCCGCCCTCACTCCAAGCGGCGAGGTCTCGGCGCTTGTCCTCGATGTCTCCTGTTCGATGAAGGCGGGCAAGGCTTGGAAGGAGGCACGCGATTCCGCCCTTGCATGGCTGGAGCAGGAGGGCGCCCATGCCCGCCCAGCCATCGTGCTGATGGGAAAATCCGCGCGCGTGCTTGCATCCTTTGACCGGCCGCTCGCCGATCAACAGTCTGCCTTGAAAACCTTGACGCCCACTTTCGAAAGCACCGATCCCGAAGCCGCCCTGCGCGCGGCCGCCCGCCTGCTTGAAACCCAGCCCGCAAAGAAAAAAAAGATCACCATCATTTCAGACATGACGGCCTCCGCATGGCGGAAGGTTGATTGGGAACAACCCCTTTCGCCCGGCATCACCATCGAGCCTCGCGCGGTCCTGCCCAATCCTCCTCCCAATGTTGCCATCACCGAGATCTCAGTTCCGCACAGCTTCTGGCAGACCAATGTCCCTTTCACGGTCACAGCCACCGTCCGCAACTTCTCGATCGAACCGCGCGAAGTCCAGGTCTCCTGCCAGATTCAACAATCGGAAACCCGCAAGATCGGATCGGAAAAGGTTTCCCTTGCCGGCAAGGGCGCCCGCGAGGTTTCATTCGCGGTTGCGCCCGCCGAGTTCAAATGCGCGCGCGGAACGGTGCGAATCGATCCGCCCGACGAATTGACTCCCGATGATGAACGCTTCTTTGCCGTCGCCCCGCGCCGTCCCGGGCGCGTGGGCCGACTGGGTTTCCGCGAAAAAAACGCGGACGATTTTCTCAAGGCCGCTCTGATGCCGAAGGCCGAAACTGCCGACAACCGTTATCAGTGGATTCCCCTCGATCCGCAATCTTTGCAATCGTTAAAGGAAACGACGGACTTCTTTTTTCTGGATCAAGGCATGCCCCTTGCAGCGGCGGGCGCCGATGCCGTCAAGACGTTTGTCGCGGAAGGAGGCGCCGTCATTTTGATGCTGGGAGATGCCGATCAATTGGCCGATTGGGAAAAGAAATGGCTGCCAATCGAGCTTGGCGCGAAACGCGAGGCAGGCGCGTTTTCTCAAGGCCAGCATTTTGCCCAACTCAAATTGAGCCACCCCATTCTGCGCCCGTTTTCGCTGCCGCGGGGCGGCGATCTTTTCCGCGTCAAAGTGCGCAAGTGGCGTGAATTCCGGGCGGCTTCCGCCCAGCCGTTGATTCAACTTGCCAATGGCGATCCGATTTTCGCCGTCCTTCCGCAAGGTCGGGGACATATTGTGGCGGTGGCGTTTCCTTTCACGCGCGATTGGAGCGATTGGCCCATTCAGAGCACCTTTCTGCCGTTGATCCACCAGATGCTCGCATGGCTCGAACAAAAAGCGCCGCGTCCGTCGGAAATACGGCCGGGGGAATCAGCGCCGGACGGCTCGATTGCAGATCAACCGGGCTTCTGGGGTTCCGACCAGACTCCGCACGGCGTTTTCGCGGTGAACATCGATCCCGCCGAATCGGACCTCGCGCGATGGACCACGCTTGCCAGCTTCAAGCAACTTGAAAATCCGGAGAAACTTCCCGCGTCGAGCGCCTGGTTCGATCCAACCTCCAGCGTCCAGACTCCGGCATCCAACAACAACATTCTTATCGGGTGGCTCCTGCTGGTTGCAGCCATGTTTTCTCTGGCGGAGTTGGGTCTTGCGAACCGGACGCCACGTTGATTTCCGGTGCGCCAAGCGGACTGGTGAGAACCAGGACGAAACGCGAGTCCGCCGCGGCAGATCGAGCAACCGGGGTGGTGTCAGTTTTCGTTTTTCTTTTCCCAGCATTCTTTGACTTTCCTGAAATGCTCAATGCGTTTATTGATCTTGCCGATTTCGTGGGGATAGAACTCGAAAAGCTTGTCGCAAAGTTCCAGCATCCATTTCCTGCGGGAATACCCCGGCATCACTTTGATCACGTCCGAATTGGCGATCTGGATTTGTCCCCAACCGAGCGCGCCGATGGTCAGGCACTTCCAAGACAAGAACTCAATCGGAACAAAATGGATGTCTTCTGCTGTCACTCTTGTGCCGTCTATCCGGTAACTGACCGAGAGCACGACAAAGCAATTCATGTCATCTTCGTAAAATCGCGCAAGACGTTCCACCGAGGTCAGATTGGGCATGTGGAATCCCTCTTCTTTCCTGTGAGTTTTCACGTCAACGACATAGTAGATGTCATCAGTATCCTTGAAGGCCAAGTCCGCCATTGCGCGGCGGGCAAAGTCTGCCGAATACTCTTTGCAGGCCTTCCCAAGCAACGCTCGGAACTTGTCCGCGAGTATTTTCTGGGTAGCGTCACCCGTGGCCCGAGTGCTTGATGCCGTGCGTGTGCTCATGAACTCCGGTTGAGAGTTAAGCAGTTCCTTGATCGCTCCTTCAATCCGTCCGTAATCGCCACCGTAGAACAGTTTACTTTTCACATTTGCCATTTCCTTCGCGCAAGCACAGGGACATTTGGTTTGAATCGGCGTTGCCGTTTCGCATGGTTTCGTTCTGATATGCCAGGGTGTTTCGCTCCCAAAACACACCGTCTGAGTATCCCTGTATTGTCGTGTCATCCTCTGCCATAGCCAATCTCTTTTCAGCCAAGCAACAGTAATTCATGTCAAGTTCCACGCCGCAATAGCGGCGGCCCAGTTTCTTGGCAACCACGGATGTTGTTCCTGATCCCAGGAATGGATCGAACACAAAGTCCCCGTTCCGCGAACTTGCCAGGACAACTTTTGCAAGCAGTTTTTCCGGCTTCTGTGTGGGATGATCCGTATTTTCCGGCATGGACCAAAACGGAACTGTCAAGTCCGTCCAGAGATTTGAAGGACACGTCAACCTAAACTCCCCATTTTCGGTTTGCTCCCAATCCTTTGGGGCGCCATCGGCGTCTCTGTATGGAGCAATCACTCTGCGCTTCAGTCTCACGGCATCAGGGTTGAAATAGAAGTCCTCTGACACGGTGCAGAACCAGATGTCCTCAGAGCAGTTCTTCCAATTGTGTTTTGCGCCGCGGCCTTTCTCTCGCTCCCATGTAATCCGGTTCTGAACAACCAAATGCTTGCCGGCTACGGATTGGATCACGCTCGATGACCTCCAATCCCCACAGATGTAAATTGATGCGGTGGGTTTGAGAATGGATAAGAGACGAGGGAACCACGATGAAAACCATGCAGCGTATTCCTCGGCGGACATCTGCTTGAAAGATGTCGCCCCGAAATTCCTGGTGAGATTGTATGGTGGGTCGATGAAGAGGAGGTCAACAAAGCGGACCGGTAAAAAGTTCAGTGCCTGGAATAGATCCTGGTGGATTGTCTTGTTTGCGATTTCATCTGCACTCATTCGGTGGCTCAATCGGATAACGTTATGGCCATATCGCTCCCGCTCCGCTTCTTCGATGGTTATCGTCCGGTTTCTTGGAGCTCGTTCCTTTTTTACTGCATTAAAAGTCGTGTTCATCGGACGGCAGCATGCCTGCCAAGCAAAACATGCCGATTTCAGGCCATCGTTCTCAAGCTGTTTTCACAAAACTCGGTTGGATTTTGCTGGGTTGACGGATCCCCCGCTTATGCGGAGGACAAGCTCCGGGGATAAACCTGCCACAAGAGGGCAGGGCTTTCAAGATGATCTTGCTGCGGGTGCTGGAGAGCCGGCCCGGGAACCTGGCCCCCACGATGAGTTGTTCGGGGTCGTAATATCACTTGATATCAAGGTAGATATAAAATAGGTTTGCCATCATGCTGTTTTTTTGCTCAGATGCCGCTGTTTCCCGATGAATACCGACGAATACACATGCAGCCGGCGGCGTCCCCCGAAGTTCACCTTGGTCAAACAACAAATTCGGAATGCCATCATTCGCGGGGAACTGAAGCCGGCGGAACAATTGCCGGCTTTTCCCGAAGTGGCCAGACGTTTCGGGGTGACGGGTCCCACGGCGAAGCGTGCGATTGACGAATTGGTGCGAGACCGGTGGCTCCGATCCAAACGCGGCGTCGGCACGTTCGTTCATGTCCACAAGTCCAGTTCCTTTGTCGTTCTCACGGCGCCGCGCTCAAGGAGTTATGAGCCTTTTCTTTCGCCGGAAACCATCGAAGAATTTCACAGCAAGCGCCCCAACGTCCGCGTCCTCCATACGGCTGAGCCGTCCACCGATTTAATTGTCACCGATTCCTACGATTTGGTTGCCGACCGGTTGCGCGAACAAAAACTGCAATCGCTCGATGACCTCCAGTCCCGGCTTCATCACGTCCCGTGGAAACTCTCGCCGATGGCGCGGCAACTGGCCGAATGGCAGGGGGTTTTATATGGCTTGCCGCTTCGGTTCGATCTGACGGCGCTGCAATTCAACCCCAAGATCATTCAGGAGGTCGGCATGCAGATGCCGGGGCAATATGCGGACGGGGATTTCATACAGGAGGTCTTGCGACGTTGTTGTCGCGACACGGATGGCGACGGCGTCCACGATCATTTCGGGACGTTCGGACGCCTGGACTTGTCCGAGTGGCTCATTCCTTTCTGGCAACGCGGCGGCAGGCTTGACCAGCGCGTCGCCTTTTTCGACTCCGCGGCGTTGGGCGTGCTTGATGATCTCTGGCGGTGTTACCACGTGGAACGGACGCTGCCGTTCGAACTCCCGCCCGCCCAGGGTGAATTCACCAACAAGCTTACCCGGGAACGATTCCGAAACGGGCAGGTGGCCATGCTGCGCGTCACGACCCGCGATATTTTCCGCGAATATGCGTTTCCGACGCGGGTGGCGCTGCCCAACTTCGGCCACGTCCGCCGTCAAATGGCGGCGGCCACGGTGGTTGGCATCCACCGGGAATGCCCTCATCCGGAAGCGGCGTTGGATTTCCTCGACTTTTGTCACCGCCGGTTTATCGCGGAAAACGAGGGCTACCCGCTCGCCTTGAACGAAACCGAACGCCACCTCCTTCGCGCGCAACCTGCTGTCCGCGATCTTTTGTTGGAAGGTTTGGAAGCCGCTTCCGAGCCGTTGCACGAGGGAATCCCGGAGCGCACGTGGGCGATCGAGAATGAAATCTTTCAGTGGTATCGGATGTTTCAAACCCGAACGAGCCTGATGACGCGATTGCGCGAGCACTGGGACCGCTGGAACCCGGCCATGACGGAGGCGGTTGATTCGGAACCAAAGCACGCATGAAGAAGTTGCTTTTCACTCGGCATTCGGCATTCGGCATTCGGCATTCCTTCACCCACAGACGCACGGGATCGAAGATTGCCGCGGCGGTTGTTGCGGGGGCGCTTTTCGCGTCAGCAACGGGACGAAGCGGGGAACCCGCGCCCGCCTTTCTGCGCCACCAGCCAAAAGAGGTCTATGAGGCGACCGCGTCTCCGACGCAGCAGGCGCCGAAAATCGACGGCATCCTCGACGATGTCTGCTGGACGAACGCCGCGCCAATCGGCGCATTTCGCGTTACCGGGCGGGAGCAATACGCGGGGAAACAGACCCTGATGCGAATTGTTTTCGGGAACGACGCCCTTTATCTGGCCGCAGCCAGCGAAGATGATGAGATCATGGCGACGCCTGGCCCGCGTGACAGCGAAACGGCCTGGACAATGGACGCCATCGAGATGTTTTTTTGCCCGGGGCGCGACAACGAATTCTGGTTTCATTTCATCTTCAATGCCGCCGGCGCGCGGTATGACGACATGGAAGGCGCGAAACGAGACACGTCGTGGACGCCTGCGACCGATTGGGAGGCGGCGACGCGCAAGCAGGCGTGGGGCTGGACCGCTGAGATCAAAATCCCCTACGCGACCATGAACCTGTCCGCGCCGCCCGGCCGGGGCGACGTGTGGAAAATGAAGTGCATCCGCACCGATCTCTCGCGCAAGGAGAAAATCCAGAGCAGTTGGACGCGCATCGCCGAGTCGTTTGACGCCGATCTGCTTTCCGTGGGCGATCTCGTGTTCGAGTCGCGGAACTTGCTCGCCAATCCTCTTCTCGCGCCACGACCGAGTGGCAGCGGAGACGATTTGCCGGACTGGAAGATTACGGCGGGCAAAGGGTCCCTCCGTCGGATCATCGCCGATGGCGAACCCGCCGCCCTGTTTCACTGGGAACCGGAGAACGCAAAAATTTACTGGAGCAATTTCGACTTTGGCGGCAGAGGCGGATACAAGTCCGCGCCATACGACGGAATGTTTGTCTTTTCCGCGAAGGCGCGTCTAAGGAACACGGACAAGAAAGACTTCAGCGTCGTTTTCCGATGGGTTGGCCCCGATCAGAAATTCGCTGTTGCTTCTGTGACGCCGTCCGCCGAGTTTCGTGAATACCAACTGCAACACGCTTTCAAACGAGGCCAACCGATTGTTGCGCCGGAAATTCATGCCGCCGGCACAGGCGACATCGAAATCAAAGATGTCATGTTCAAGTTGGATGACCGCATGACCAAGAAGGCCGGGTTGAAGTGTCTGACGGCCAATGCCCCGCCGGAGTTGAAGAACCTCAACCTGGCGATCAATGGGCGGTACACCTATTGTTCGCCCGGCGCCGATGCGGCGGAGTTTCCGTACATCACTCCGCATTTCGGCGGACCCGCGTCGGTCGTGGCGTTCAGCGACGAAAAATATCGCGGCTCCGACGGACATCGCGTGGGCGGATGGATTCCATTTCCCGAAGGATATCTGACCGACGGATTGACGGGAACGCGCGTGACGTGGGGAACATTCTTTACGGCGGTCACGGGATACGACATCGTGTTCGATCTTGGAGGCGACTATCTGGTGGATGAAGTGGAGGTTGTCTCCGGGACGCCGAGCCTTCGAAATGCGACCCTTTTTCTCAAGGCTTCGAGCGACAGCCGGTATGTGATGACCCACACGGCTGCCGATCTGGTGCGCTACAACAAGAGCGGGTATCCCACCCATGCCGCCGTCAGTTTTGGCGACATTAACGCCGGCGCGCGTTGGGTTCGTGTCAACGTGGCAGTCAACCACGATGGTTTGTCCGAAATCCGAATCTGGGGGCGGCCGTTCAAA
>JACQHZ010000153.1 GCA_016198745.1 Verrucomicrobiota bacterium
GGAATGACACCGTGTGATGGGTTTTAGCTGCATAGTGTGAAATGTCCGGGTTAGCGCGACCGCGCCTTCTTGCGGCCTGCGACATGTCGGTCCACTTCTTCCCGGGCGATCTGGACCCATTGCGTGATGCGATGCGGTTCGTTCTGAAACGTGTGCGTATCCTTCATGATCAATTCAAGGTTCAGGTCGCCCGCGACGTCCAGGGTCTGCCGCAGTTCCTCGCGGATTTCCTTCTCGTGGAATCGCGTGCAAATGGTCGTTGGGTCCGACTTGCGGCTGAATATCGCATTCCGACCAAGCGCGGCGGCCATCGCCTCCTGATTCGCCTTGGGCGCGACCGACACGCGCCGCAATCGCGGAACCTGTTTCACAATGTGGCGGATGCGATGTTCGAGTTGCTCGCAACAACCGTAGCAATTCAACCCGAACCGCTCCAACAACGGCAATTGATACGGCAACACGAACTCCGCAAACATGTCGCTCGAAATGCCGACGGTTTCCTGTGATTCCGCAAAACCCCATCGGTTGGAGTGATGAATGGGTTCGCCCTCCTTGTGGTTGCGCATCAATTCGCGCGTGTATGCAACCCCGCCCGAACCCGTGTAGTCATTATCGTCGCCCGAACTGAGCAGATTCTCCGCTTCCAGCCAGTCGAGAAATCGCGCATGGTCGTCGCGCAGGAAGGCCATCAAGCGATGAAGCGCCTGCGGCTGATCATAAGTGGCATACATGAACTGCTCGATCCCGATCAGGAAACACGCCGTCTGCGTCAGGCCGCAGGTCCAGAAAAAAGCGCCGTGGATTCGAGGCGGCAACAGATCGCCGAAGATTTCCTTCGCCCGATTCATGTCGCGCATGGTTGCATCGCGGTCCACGCTGAATTGCCGGAACTGAAGTTTGTCGAAATCGCGTTCCAGGTCCTTGATTGGGGGGGTCCAGACGTAGCTGCCGCGATTGTCGCCGTGGAGGTAGGGAATCTCGACTCCGTGATTGCCGGTCTGCACGCGCCAGTTGACGTCGAACCAAGGTTCCACCGTCTGATCGTCGCGGATGACCTCGATGGTGTGCAGCTTCATCCGCATGGAATGCTCCCAACGGCGCAATTCCTCGTCTTCGCACTTGCAATCGGCCAATGTGAGGGTCTCGCCCCATCCTCCTTCGGGAAACGCGAGGATCATCGGCCGTTCCGATTGAAGCGCGTTGTGCTTGTGCCAGAGTTGTTTGCGCGCGGCGTTTTCGGGTGAATCGGCGATTTCGCGCAGCCGCCCCGCCAGCAGGCGCAGGATTTCCCGGTCATGCCGGCTCGCGGTGGAGGTTTCTTTTGTTGTAGAGTCTTTTGTGTTCATTGGGTTACGTCACTTTCTCGGCGGTGATAATCCCTTCGTCATATCTGGCGACAACTTTGTGGCCGGGCGGCACGACAAGGAACTCCTTGTTGTCCCATTGGCCGTCCAGGAGACGCTGAATCATGGACATGTCGCCCCGCACCTTTTCAAATTTCCATCCCCGCGCGGCCGCGTCCTCGCGCGTTTTTTGTTCGAAGCTGCTGTTGGGTTCAATGCCCATCTCGATGAACGTGAACTGTCCGTAGTTTTTAGAGGTGTTGCACAACTCTTCCCAGAGGAACTTCGCGTTATCTTCGCCGTACTTGGCCACCAGTTCCTCGAAGTTGCTGTCCATGCCGGTCTTGCGCGAGATGGAGAGTTGCTTCAGTTCGCCGTTGACCTCGCCGCGTTCAACCCATCCGCTGGTCTTGAAATAGACCCCGGGATGATCGGTGAAGTATTCCAGGTACCGCTCCTTGCTTCCGAGAAACAGCGTGATGCAATCGTGGGCGCGCGGGATCACGATGGGGATGCCCCGGGCGGTCAGTCCCGACAATCCGTTGTTGCACAGACCGTAGCCGAACACCACGGCGTCGTGCTGGGATTCGTCCACCGCGTCCAGGACGGCCTGCATGCGCTGGAGCATGCCCGCACAACCGATGTCATGAAGTCCTTTGGGCAGGAATTCGATATCCACCTTGTTCGGCGAACGCGCAATCGCCACGCACATCTCGCGAAGAAACACCTCGCAACTGATGAGCTTGAGGCGCAACGGTTCCCGGCGATTGATTGGTTCAGATGTCACAGCGCAAATCGACCTTCCGAACCAAGCCTAACACAGGCGCAATCATCGTTCAAAAAGTTTTTGCTTGGAAGTTTGCCTCAAGCGTGGCTCATCTTGGCATGTTGAATTGACGACGGTCACGCCATGACGGGACCGTCGCTGGACTTTCAGGAATGGGAAATTTTTCCAAGAACGCGGCGCTTCTGGCTCTCGGCCTCTGGCTGGGATGCGCGCTGCTTTTTGCCGGGGTGGTTGCACCCACGCTTTTCAATCCCAACGTTGTGAGCGGCCTGAGCGCCAGCATGGCCGGTGCAATCTCCGGCGCCATCCTGCGTCGGATTTACGTGATCACTTACGCCGGCGCGGGTGTCGCTGCCTTCTTTCTGCTGATCGCATGTCTGGGCGAGGCGAAGGGCGCGAGGGGACCGCGGCGCGCGCTCATCCTTTGCACGCTGGCGCTTGCCTTCAACGCCACCAACGATCTCTGGATTCATGATCGCATCAACAAGGCGCGAGTGGAAATGGGCAACACCGACGGACATCGCGCGGAAGGTTTGCGGGCGACATTCAACCAGTGGCACAAGGCCTCCCGGTGGGTTTATGGCATCACCGTCGGCTGCGGCGCGCTTGCTGCGGTGTTGCTATTGCCGCCGGCTTCGCCGGGTAAACCGAAGAAGTCTTCCAAATAAGCGGTGCCGTCGTTGTTCCCGTTCTACCGCTTGACGATGGGACGAACAGGGATAAACGCGGCGGCGCGCTGCTTCCCTTCGACGATTTGTTCGACCGTGAGAGATCGTGCCAGGCGGTCGCGTTCTTCAATTGCGCCCGCCAGCGTCAGCCACTTATAGGCTTCCACAGGGTCTTTGGACACGCCCAACCCCTCCTGGAACATCCATCCGAGGTTGTGTTGAGCATCAGACACCCCGTGTTCGGCGGCGAGCCGGTATTCAGCAGCTGTCTGCTGAAGCCATGCGGACGGGGCTTCCGGTTCGCTTGCGGCAGGTCGGGATTCCCCGCCCGATTCATCGCCCGCGGCGGAGGCCTGGAGTTGTTCCGACGGCGCATTCGATTCCGCTCCGTCATTCTCCCGGCGGATGCACTCCGGATGATTCGCGACGAAACGGCTCAATATCTCGCGAGGCCCCGGTTCCTGGTCTGCGGATGAGGTCGCCCATGAATTTCGACTACCGGAGGATGACGCGGAAACGGCGGCCGGCGTGATGTAAAAGGGGGCATACCCGAATCCGCTGACGTCGTATGCGGGGACAAAGACCGGAACCCCCGTGTAAAACGGAAGGTATGCAGCGGAGCGGGATGGACCGGAACCGAATCGGATGTTGATCTTCACGTCGCCGGCGTCAACCCCGGCCATGCCGCACAGAACGAAACAGATCGTTGCAACGGGAAGGAGCTTTTTCATCCGATGGAATAGTATGCCTCTGATTTTGCCCCGCGTCAACCTGCGCCCAGCAATTCTAATTATGGCTTGCGGATTGGGTGCGCCGTGTTGCTTTGGGTAGGGCGCGACCGCCGGGCGCGCCGTCTGCGGTTCA
>JACQHZ010000156.1 GCA_016198745.1 Verrucomicrobiota bacterium
ATCGAGAACATGGAGGGTCCCGCCGTGGCGGGATCGCCTCCCTCGCTTGCCACCCTCTGCAGGGTGGGCGTTGATCCCCCATGTGGGGGACAGGCACCGCAGCGCCCTCCAAAATTCCTCCTTGCGTCCGGATTTGGGACCCGCACGAAACTGAAGCACCGGGAACAGTGCCTCCGCTGTTGGCCCAGATGATGTAGGTGGTCGTTCCAAAAACATAGATGGGGTAAACGCGTCGAGCACATGCCGCCTCACGCGCCGCGCCTCATGTTTCACGATTCTTTTGTTAATTTTTCCCATATCGCTTTCGCGTCCCATTGGAGTGAAATCTAGGTCCAGGTCAGGACGAAATCCACGACCGCGCAGGCAACCGGCTGGTTGGATTCGTATAACAGGGCGGAAAAGGCGTTGCTATCGAGACGGTAACTGCCAATCGGCGTGACATCACCTGGGTGCTCCGCTGCACATAATGCATCGCGTAGGACAGCCAGCGATGTGCTTCGGGAATTATACCGATCAGATGCACTGCCGCTGCGGCAAAAGCAATCAGCGCCCGGCGGCCATGATCCTGCAGGATGGAGCCGCCCCAGTAATCCCGGTTGAGCAGGGCCAGTTCGAGAAAGATGTTGCCATCCAGCAAATTGAAATCCCACGGACCGGTTCGTTGGCCCTTGTTTCCAAAAAGATGAAGGTTGACGTAAAGCTCATCCCAGTTGCACTCGCGCGCATCGGCAATGACGGAGAACTGGCAGAGGCCGGGCGGCGCACGGAAGGCGAGGCGGAAACCGCTCCGGACATCACCGGAAAGCGGCAGGTCTTGCAGCCCGTCAATCGCATTGGTGACCCGTTGGAATTCAATGAAATTCATGGGATATTTTTGTGTTTGACTTTCGATATTTAGTTTCATAAAAAACCTATCGGTATCTATTGGTATTTTTATGGCATTGAACTTTCAAATCCAAAGAACGGAGTCTTCGCATACGCAAATCCAGCGCCATCTGGAGCGGCAAATCCAGAGCGGCGCGTTGCAGGCGGGAACGCGCCTGCCGAGCAACGCGGAGCTTGCGCGCCTCTGGGGCGTCAGTTGTCGGGACGTCCAACGGGCATTGGCCGGCCTGAGCGGGTCGGGGTTGCTCGCGCGCGCGCGTCGGCGGGGCACCTTCGTCAAAGGCGCGACGGAACGCGCCATCATCGGGTTGCTGTTCGGCCCGCCGCTGACCGACGAGGTGACGTACTTCTATCGCGCGCTGCTGCGGACCTTCCGTATGGAGACTCGCCAACGTCAGTGGGTGTGTCGTTCTTACGATGGACTGAACATGGTGAACTACCCTGACCAGCCTCACCACGAGCACGCCGACGACAACTTGAAGCGCGACATTCGCAATTACGGCTTCAAAGGTTTGATCCATATCGGCATCGAGCCGGAGTGGTCCAAGCCGCTTGAGAAAGAGTTTCACCTGCCCTTTGCGCGCTGGAGTCCAGCCGTCGGCGAGACGGACGTCGAACATGACATGCATCGTTTCGCCCGCGAAAGCGTGGCCTATCTCGCGGCCAAAGGCCGCACCAAGCTCGCCTACCTGCGCACCCCGGCGCGCAAGTCGGAACGATCTCCCGACCTCGACGGCTTCTGGGACGAAATCCGCGCGCGCAACCTGCCGAAGCCCGACATCGTCCAAGTGGTCCGCGCCGCCGTCGGCGCGCGTCAAGAGGCGGAAATCCAAAAGGGCATGGCGCGGGCGATTCGCGATTGGCAATCACGCGCACGCGGCATGCCGGACGGACTCGTGGTGGACGACGACGTCTCGATGCGCGGCGTCGCGTGCGCGCTGCTGGCGGCGGGGGTGAAGGCGCTGGACGAGTTGATGGTGGTCACGCTGGCCAACGAAGGCGTGAACTTGCACTATGGCGTGCCGGTGGTGCGATACGAGTTTTCCACGACGGAAGTTGTGCGGGAACTGCTGGAGATCCTGTGGAAACGCATGAGCGGACAGGCCTTGTCGAGGCCGGTCTCGCCGGTGAGCATTGCGGGAATGATCCGGGAGGTTCAACCATGAAGGATTCACAAGCGAGGCAAATGGGTGGAACAATGGAGTATTGGAACACAGGAGTGATGAGGATGGCTGAAGGACGGCACATCCATCGCCCCCTCCCACTCCATCATTCCATCATTCCATCACTCCATGCCTTTACACTTATCGAACTATTGGTGGTGATCGCCATCATCTCGATCCTGGCGGCGCTCTTGATGCCGGCGCTGAAACGCGCGCGCGAAACGGCCCGGTCAACCGTTTGTGTGAATAACCTCAAACAATTGTCCACAGCGGTGCTGATGTACGCCATGGACCAAAACGATCAACTGCCATTTAGAAACTATGTCACCGGCGGCCCCCCACTTATCATGACGCAAACCGCCGGATACCTTCCAGCATTCCGCATTGGCGGCATCACCCAGTGCCCCAGTCAGGATCCCGCCTATCGGACCACGGCGACCGCCGCGTGGAATTACGTCCGCTGTCACTATACCTACAACGAGGACTTTGGGTACATTGGCATTGGGGGACCCATCTTGGTTCCGCCGCAAAGGCTCGGTTCATATCCGAATCCGGTCATCAAACTTATGCTGGCGGATACCGGGCTGCAGTACGTTTCGGACATCAACTATTACAACCAGTGCGACATGGATGACTGGCAATACACGACTGTTTCCGGCGTATGGGCCCACCTTCCCGTTCATGGCACCGGCTTTAACATGGCGTTTCTCGATGGCCATGTGCAACGCATGTCCAGCGTTGAATTTACCGCACTGGGCAGTTGGACCGAATGAGGGAAACACCATTCACCGCGCGACGGCGCGGCGCGCATCTCAACTCGAACAAAAATGTGACGACTCAGGTGGCTTTGAATGAAACCGATGTAGGGGCGGGGTTTATCCCCGCCCGATTTACCGGAACGGGACTTCGCCACGCCATAGTGGCTTCCGACTACGCCAAAGCGCTTCGTCGTGACGGCGATACGGCCACGCAGGCGGGAGGGCATAAAGCCCTCCCCTACACATTTGCCCATCGAGTAGCACGACCTGAACAGTTACCAAAAAATGAAATAAGAAACAGAATGCACGAATGAAACCGCAGATACGGAATGTTGTTGCGATTGGCGCAGCATTTTTTCTGGCAGTCTGGTCCCTGCCTGCGGCCGGGGCCGACGTGAGCATTGGAAAGGACGGCGCGGTCCAATGGATCGTGACGGCGGACGCGGACTGGGTTGCGCCGGAGAGCTGGGAGCGGCATGACCCAAAACGCTTTCCGCAAGCGCGTTCCCTCAAGCAGCAACGAACGGAAAATTGCGCCCCCGCCTACCAGGGCGCGCGACTGATCGAGGAGTACGCGCACAAGATTACCGGCGTCCGCCTGCAACTCATCCGCGAGACCGACTGGGAACAACGCGGCGCCCCTCCCGCGATTGTCGTCGGGCCGACCCGTTTCAATGTGCGATCGTTGGGGGCCGCGCTTCGTCCGGAGAATCTTTTGCGGCAAGGGTACCGCATCAAGAGCGTTCCGGGACGGCTGATGATCGCCGGCGCGGATTCCTGGGGCGCCTTTCACGGTTGCGCGGCGTTTCTTGAAGACCAGTGCGGCGTGGAATGGTTCTGGCCAACGGAACTGGGCGAGGAAGTTCCCCAAAAGCCGGCGCTGGCATTTGAGCGCCTGGATTGCACCTTTGTTCCCGCAATCGCCTTCAGGATGAGCGGCATTGACGGGGAATGGTGCCGGCGCATTGGCATGTGCGACCCGGAATATGACGTTCGCCATACCCTCGGACCCGAAATTTATCATGAAGGCCGCAAGAACCAACCGCACCCGGAATGGTTTCCCTTGATCGATGGCCGACGGCAAATTCCCGGCGAGGGCGCCGCCGCCAGCGTCTTCAACTGGCAACCCTGCATGGCGTCGCCCGCTTCGATCGAACGCGCCGTCATGGCCGCGCGCGAGTTCTTCACGAAGAATCCCGCCGCGCCGAATTTCCCGATGGGTTCCAACGACGGCGTCTGGCGCGGCTGTGAATGTTCTTACTGTCGGGAAGCGGATGGCCCATGTGACCCGGCCTTCGACACCACGCCGTTGCATTACAACGGGCGCTACATGCGGCGTTATTACCACCTGCTTTCGAGCGTGGCGGATGCCATTCAGAGCGAGTTCCCGGGCAAAAAAGTGGGTGGGTGGGCCTACGCGGGAGCGGACATTCCGCCGCTCGGATTGAAACCCAATCCCAACGTGGTGATGCAGGTCATCGGGGTGAAGCTGGCGTGGTTGAACCCGGTGGTGCGGCATTGGGAGGAACTGCGGCTGGAACACTGGCATCAGATGGGCGGGCCATTGATGTTTTATGATTACTTTTATCAGACCGGTTACATCCCGATGTACACGCCGCATCTGCACGCGGAAATGGCGCGGGTGATGCAGCGTCAGGGCGTCACCAGCGGTTACGGCGAGGCCTACGCCACGGTCGGACGCAGCGGCCCGAAGTATTGGCTGCAAATCAAGATGTGCCTCGATCCGTCGCAAAACCCCGACGCACTGCTCGATCGCTGGTTCAAGGGACTGTTCAAGGAGGCCGCGGCCCCGGTCCGGCGATACTTCGACATCATCGAGCAATGTTGGAAGGATTACCCGCAACATGCCTACCACACGGACGGATGGGGCACCTATTGTTTTGTGGGGGGCGCCAATTTGCCGGTCCTGACCCCCGGCGCCATCGAGCAGATGGACAAGGCCCTGCGCGAGGCGGAACAAGCGGCAACCAGCGAAGTGGTCAAAAAACGAGTTGCCCTGCTGAAGGACCTTCAAGAGAGCACCCGCCTCGCCGCCGACGTCCTGTGGCGTCACCGCCCTTACCTCGATCCCGCGGCATTTGATGATCAGGTGATCGGGCGGGATTTGACGGATTACGCGCGAGGGATTCCCGGTTTCGACGGCAAAGCTTGCTATGAACGGCTGCTCAAAGCCTGGGGCCAATACGAGCCGTTGGTGTTTCATCTGGGCATGGACTCGGGCAAAGGGGTGCCCGTTGAAGGCGACGCTGCGGAACTCCGCCTGGCGCGCGCGCTCGACGGCATGGTGTTGCCGGCCATTCAGGAAACCCTGGTTCGAGGCAACGCGTCTGAAGCGGATGTGCGGCAGGCTGTGTCGAAACGCGCGACCAGTCTGACCGATCGCGCGGGCATTTCGTCCGAACTCCGCCGATACATCGAGAAGATGACCGCCCGACCACTTCTGGTTCGCCGTCAGCCGGCGCCCGTTCTGGATGGCAAACCGAACGATGAATGCTGGCGGAAAGCGGCGACCCAAACCGACTTGGTGCGCGTCCTGCCGGAGCCCGAATCGGGCAAGTATCCAACCGCAAATCTGACCTCCAAAAATCAAACCTCATTCCAGGTCTGCCACGACAATCGCAACTGGCACCTCTTGGTGGCATGCCGCCGACCCAAGCCGGAGGCCGCCGCCAAAGACCGGGATGACCACATTGAAGTGGTTTTGAATCGCTGGCCGTATCGCGAACCCTATACGAGCGGCTCCGCCAAGTTGACGGTCACCGTGACGGCCGATGGCCAGGTCGCTGAGGACAGCGCGGGGTACGGCGCGAAATACTGGAAGGCCGGCGCGCGCGCGAAAGTCGGATCGAATGACGAAGGATACGTTGTGGAGTTGTCCATTCCGTTCCGTTCGGCGCTTTTCTCTCCGGCGGGTGGAAAGATCGTCGAGTTAAATATTCGCCGCGTGGTGGGCGGCGCGGAGGGCGAGACCTCCGCCTGGGCAGCGCCGGGGAATACGTTCATCTGGATGGACCAGGCCGATGCCGCGGCCTTGCTCGAAACCCCGGTTGCTTCCAACACGCGCCTCCTCGACGAGGGCGCCATCCTCCCGGTGGACGCGGACCATTTCCGCGCTTACGAATTGGAAAGTCCCTCGAAAACGGAATGGCCGTCGGCGAAAGGCAAGCCGACGGTTGTAAGCGGCGGACGGTCGGTGTTGAGCGGCAATGATCTTCTCAACGTCCAGCCGGGCGCGTCGGGCATGGTCGAGGTGGAGTTCAAGGGCAAGGGAAAATGTCGGCCGGGGATGACCTGGTACTGTCGTTTGCCGCAGGGCATGACGGATGTGCTGGACGCGCCCCCCGGCGAGGGAGAGCCGGAGCAAACGGCTGAGCATGGACGCAGCCTGGCGCGCCTGCCCGTCACGGTTCCGGCTCAGGCGCAGGCGGCGCGGTTGAAGGTTCTGACGGAGGGCGATGTTCAAATTCATCAAGCGCGCTGGTCGCCGCGTCGTCCGGTGGAATTGACCGTGCAGATCGTTTCTCCCGCCACGGCGGAACCCCGGCTGATGCCGGGGTATGCCATTGAAGTCCATGCGGGCGTCGTCAACACCTCTGACAAACCGCTGGAAAACCTGCGACTGCGGCTCGCGTTTCCCAGCGGCGTGGATTTGCGGTCGCAGGCAATCCGCGTACCCAACCGGCTTGGCCCCGGCGAAACGGGACGCGCATTGTGGTGGCTCGTCCCCATTTACGCAGTGGGCGAGGCCGACTTTGTCTTTGTCCTGGAAGCGGATGGCATCGCCCCCCAAGTGATCAAGATGCACGGCCCGATCAAAAATTCGATGGCGGGGGAAGACCGGAGAAAGTGAAGTTTGGACGTGAGGCATGGCAAACATTGGAGGATTGGAGGAGAGAATGCGAATTCAGGTTGGAGCGGGGTGAGTTGTTTTGGTGGGGACGATTCAAGCTCAATAGGTCAATGCCCCCAAAAGAGCAAGTGGGTTGTATGGGAGGCCAGGGATGAGAATCTGAACACTGATGTTGTGCTGAAATTCGCACCTCAGTCTATCCTGAATGATTGCACGGCGTTGGAAACTCTGCAAGCGGAAGTCCGGTGCAGCTTGATGCTGGATCATCCCCACATTGCCCGGATTCACGATTTCATCAAAGCGGGGAATCTCGGCTTCATCCTGATGGAATATGTGGATGGAAAAACGCTGGAGGATCTTTGTGATGATCGCCCCGGTCATTTTTTCGAGCCGGCCGAAATTGAAAAGTGGATCTTGCAACTGTGCGAAGCGCTGACGTATGCGCACGAAAAAGCCAGACTGGTCCACAACAATCTCAAGCCCGCGAATCTGATGGTCAGCGCCGAAGGCAATCTCAAAGTGATCGGTTTCGGCCTTCCGCCATCCAACGGCTTGCCGCTGGCTAATTATATGAGTCCGCAGCAGATGGACGGCGAGAAGCCCGGCGCACTCGACGACATTTACGCGACCGGCGCCACGATCTTCCATTTGTACACCGGCAAACCACCGCTCTACCACGACACGCATTGCAACCTTTCCGACTATTATCGGCTTGTCTATAATCATTGGCTCGTTCTCCATGAGGTAGCGCCTCCCACCATGGCGGTGTGCCGGAAGGAATTGGGCATTGTTGGCAAACCGATCCCTGGGAAGTGGGAAGATGTCGTGGCCGCCTGTTTGGCGAAGAACCCGGCGAAGCGGCCGCAAAGCGCCCGCGAGATTGCCGTGCGGCTGGGATTGTGTCCAGCGTGAGGAAAGTGGGCGTCAAGCTGGCTCTTTCCGGTTGAAGCCAAAACCATTTCTGGCCCAACTGAAATCCATTCTGAATTAGCCCGCATATTTCACACTCCCGTGTGAAGTATGCGCCGAAGGCAGCCCATCCGCGCCCAGCCATGAGGTTTGATACAGGCGGAATTAGGCGGAAGGACCTGGAAAGAGGCGGATTATCAAGGAGTTATGTCGAAATTGTGGCGATGGGGGCGGCGGCAGGCGGTTTGATACAGATTGAGGCCAAAAGAGGGCGTTTCACAAAGGTTTGATACAACTTTCTGGACTTTTTAGCGATCATGCGGACGGGTTGCAAGGAGCTTTCACCGGCGTTCCCATGGCTCCAAATAGGGCAAGTTTACGAAGTTGAAGACTTCTTGCTCGTTCAAGACTTTGTGGACCTCGACATCGAGTCCACATTGACGGGAAAAGCCTGGGCTATAGGGTTTCCATTGCCATCCCCGTGCCTGTGCCGCTTGGGCAATCTGGATGTTGCTCTGAGCACCTCCAGTTCGGCAGACCAAATCATTGTGCCAGCAGATTTCGTTGGTGGCAAAAAGATCAACCGGAATGCCACTGTATTGATGGGTTGCGAGCTTGTTCTGATTGCCCCAAGTTGTGGAATCTTTGACGTTCAGACGCTTGGCTATGATACCATCGGCCAGCAGTTGATCGAGGACCCTGTCCATCTCATTCATTTCGATGGGGGAATCAAATAGATCGCCTGGATCGGAGACCTTTCCAAACTTGGGAATGTAGAGAATCTCGATGTCTCCAACCTCAGATTTGCGACGCCGGAGAGAGCCAGCCACGATTAGGCGCTGGCAATGAGGTTGCAGGAACGGCAACAATGCGCGGACGATAGCCAGGGCGTCGGCGCAGGGAAATTTCCGCTTCGCTTGCATCGCACCGGGACGTTATACCGGTAAGAGAGCTTGGCCGGTGAATTTCTCGAATTGTACTGGCCGGAGGCCGACGCGCTCGCGCAGGCGACGCAGCCGCCAGGAGCGCAAACGCCGCGCTTCATGCTTGAGATGAGCCAGTATCCGCTCGTGTGCTTGCTGGTATTCCTGATCGGTGGCGTTCCGGATGTGTTTGAAGCCTTTATCGCCGCAGATAGCGAATTCACTGAGGAGACCTGCCCGATCGCGGTCGGCGCGCAGGAGACGTTCGCGGACGCCGAATCGCTGGCAGATTTCGGCGGCGGACACCCAATCTCGCTGGGTGAGGAGCCACATCTCGATATGTAGGCCAATCTGGTCTCTATCAGAAGGGGCAATTGTCATCAGGTTTGTCTGCAATTTGGCAGGCGGGGATGAGCGCGGCGGCCTCGGCGCTGACAGTCTCCGCGGTGATGCGGTCAATCTCTTGTCGGTGATGGCGGGCGCGGGCGCGATTGACCAGGGTATCGCGAAGCAGAGTAAGCGAGGAAATGGGCAATTCGGACCAGCGGCGTGTTTGGAATTGATCGAAACAGACTGCGATGATGTATGGCTCATCGAAAAGTTGATGGATGCGATAGAGAAGACGCTTACGCTCGCCAGGATCATCGGTCTCGGGCATGCGATCGTATTTCCGCAAGGCCAAGCCCTGGGGCTGGTTGTCGCAAGCTTCGTAGGCATCTGCCTGCATGCGGGCCTCGACGCTGTTGGGTTCCGCGAAAAGTCGCAACTGGGCGAGGATGCGGTCGAAGTCGCGGTTGTTGAAATTTTTGTGGCTCTTGTCGCGGCCAAGGGCCTGGATGTGGATGGCATGGCGGCGCTCGGAATCCTTTTGATCCCAGCCTTGGGCGGCACAGACGGCCCGCCATTTCATCCAGTAGAGAGCATCCTGTTTGGAGGTCATATTTCTTCGAGTTTTTGGGCGATGGTTCGAGCGAAGGCGGCCTCCAGGATCGCCTTGATGATTTCGGGATGGAGTTTTTCAAGTCTTTGATTCTGCTCTTGATTCCGTTTTTCGCGCTCCCGCATTTGTTCGGCGATTTCATCCACAAATCGGCTGAGAGCTTTGCCCAAGTAACCGGGAATATAGGCTCGCTCGATGGCGTTTTTGATTACGGCCTCCTGGCATCGCGCGATGAGTTTGCCGAGCAAACGTTCTTGGACTATTTCGGGGATTTTGCCGTAACGGCCTCGACAATTGGAACGGAAGTACCAAAGAGATTCGATGAGCCGGCGATGATCGCGATAGAAGTCCAGCAGATGCCCGGAGTAAAGTTTGACGCAAATGTTGGTCATGATGCGGACCCACCAAGCGATACGCTCGCGAGATTGGGCGGGATCTGGAGGAGAAGGCGATTTGGCTGGGGCTTCCATGAGCGCGTCGGCGGTCACAGACCGCCGCCACAGGATTTTTTAGCGGCAATGACTGCCATTGCCGGATTTTTCGCGTTGGGGATCCAATTGGTTCTGGCCGCGTTGGATTTCGGAGTAGAAACGGATGAGAAAGGTGAGGCCGGCCAGATTGGAGATAAGGAGAGCCAGATTGAGGATGAAGAAGATGAAGTTCATAGGCGTTCAAAGGGCGGACAGCCCCAGGTTTCGCCGCGCGCGCGGCGGATGGCGTGGTTGATGCGGCGCTGGAAAAGGAACCAGCGGGTGCAAAGGCGTTCGGCGAGCGCGGACACGCTAAAGCGTGGACTCCAAACGGGGGCCAGATTGCAATTACGCTGAGGGATGAGGACCCCGGCGCACCAGGGTTTTTGAAGGTTGACGTTCATTCTGGCTCCTTGTTGGAGGGTGATGATTGGGTGCTGCGATAAACTTCGGCTTGCTGGATGGCGGCGGCAAGTTGGCTTTGGAAAACGCGCGCCCATTCGAGGGGCAAACCGAATTGCGCCACAGAACGTTTGCTCGGTGGGAAACGGAAAAAGACGCGATCCCGAAGGGCAAAAATACCGGTTTTGATTTTCATGCGGCCTCCTTTGCGGCGCCGGTGTGGATTTCGGTCGGCGGGGCTTCCTCCCGTTTCGGTTCAATGAAAAAAGTCTCCTCCCGGAAAATCCGGACACCAATTTTGCGCAATTCTTCTGGTGGGATGATGTCGCGGTCGGAGATCAGGGCCTCTTTGTTGACCTCTTTGATGGTACGGATATAACACGCGGCGAAGTGTGGGATGTCTCCAATGGCGGCGAGCACTTTCTCCCATGTCCAACCGGAGAGAGGCTTTGCCTTGTGCTGTCCGGTCCGCCAGCCGACGACGCCGTGGACCATCTCGATGGATTTGCGTTTCTCGAATTCGCTCGGATGCGCTTCCGCCCAATCTTGGGCGAGAGCGAGATTGCCATCGAGTTCTTGTTGGATGCCGGCGAGTCTATCTTCGTAATTTTCGCGAACGGTTTTTAGTTTATGATCCATCTCGGCCAGGAGCGCATCCTGGCGAATGGTGGCGGCGCAGATATCGCCGACGAGTTTCTCCATCTGTTCCCGGGTTTGAATGGCGGGAACGGCGAGTTTGAGACGTTTGTTTTTCATGATTTTTTCCCTCTCTTTTTGGATTTGGAACGATGTTCAACATTCTGGATTTCCGCTTTCGCGGGAATGACGGAAGGGGCGGCTTTCCGCTGGGCTTTGGTCAAAAGCGACGCGCCGATTTCGCGCAAGGGCCCGAGCCATCGGGCGCTGCGGATGGAGGTGGCGTTATGCTTTGCCAGGTGGCGGGCAACGATGCCCAGGATTTCATCTTCACCGATTATGATGCAGGTAGTCATGGTTTTTTGGATTGGATCAGTCTTGTGAACGTTCGAGGGCTTTGATGCCGGCGTGGGCATCGAGGACATGCGACCAGGCGAGTTTTTTGCCGTGCTTAGATGCGATCCGGCTGGCGGCCTGGAGATGGCAGCACCATTGACCCAGGCCATAATCGCGGATGATCTCGGTTTGGAGTTGGAGCGCTTCTTTTTCGGGCGACTCCAAGCCATAGGCATCCGAAAACTTGTTTAGATCGGCCGTGGACGGTCTGTTTGGAAGCTGCAGCGAAAGTAGCGAGCGCAAACCAAGTTGGCGCAAGACGCCTTTCATCCGACCTTGCTCGATCTCTTCGCGCAAGGTATTGGTTCCCATGATGACCAGGCCACAGCCGGAACGATCATGAATCTCCATCGCGAATAGGAGGCTCATCGTGGCCCGGTGGGAGTATTGGCTGCGGAAACATTCATGCGCCTGGTCAATGATCAAGAGCATGCGATCATCGAAGCTGCGCACCACGCGCCGGCGCAATTCCTTCTCTTTTTGTTGCGGACTGATCCGCAAGGAAATGGCGAGTTCTTCCAGAAAGTTGCTCATCGCACCCCCCGCGGGCATGCGCACATAAATCGTCTCGCCGTGGTTGTGCGTTCGCGCGAATTCGATGCCAGCCGTGGTCTTGCCGATCTGGCTTTCGCCATAGACATAGACCACCTTTTGGAACGTCAACGACGCTTCGAAGACCTTCCACATTTTCCGCGCCAGATTTGTCATGACGAAGGGGGCGCGTTTGATCGAGGCGCGGCGTTCCGCCAGGTCTTTGTAAGAGGCGATGGCGTCGCAGATCTTGCCGAGATTGCCGTCGTACTCTCCGCGAAACACCCGGCTCAACGTGGAATCATCGTAACGAATTTTGCCCGCCAATTCGGCGAGGCTCATGTCGTGTTCGGCGCCGTGGGCGTGAAGCCAGCGGATCAGACCGCGCTGATTTTCGGGCAGATTGGCTGTGGCTTTGTTGACGACGTCGCCGGGGATGCGGAATTTCCGGGCGTGCATGGCCATGACGGCATTACTCTGGACAATGGCAAGCGCGCGTGATGCATCGCCTCCTGCGGAAAGGATTGCAGTTTCGGTTGCGGTGGGCATGGTTTTGTGTATCTTTCTAAGTAAGAATCTGATCGATGAGACGTTCATCCTCAGATTCACTGGTTGCGGTGGTATCCGAAATGCCCTGATCTGTTTCTGCAGATTGGGGCGTTTCTGTTAAGAGGTCTTCGGCGGCGGCCGCGCCGACTTCGCGGATGCGATCGCGGATTTCCAATGCACGCGCTTTTTCTTGGGGGGTTACCGGATCGCCTCGTAAGACGGAGGCATTATTATGATGACGATCCAGCTTTGTTCGCGCCTCGTGTATATGACGGGCGCGCACGGGCGCGAGCAATTCGGCCTCAATCTTGGCAGCGTGCCCACAGGCCCGATGAATCGCCTCGACATCGGATTTGCAAACCGCATGCAACCGGGGACATTGCGCCACGAAACGACCGCGGGCGTCAAAGACCCAGAGCGCATCGGGCTGGAAAGGATTCAGGACGGTTCGATATTTCTCGCCCTCGATCAGTTGATGCGCCTCGAAACGCAGAGGATCGGCGGACAACTCCGATTCGTGAAACTCGAACATCCCTTTGCGCGTCTTCCGCTCGATGGCGAGATCGGGACCGAGCAAGAGAGCAATTGCTTCCGGGCGGAGAGGGATCAGATCGCATTTGCCGGGTTCCCAGACTTCGGACGGGCTTTTCCGGCGGATTGTCATCGTTCTCGGACAAGTGATGAAATGATCATCCCAACCTTCGAGCGAATGTGGGGTCCGCGCATTGATGCGCGCATAGATTTCGTCGGCGATGCGGAGAAATTGGCGGAATTCCAGCAGAGGCAACTGCAACAGCGCGGCGCGCTCGCGCGGCAATTGCGCCAGCGCGCACAAGAGAGCATCGTTGTGCTTGAGCAGACCGTGGAGCTCCTCGGGCCGAGTATCCCGGTTGCGGCCGGTTTGGCCGGGCAATGCGCCCATCTCGTTATGGATGAGATTGCCAATACTTTCGATGGCCGCCTTGAATCGGAAATTGCCCTTGGCGCGGCCGGCATATTGGCCGGCGTGCGCCGCCGCGCCATCCATCCCGGAACGGGCGACGGTGATCAGCCCCCCGGACGCGGTTTGCAGGAGCTGCTCCAGATCCTCGCGGATCGCGGCGGTGCCATGCTCCACCACCAGGATTGTTCCACGTGGAGAATAGCCGAAGGACCCGAGCACATAGGCCAGTAGGAAACGCATCTCCGATTCCTTGAGATGCTCCATCTTGCCGTCAGCGGTCTCCGCGCGGACGCGCATGCCCCAGGCGAATTTGCAGGCGGAATACAGATCGAGCGCGTGAAACTCCAGCGGGCGGCCCGCGCGGCGCGTATCGAAGCAATTGACGAAATGATCATGCCAGATATCGTCAAAAAGATAGTGGCTGCCGACCCAGAGATTGCGCCGGGTCGTATAGACCAGGGGCCGCTCGGCGGCCGCTGCGCTGCGCCCGACTCGCGAGACCATCAATTCAAACTTGCGGGGCAGATGCCGGTAGAGATTGCCCTGGCTCCAACCGCGGGGAAGACGGGGCCAATTGGGATGGCCTTCATAGCCCGGTATCGGCTCGCGCCGCTCCCACATCCGGCATAACTCGCGCCAGGGCGCGGCACTGACGCGCTGATTGTTTTCGCAAAGGCTTTTCCAGAACTCGATGAACTCCGCGGGCAACGAACGCGCCTTCTCGGGTGCGCGCGCGCGATTGATCAGCATACGCCAATCATAATTGGATTTCTTCCAGGCATAGAACCTCGTGCGGATGCGCGCGAAACTCCAACCGCGTCGTCCACCGGTTTGAGCGGCCAGATCCCGGCAGGCGCGTTGTAGATTCTTTTTCGCGCGGAGCGCCTTCATCATCTCGAACATTTCTCGAACTTCCTGCTTCACCGCTTCGGGCAAGCTTGCAAACTCGGCCAGATCATCTTGAGGGATCGCGGGAGAATTCATAAAATTACATGCGACCAATTCCATAGGCGCGGATCCATTGTTCTTCTGTGACCGGGCGGATCTCGACGACGGAAATAGCCAGCGGCTTGAGCAATCCACGCATGCGCGCGGTCGCGCGCGAGCAATTGCGCCAGTGGAATGTCTCTCTCGGTTTGCCCAAGCCGAATTCGACATCAACTTCCCAACCAAATCCCCCCATCCCCCAAGGTGGGGGACAAGTCCGAGGGGGGACAAGTGGGCGGATGATATTCATGCCTCTTTCCCGCCTTTCAATGCGGCTCCGACTTCCCGGCTAAGATCGATCAGCGCCCCATGCAGCTTCTCCATTTCCGCGCGGGGCAGATGCGCCCAGGTTTTCTTCTCCAGCCCCCAAAATTCCAGCTCGTGGATGGTCGGTTTCCACATATCCAGGGAGGCTTGCTCCTCGGCGCGGGCCAATTCTTCGGGCGTCACCGGCTTCCGCGGGTGCCAGGATCGGTCCAAACTTCCGTCCATCAGGCGATGGCCGATGGGTTTTTTGGCGATGCCCCAGTCCCACATCAGTTGTTGAGCAGTCTCGCCGTCGGTGATCTTTTGGACGCTGGCAATCAGCGTTTGGCGCCGCAGATCGGGCAGATCTTTGAGCGGCGTCGAAAGCAACTCGTCGGCGTTGATGTTTGGGAGCCGTTTCTTCGCGGCATCGGCCATCTGCATGTACCGCAAGGCGGTATCGAGGGAAATTTGCAATTCGCGCTTGATAAGGGGTTCCCATTTAATTATCGCAACGTTGCGACAATTACGGGGTTTGCCCCGGCGGATGCCGTGGAGTTTGTATAACCGCTTGAGTTCAAAGCCTGTAAGGATCATGAACGCCGCGCCCTGGCTGAAGCTGAGCTTGGCCATTTGAAGGTAGGTCCGGGCCTGGGCGAATTGCTCGGTGATCCCTGGCTCGACCACTATTTCGGCAGCCCCCTGGGGCGGGGTTTTCACGATTTCATTTTTCATCGGGCAGCTTCCTTTCCGGCTTCGGCCATGCGAAGGGCGGTTTTGATGATTTGGCGCCTGGTTCCGCGGAAGTGGCGATCCACCAATTTGGAGAAAGCTGCCTCGCCAAGTTTCGCCTGCTTACCGAGGAGGATCAGGCCGAGCGCGCGCAATTGATTTTGCAGATTCTTATGCGCCGCATGCAGCGGGGCGATGTTGGGGGCGATCCAGTCTTGATTTTTCATCGGTGACCTCCCGCTGGAGACGGCGCCGGATTTCTGGTTCCGCGTCGCACAGATTGAGATGTCCACGCGCGATATCGTTTCCGCAAAAATCCGCTCGCTCGTAAAGGGCGCGGGATGCTCCGCCATGACTCCGCTGGAGGCCTGGCTCTATCGACGGCGTGTGGAATGGGCGGCTCAGGTGGTATTGATGAAGGTACAGGAGCGCGTCGTTCCCAAGGTTTCATTGACGGAATTGCTGGATTGGCTTTTGATCGGATCATGGGAGTCCGACGGTTGTATTGGCCTTTGGAATCACGCCGAGCGAGGCGGCAAGCCACATCCAGAAAATCCCGATGGGCTCTCGCCAACGTGAAAAAAAACGGGCCGCGCCGCCGCGCCATTTGATTTTTCATCGGTTGACTCCATTGTTGATTGGCTTTATGTCGTGGCCATTGGTTCCAAAAGATTTCACGGCGCGACCATTGGCCAGGCCGTTGGCCTGAGATCCCACCGTGAGCGCGGCATTGATGATGCGCGCCACGCTGGCGGCGCTGATGCGGAGATGGACGCGGTGGGCGGCCCTGATCCCCCCGTCCCCCAAGGTGGGGGACAAGTCAGAGGGGGGACAAGTCCGGACATGATTGCGCGCCGCGCCCTGGATGCTGAGCGGATGCGCCTCCAGGCGGCCATCCTGGACCATCTCGAGGATTTTGGTGACGCAGCAGCCGAGATCGGCGGCGGCTTCCCGGGGCAGCAAACTGGCTTTGACTTCGCAAAAATACATTGGCGGCTCGATGGTGCGATCGCCGGCGGCGGCCTTGCGTTTGCGCTCGGCGCGCGCGCCCGGGCCGGGAAGCACGGCCACGAAAGAGAATTCATGCTGCTTGGCAGCGGCGCCGGGGAGATTCATGCCTTGCCTCCTGGGTTGGTCGCATCTACTCTTGACGGATGGAATGGAGCGCAATGATCGGCCCCATCGTGGGCCTGCTCGGATTTCTTTATGGCTTGCGCAAGGACCGGGCTTTGCGCGCCATGCACCGGCGGGCGCACGCTCCCTTTTTCTGCGTGTCGGAAGCGCGATTTGAACGATTGTATGAAGCGGGAAAAGATGGAGAGATTCCCACTTGGAGTTCCGGCAATGGCAACGTCCTCTGTTTTGCGCGCGAAGAAGTGGCGGCGAAATGCCCCGCAGGCACAGCCATCTTTCTTGTACTCGAGAATCGCGGCGAAGAGCCGCGCGGGCTTGTCGCAAACATGGAAAAATGCCCCGTGACGCTCGCAGTTGAGGCTAAATTCAAAGGGGCCCAAAATCTTCGCTTTCTCAAGTACAGTTTCGATCCAAGCGCGTTGGGCCGGCGGCAAGTCCTCGAATTGGCCTTTGAGGGCAGCAACGGCGGTCAATATATCCATCGTTACGCGATCGAGCATGGCCGGCGAAAGCTTGTGCGGATCGATCCGCCCGCTCCCGGCTTCACGCGCGATGGCAAAGTTACGAAGCCGTAACGCGGGGTCAATGCAGGCCAACAGGGCGCGTCCGTCAAAGGTGCTGATTTCTTTGATGCCCATGGGGAAGGAACCAGAGCCATCCGGTTTCAGATACACATTGTAAACCCCATCGAGGGTCTCGATGATTATTTCATCATCCAAAAGGGTGATATCGATAGTCTCTTTCACGCGGCCTCCTTGCTGATTGCATTCAAATTGGCGGCGGCCTGCAACAGTTTGGCTTCCCGCGAGATACAGTGCGCCGCGAATTGATCGAGCACTCCATCGAGCGTGGCCGCCTCAAAATAGATACGGGGATTGATGGTCGAATCGATAAAACGGGATTCGGCCCGCGCCAATTTTCTGGCGTGCGAAAGAGGGGGCGAAGATTTCAAGCGGCCTCCTTGGTTGACGGGCGCGGCCCACGCGGGATAGGCTGGCGCAAATGAAGCATTTTCATGTCTATCTTCAAGATGGGCGGGTTGTGTCTCTGCGCGCTCACGATTTTCAGCGGGATGGCGATCAATACGTCTTTGATGGCGGCGATGAAAAGGGCGTTCAATTTTTCCTTGTTTCAGCGGTTACCGGTATTGTTGAGGCGCCGCCGGGCGGCATCGAGGTCGTGCCGCGCAAAACACGCGGCCCGTTGATTTAATACCTTGAGGTAAGCGCGTACTGAGGCGCTGCCTTGGCCGGGTGCAACCAGCAGGACATAATCGATGCCTTGCGTATCGAGAACGGTCACGCCCGGAAGGGGCAATATCAATTTGCGGGGTTTGGTTTTCATGTGGATTGGGGTTGTCGAAAACTTCATGCAGCCTCCGTGGCGGTGAATTGGGCAGCCAATTTCTGAACCGGCCGCTCCATCTCCCGGCGGATTGCGGGACGGACGATTTGCATGAACGGATTGAATTTGCTCATAGAGGATGAAAATGGTTGTTGACGTCATGGATGACGAAAGGTCGAAACGAAAATCGCGAACAATGTGGCAATCCCAAGCGATAAACCTGATAGGGGGAGCCACAATAGGAGTGCTCGGAACTTTGCTTTTCCAAATTTGGGCGGATGTTGCTGCGCCTCTCGCCGCAGCTCTTCGCGCAGGATTAACTGCCCAAACTGAATTACGAGTATTCCTGCTGCTGTGTATCCTGTTAGGATTATCATGGTTAGCATGGTTGCTCCTTTGGATTGTCTTGAGAAAACGCCCCGTTACCCAGGGCTGGACTTTCCGCCCCCATAGCGGAACCTGGTGGGACCCGCGCCGAAACCTGGCGATGTGCCCGAACTGCGCCAGCGAAGATCGCCATTCTCCCATGATGGCCTTCGCACCCAGTGGCCCATGGCACTGCCCCGTTTGCAAAGCTTCCCACCGCGAAGAATCGAAATAAGCTCATGCAGCCTCCGTGGCGGGGAGCGGGCGCTCCGATGCGGTGATTGCGGTGAACTTCATGCGGCCTCCATTTTTTTTACCAGCATGAAAAGACGAGCACGCAAAGCCCACCCGGGATGTTGCCGACGCCCATTGAGAATATCGCTGATATAGGTGTGATGTGCATGCGCAAGAGGTGCCGCCTTCCGATAGGACAAACCAACATTTCGCATTCGCTTTTTCAAAGCCCGTGTGCTAAGCTTGCGCTCTACGTTGAACATGATGGCAATTTATACCGATTCGGAAAGATGTCAACACCGAAATGGAAAATTCTTCAAAAAAGTTTGGGGAGATGATGCGAGCATATCGAGGATCACGGTCCCAGGTGGAATTCGCTCGTTATTTGGGGATTAAGAATCAAGCTACCTATTTCCGATATGAATCAGGGCGAATTCCCAAAGCGGATATTTTGCAGGCGATAGCAAACCGAATTGGTATTACAGTGGACCGTTTGCTTGGGCGAGATTTGCCGTTACAAAATGTGGAGCCGCAGATCACAAATCAAACGGTAGAGCAATATCGCCAGTTCGTTAGGCTTATGATCAGACATTCTTCACAAGAAGTCGTGCTCCAAACCATGCTCAAAATCCTCCAAGATAAATCCGAAAAGGCTGAAAGACGGATTGATCTTGCCCAATGCATTACGGAAGTGATTTTAGAACAAAAAAATAAAAATTGAACCTTTGCAAAGCGCCGCGCTGGCGGGAAGCCGAAGAAATGACTCGGCTCGATTGTCCGGCGGCGGGGGCTTGCTTTTCCTGGGGATGATCCCCCTTTACAGAGGGGGACAAGTGCGATAGATTGTGAGCATGGCAATGAGCATGGTTGAACTGGATCCCCCGGCCCCGCGCCCCCCCGCTACGGGGGGCCAGCCGGCGCAGGCGGCGGCGGTGGAAATCGTGATTGATAAAATCGGGCAGGAAATCGTTCGGCAGCGGATTCGCCATGATTCGCAGCCCGGCTTGTTGTATCTGGCGATGTGCGTGTTTCGGGATTTTGAGGATGCAACCCATATTCTGCGCGCTCCCAGCGATGCAGAGCGGACCTTTCACCGGCATTTGCTGACCTCCTTGCTGGCGTTGGCGGAGAGTATCGTTTTTGAACTGGAAGAAAATCCCGGCTGTGTTGCGCCCGAGTTGTTGGAGCAAGCGCGGGCGTGTGCGTGCGAAGTGCGCGATTCCTATCAAGCCCATTACGGCGGCATGTCGGCCGACACCGCCAAAGGGATTTTGCAAGAGGTCTTCGGTGGCCCGGCATGAATTGATCGAGGCCCTGCTGGCTCTGCTCCACCAGCGGCGGGAAGCAGCGCCGGCTGAAAAGCCGGAACTGCAACGCCGACTCGATGAGCTGTTAAATCAAGCGGTGCAGGGGCGGCCGCAATCCAAAGCTGAAGTGTTGCAAGCCCTCCAACACTACAAATTTCCCGCTTATCTTGCGCAAAAGAAAAAGGCCCAAGCCCAACGATTGGCGGCCGGGTTGCGCAAAAATTAGCGCCAGCGGGCGAAAATAATCTCCGCGCAGCACGCGCAACGGTTGCAAGGCTGGCGTGATTTTTATTTCGGCGCGATAGTCGCCGCGTGCACGGGATAAATCATCATTCAACGCGAGCCGGCCAAGCCGGGTCTTCGCATGGCGCGAGGGCTGCGTCAAGCGGAATCAACGGTCTGGATCACCGGCTTGCGGATCTGGGTCGAGCCAATCAGTTCCACTTTTTTGGCCCGCGCGGAGTCGTTGCAAGTCCTTCTGGATTGCAAATTGATGAGAATGCAACCGGGTTTCGTAATCATGTTCGATCTCTGCGAGCAATTGCTCGCGGTGTGCATCGGGTGTTAGAGCGGCCGTCAAGAGCGCCAACTGGCGCATCGTCACTTCCTGACGGGCCAAGACTTCGGCGAGGCGGACAATTAAAACGGTCAAGAGGGGTTTCAAATTGTCGGGATTCATTCGCGCAAATTAACGAATACGCCACCGGGAGGCAATCATGAAGGCGGCGGAAAGTTTCGATATTGCGCTCGATCCAACAATCGGCGGTCCGGGATGGACGGCGCCGGATTTTAATTCGCTTGTGGCGGGGATGAAGTTTTCGCCGGTCGGGATTTCAAACGAGCAATGGTCTCTTCTGATCCAGCAAGCCAATGATGAATGCCCACTCTGTGCCAAATATCAATCAGCAACCATTCGAGAATGGTTGCAAGATCTGCATGCGGATTGGGAAGAAATTCTTTTGGCTCGGAAGGGATCGGGGTTGTCATCACCAGGGAAATCAATCGGGCGAATCGTGCGCGGCAACTCAGGAAATAGAGTTCAATGCTGGAAATATTTTGCGCTCGGCCATTGCGGGCGATGGCTCGCGCGGCTGCGTCAACTCCTGCGCTGGTGCGCGCTTCAATTGCTTTTAGCGCATCAACGATTCGGTCTTTGGGTTGAGACAAATCTAATTCGCCAGGAGGGAGCGGGTCCCCGATGCGATTGCAAAGCTCCAGTATTTTGACGGCGGAAACCTCCCAAAACGCATTCACGTGAAGATTCTCTTTGGTCCATTTTGAACAATCAATCCGGAAATCACCCATCCCCCATCATTCATCATCCATCATCCTTTTTATGAACAAAGACACCATCCTCGGAATCGTTCGACACATTCTCACTTTCGGCGGCGGGTTCGCGATGGAACGCGGGCTGATGAGCGCCGATGACGTGACGGCCACGGTGGCGGCGGTGATCACGCTGGCCGGGGTGGCCTGGTCGGTGGTGGAGAAGAGCAGAAGGATGAAGGATGAAGGATGAAGGATGAAGGATGAAGGATGAAGGATGAATTCGGAATCTGAACCGCTGAACTCTGAACTCTGAACTCCATGGGATTGATCGAAAGCATTGGCGCGATTGCGCAACTGGCGACGGTGGGCATCCGCGCGGCGCGGGACCCAGCCTGGTCGCAACGCACCCAACAAATCCGCGATGAACATATCACCCGAATTTCGGAGTACGCGCGGGCGAGCCGCGAGATGGGGGAGGCGATCGCGGAGGGCGATGAAGTCGCTGCTATGCGCGGCAGCGCTGGCGTGCGCGATCTGCTCCTGCGCGAGCTCGCGGCCCGAGGCAACACCGTATCCCACCCATCCGGAATCCGAGGCCCAACCCTGGAAATACCGCTCTATGAACTCGACGCCATCTTCGCCGAACTCAGCGGACGAAGGCGAGATGCGGAACTCGGAGAGCAAGGCGCCACATTGAAGCAGAGTTAACCACGAATGGACACGAATGGACACGAATCGGAATGAATACCTGGCCCCTGGATACCCGCGAGGAATTGGACCGGTTTTATGGTCGGCACGAGTTGGGGCCGGATGGGATGCCCACGGACCGATGGGAGGATGCGAATCTGGTTTGGTTGCCCACGCCGTTCCCGATGCGCCTGGCTTGGCAACCGAAACGCACGGTGATGTCGGTGCGATGTCACCGGTTGGTGGCGGAGAGTTTGGGCCGGGTGCTCTCCAACATTCTGGCGGTGTTCGGTTCGCCAAAGGCGGTGTGGGCGGCCCATTTGGACCTTTACGGAGGGTGTTACAATTACCGGGTGCGGCGCGGGCTTACCCGGCTTTCGGTGCATGCCTGGGGCGCGGCGATCGATCTGGACCCGGCGCGCAATCCGCTCGGCCTGGCTTACAGCGAATCGGCCGGAATGGTTGCCCATCGAGCTGTCGAATTGTTCGAGTTGGAAGGCTGGCAATGGGGCGGCCGCTGGCGCCGGCCGGACTGCATGCACTTCCAAGCCACAGGTCCCTCAATCCCCCCTAATCAACCTTCATCCCCTTAATCTCCCCTTCTCCCATGATCCCCGTTGAAGCGAATCAGCTTTTTTATTTCCTCGGCAGCCTGGGGGCGTGCTTGTGGATTTTCAATCAGAGCAAGCAGGCATTCGGTTTTTCGATTTCCGAAAATAAACGGGATGAGCAAATCCAGATTCTGGAGCGCAAGATGGAGACCGGACAGCAACGCATCCATGAACGAATCGATGAACTTGGCATCAATTTGACGAATGCGGTGGGTGAGCTGCGCGGTGAACTCCGGAGGATCAAGACATGACTGCAAGGGAAGCTCTTTTGCGATCGCTTTTATCCGGCGATCCGCGCCTTACGCCGGAGAAGGTGGTCTATATCGATACGCTTCGGGGCGGAGATGAACCCATGACGCGGGCGGAATTTTCGCATTTGCTTTCGGAGATGGAAACGAAGGGCTGGATTTTGGGGGTGACTGATGAGTTGGAGGGCACCCGCAAGTGGAAGCTCACCGATAAGGGCCGGGCGGTTTTGTTGGAACGGAGCTAAACCACGAATGAACACGAATGAACACGAATGAAGAAACCACGGAGCGATTCGAAGTTATTGAATCTGCCGGACGAGCAGCAGGCGATGCTTTGCGATTGGCTGCTTTCCGGCCTGCCGCAAGAGAAGGTGCGGCTTTTGTTGCACAAGGAATTTTCGGTGGAAACCTCCAACGCGGCGCTCTCGCGTTATTACTCGGAAGTTTGCTCGGTTGCGCTCCTTGCCCGGCGGCAACGGGCGGTCTCGACGGCGGAGGAGATTGCCACGGAAGTAGCGAGGTCGCCCGGCAAGTTCGATGCGGCGACCATCGACCGGCTGAAGCAGATGACGTTCGAGATGTCGCTGCAGCCGCAGCCGGATGCCGGGAAGCTGCGCGATGTTTTCATGCTCGTGCTCAAGGCGCGGGACCAGGATCTGGACGAGAAGCAGTTGCAACTCAGCATGGACAAATTCCAGTTCGACGCGGCCAAGGCTTGCCTGGCGCATCTGCCGGCCCTGCGCGAGATCGCGAAGGACCCCGGCATGGACGATGCAGCGAAGTTGCAAGCCGTGCGCAAACGGCTTTTTGGGGAGGCACCGGTATGAAAGGGGGATTAAGTGGAGTAGGGGGAATGGGGGTGATTAAGGGGGGCAGAAAACGCGGCCGTAATCACCCCCAATCTCCCATCATCCCCTTAATACCCCCTTCCCCCCTCATTTCGTTCCGCCCCTATCAAAAGCCGATCTTCATGGACCGGGAGAGCGGCCTCATCATCCTCCATTGGTCACGGCAGATCGGCAAGTCATTCACACTCGCCGCCTGGGCGGTGGACCGGTTGCTCACCCGGCCCGGCCGCCTGGTGACGGTGCTCTCCAACTCCCGCGATAATGGCGCGGAGTTCGTCGTCAAGTGCGAGGAGGTTTGCCGGCTGCTCGGCCAGGCGATGGAGTCGGAAGATCAATCGCCGGACCTGCGTTACGAGAATATGCGCTTCGAGGTCCGGGTAACGGTTGGCAGCCGAACCGGCCGCATCAAAGTCCTGGCGGCGAATCCCCGGACCGCCCGCGGATTCTCCGGCGATCTGATCCTGGATGAGTTCGCCTTCCATGAGGATAGCCGGGCGATCTGGGAAGCGGCGGAGCCGATCTTTTCCAGCAACCCCGATTTCCTCTGCCGCATCGCTTCCACCGGTAACGGCAAGCACAATATGTTTTATGAGATGGCGACCTGCGGCGAGTACAAGGTCAGCCGGGTGCCGCGCTCGGAAGCCTGGCGGCAGGGCGTGCAAATTTATGATCCGAATACGCACGCGCCCATTCCGCCGGAGCAGGCCCGCGCGCGTTCGCGCGATAAGCGCGCTTACGATCAGAATTACGAATGCAAGTTCGCCGATGAGAATACAATCCTGCTCACCACGGATTTGATTGCCAACGCCGAGCGCGAGGATGTGGGCGCGATTTGTGAGGGCACATGGTCGCCGGACGCGCTGGAATTCATGCGCGGGGCAACCGGCGATCTCTATCTGGGCGTGGACGTCGGCCGCTTCCGCGATCTGACGGTGATGACCGTCTCCGAAGTCCTCAACCGGCAACATCATATCCGGGCGATCTTGCGGCTGGAAGGAATGCGCCTGCCGGACCAGCAAAAGCGGCTGGCGGTTTTTTACGCCATGCCCAAAGCCCGCCGCGCGGCGATTGATATGACGGGGATCGGTCTCGGTCTTTTCGAGTATTCGCAGGATGAGTTCGGGGCGGGCCGGGTTCAGGGCGTGAATTTCGCGAGCACGGTGCCGGTGACCCATCGCATCCGCCAGGAGGGAAGAAAACAGGAAACCGTCCGCGTCACCGAGGCGATGGCCACCGAGCTTCTCACCGTTTATGAGGATCGCCGCATTCTGCATCCGTTCGATGCGGAGTTGCGCGATGATTTGCGGCGGCCGGAGAAGGTGGTTTCGCCCGGCGGCCGGGTGAGCATCGCGGCGGTGCGGGATGCCCGCAATCATGCCGATCATTTTTGGAGTTTCGCCCTGGCGGTGGAAGCGGCCAGCTCGGGCGGCGCCCCATTCGCCTATCAACCCGTCGAAATCCGCCATTCCGGCTGGCATCCGTTCGGCGTCCAGAGCCGTTTGCGCCACGGAAAGGGCCTGTTGATATGAAAAATCGCTCCAGGATGCCCCAGGACGGTTTGGGGGGTGTTGAACCCTTGCCCGGCCAAAATACCCCCTTGCAAAACCCGCCGCGCTATTGCGCGCGCCCTTTTATGAGGGAGTCGGATACGAAAAATACCCTTGGACGCCATCAAAACGATGTTTCCACCAAATTATCACCGACATCAATTTCCGACAAACGACTTTGCGGCGCATCGGTCCCAATAAGCAAACGCTGTGAGCGGCTTCAATCTGCCGCTGGTACAGCGATTTATTCCGGCGAAAATGACGGTAAATCAAATGACGCGATTCAGCGATGGTCGGCGCCGGGGGCGTATAAATCAACCGGGCGAATTTTCCGCGCCCCACAATTTTCCAGTTTGGCAGCGGTTTGCCTTGGGCATCCAAACCTTCGCGATATTGGTGCATGAGGTTTTTTTATATGAAGCCCGCCCTCAATCAAGCCATTTTTCATCCAACCTGCCGGCCGCCAGCCAGGCGGGATAACCATCCCATCCTGGGCAACCTCAAAACCGGGGCCATCTTGCAGCCGGCGCGCATCCGTTGGTCGCGACGGACGGCGGCCAACCCCATTCGCGGCCTCACCTTCGAGAAACTCGCCCGGCAACTCGAATCCTTTGTGCTGGGCTATCTCTCGGACGCAGCTTTGACCTGGGAAACCATGGAGCGGCGCGATGCGTTGCTCGGAGCCGTGGCCGCCAAACGCAAAAAGGCAGTGGCCCGCTGGACCTGGGAGATTCAAACCCTGGATGATTCGCCCGCAGCCGCACAACACAAAGAACGCCTCGAAGCCTTTTACAACAATCTGGTTGCCACCAACGCTTTCGATGAAAACGGATACGGCGGCGTTTCGCTATTGATCCGCCAGATGCTGGATTGCGTGGGCAAACGCTATTCGGCGCATGAGATTGTCTGGAAACCGGATGTAGGGGCGGGGTTTATCCCCGCCCGCCCGGCTGGACGGGACGGGATAAACCCGTCCCCTACACAAAATGGGCTGACAGCGGAATTCCGGTTTGTCCCGCTCTGGTTTTTCGAGAACACCACCGGGCGGCTGCGCTTTTTACAGACGGCGGGCGCGCTCGAAGGTGTGCCGCTGAATGCGGGCGAATGGCTGATCTGCGCGGGCGATGGTCTGATGGAAGCCTCCTCCATCCTCTATCTCTTCAAACATGCGCCGCTCAAAGACTGGCTGATTTATTCCGAGCGCCACGGCATGCCCGGTATTCGCGGCAAGACCAACGCGCCAAAAGATTCCCCGCAATGGGAAGCCATGCTGGAAGCCATCCAGAATTTTGCCGCCGAATTTGCCGCCGTGATGAGCGCCGATGAAACGATCGAGGCGATTGATCTCTCCACCAAAGGCGATCTGCCTTATCCCAAACTCATCGAATACTGCGACCGCGCCATGTCGGCGCTGTGGCGCGGAGCGGACCTTTCCACCCTTTCCAGCGGGCCGGAAAGCACCGGGGCAAGCGTGCAAGGCAAGGAAACCGAATTGCTCGAACACGATGACGCGGCCCTGGTCGCAGAAACTCTGCAGCAGCAGGTGGACCGCTACGTCATCGAGTACGCCTTTGGCGCGGGAGTAAAGCCCTTGGCTTATTTCCAATTGGTCCCGCCGGTGAATCTCGATGCGCAAAAGGAAATCGTGATTGACCAGGGTCTGGCCAATCTCGGTCTGCCGATCGCCGCCAAGGATTTGTATGCCCGTTATGGCCGCCGTCAGCCGGAGGCCGGGGATGAGCTGGTTACGCCGCGCGCACCGGCCGCGCCGAATCCCTTCGGCAATGCGCGGATCATCGCCAACGCGGCCCTTTCCATTGATGCCAAAACTCCCCGATTGCTCGCAGCCGCCCGCGAAGAACTGGGGCGTGCGCAGGCGCGCGCCCTCTTGCCATTGCGCGAACGGCTGGCCGAGATCGAGACCATCGCCAATGCGAATGACCAACAGGAGGCCTTGCGCCGCTTCCAACGAGATTTGCCCGCGCTCCTCAAAAAAATCAACGCCGCCCCGGCCACGGCCCAGGTTCTTGAAAAAACCCTGGGCGCCGCATTGCTCAATGGCATGGCCACGCAAAAAACCGAATCACCCGCATGAAAATCCTGCACTTCATCCTTCATCCTTTATCCTTCATCCTTTCCGCGCTCACCCTCCTGGCCAACGCCGCGCAGGCCGCCGCCGATGCCTTGCTCATTGGCAATGCGTTTCCATTTGCCGGCGGCAAGCGCGTGCAACTATCGCCTTACGGCGATTTCCCGCATGGCGCCGGGCTGCAGCGGCTGACGGTGAAGGAGGCCGGGGATATTGTTGCCAATTTCAATCTGCAAAAAATTGCCGATGGCGCGAAGTTCGGCGGGCTGCCCTTCTTCATCGGGCATCCGGACGTGCCGGAGTTCGCCGAGCGTTTTCCCGACACCCGCGCCGCCGGCTGGATTCTCTCCCTGGAAGCCGCCCCGGATGGTCTCTATGGCAACGTGGATTGGACGCCCTTCGGCGCGCCTTTGATCGAAGGTAGAGAATACAAATTTCTCTCCCCCACCTGGTTCATCCAGCGCGGGAGCGATGGCGTGTTGCACCCCGTACAACTCAAAAGCGCAGGGTTGACCAATACGCCGAACATCCCGGTCGCCCCTTTGGCGAACGCACAACCAACCCAAAATAAAGGATACACCATGCCCACATGGCTGCTCGAACTCCTGGGACTTCCCGCAGATGCGACCGAAGACCAGGCCAAAACGGTTCTCGCCGAATGGTCGAGAATGAAAATGGAAACGCCCGCCAACATCGCCGCTCTTGCGAGCGAAAAAACGCGCGCCGACACTGCGGAAACGGCCCTTGCCAACGAAAAAAAACGCGCGGAAACCGCCCTGCAATCCCTCGGCAAAGAGCGCCAGGCCCGCGCCGATCTGGCCCTGGCCGGGGCCATCGCTGAGGGCCGGATCACTGAGGCCGATCAAGCCGGGTGGCGCACCGCCTTGCTCGCCAACGAAGCGAAATTCGCCGAAATGGCCGCCCTCAAGCCGGTCATCAAGACCGAATCCAAAACCCAGGGCCTCAAAAACCGTGCCGCGCCCTCCGCCGCCATCGCCAACATCCATGCCCTCGTCCAGAAACGGATGAAGGACAATGGCGAATGTTACGACACGGCCTGGGCCAACACCAAACGCGAAAAGCCCGAACTCTTCGCCAACCTCAAAACGCCGGAAAGCAACTGAATATGTAGCGGCGCTTCTGTGAAGCGCCGTCCATCGAAATCTGCGCTTCGCAGAAGCGCAGCTACACAAAACCATTACATGAAAAACAAAATCAAATCCATCCACGGGGCATGCCTGCGAGCAATCGCGGGGCTTGCCGCAAACCTCGCCCTTTTTGTGGCGGGATTACGCAATCAATGTCTTTGCGCCAACATTGCCGAAGGTGTGCATGGCAGCGGCCAGATCACCAAAAAAGCCGATGGCGCCCTCACCACCCGCTATCTGCTGGCCAAAATCGGCAGCGATGCCGATCACGTGGATGCCGCCGGAGTGGCAGACATCCCCTTGGGCATCATCACCGATGAAGCCGCCGCCGCCGAAGACCTCGTCAACGTCGCGCTCCTTGGCGCGATCAAAGGCACCCAACGGATGATCGCCTCAGCGGCCATCACCGCCGGCGATCTGCTGGTCTCCGCCGCAAGCGGCAAAGTCCGCACTTTGCCCGCCGCAGCCGCCACTTATTACATCATCGGGCGCGCGCTCATCGCGGCCAGCGCCGATGGCGACACCGTGGAAGTGGCGCCCTCATTCCCGGTGCAACGCGTCGTTGTCTAACCTTCAAAAACGGGCGGGGGTAAACCCCGCCCCTACACATTCAGAAAATGAAACATCCAAAAATCATTGCCGCTTTTACGGCACATCAACGCCCACCGCTCGACGCGGGACCGGGCGCGAACCCTCCGGGCGTCATCTGCCTGGCCAACGAAGCCCGCTTCACCGAGACCTATTTCTCGGAACCGCTGACCGGTTATGCAATCGGCTGGCGGGATTTGCAGAACATCCAGGCGACCCTGGATTTTCTGTTCCCGGCCATCCAGGTCGGCCGCCGCTTCGAGTACAAGAAAGCGGACAACGCGCAGGCGTTTTATTCCGAAAGCGATGATGTCCGGGCCATTGGCGCGGACTTCAAGCGCGTGGAATTCACCGGCTCATCCGTGAACGAAAAGACCTTGAACAAAGGTTTGACGATTCGCGTGGACCTCGATGATGAGATCGGCGACAACTACCGCGAGTTGAACACGGCGCGTCTCTTGCAGCGCATCCTGCGCAACGATCTGCGCCGGGGCGTCACCGCCGTCAGCGCCGCCGCCACCAACACCGCCAAAACCTGGGACACCACCGCCGGCAAGGACCCCGACCAGGATGTGCGCACCGATCTGCTCGCAGGAGCGGATGTCTCGGGCGTGCGCGCCAATCGCGTCCTCTTCGGCGATACCGCCTGGGACAAACGCGGCCTTGCGCATCGCGCGCAAAACTCCGCCGGCGGGTTCGCCAGCGCCATGCTCACGCCGGAAGCCACTGCCGGCATCCTCGGCGTGGATCGCGTGATGGTCAGCCGGGAACGGTTCTCCTCCAGCGCCAGCGCCAAAACCCAGGTGGTGAACAACCTCGTCCTCGAATTCTACGCCGAAGACGCGTTGATGAAGGACGATGCCAGCCACACCAAACGGTTCTGGACGCCCTGCATCGGCGGCGAAACCGTCCGCGTCTATGAGCAGCAGATTTCTGCCAAGCTCGTGGACATCACCGTCGAACATTACTCCAACCTGGTTGTGACCTCCACGACCGGTCTGCGCAAACTCACCATCAGCTAACAAGGGAAAGGATGAGGGATGAAGGATGAAGGATGAAAAATCCTGAGTCCCAAGTCCCTCATCCTTCATCCTTCATCCTTCATAATTCATAATTCCCATGCCCTGGCTTGCGCTCACCTCAGCGGATGTGGATGATTATCTGGTCGCCGCCAAGGCCACCGCTTTGCGCACCGCCGCGCTGGGCGCAGGCCAGACCGATACCATCCCGCGGGTGCTCGCCGATGTCACCGCTTACGTGCGCCTGGCCGTGGCAGGTTGTGCCCGAAACATCCTCGATGCGGACACCGCCAAAATTCCTGCCAGCCTCAAAACTCAGGCGCTGGACATTGTGATTCAACGCCTGCATTTGCGTCTCGATCAGCAACTCAAAGAAGATCGTGTGCGCGCCTATGAACAGGCCGAACGCATCCTCGGCCTCGTGCGCGATTGCAAACAACCCATCGAAGAAACCCTCTCGCCGGAAGCTGATCCCGCCGCTCAACAAGCCGGCGGCATCGAGCAAGCCATCGCCATCCCGACCCGCAAAGCCACCGCTTCCCGTTTGGATGGATTATGATATGACTCTCACCGAACTCCAGGATGCCATCGCGGCCACGCTGGCGGCCCGCCCCGAATTCGCCGGCGTCCAGATATTCACCGAAAAAATCGGCGATATCGCCAGCGAAATCGAAATCGCGGTCGGCAAAATTGGCATCTGCATCGTAATCCTCACCCCGAGCGCCGGGGTGCAATACCCGAACGTCCCCGGCCCGCTCCTGGACCCGGTGCGAATCGTGGTCGCCATTTTCGAAGACGTCATCATCAACCGCAGCCCTACCGGCACGAACAAACCCGCCGCCGATGTCGCCACGGACGTCTTGCGGACTTTGCAATTAACCACACCGGCGGGCGCCAACCCCATTGTGCCCGATGGCGCCGATGCGCTGAAACTGATCCCCGATTCCGGCGGCTTGCTCGTTTATCACGCCAATTTCACCACCATCCTCCCACTAACGCCTCTCACCTGATCATCATCCATTCATCCCTCATCCTTCATC
>JACQHZ010000154.1 GCA_016198745.1 Verrucomicrobiota bacterium
ATTCCCGCGAAAGCGGGAATCCAGGTTTCGCGCAAAACCGAATCGGGTGAACTGGATTCCCGCTTTCGCGGGACTGACAGCAAGCGAAGATGACCTGAGTAGTCACGTTTTTCTCACTTCTCATTTTGCATTTCTCACTCCGTCAACGGATCAGCTCACATGGCGTGTCGGGCTGGAGATTGCAGGCGTTGCCCTCGTCGGTGTCAATGTGGACCTCAAGTTTGAAGGTCGGGTCCACGCGAACCAACAGCCGATCAAAGACCATCCCGCACTCGCCGCCCACCTTGAGCTTCATGAAATCGCCCTGCTTCACTCCGTAAAACGCCGCGTCTTCCGGGTTCATGTGGGCATGGCGCATCGCGCGAATCACGCCCTGCCGCATCTCGAAAAAACCAGCGGGTCCCATCAACATGCAGCCCGGCGTTGCCTCGATGTTGCCGGACAAACGCAACGGAATGTCGAAACCAAGCGAGATGGCGTCCGTATAGGCAAGCTCCACCTGGTTCAGCGTGCGGCACGGCCCCAGGATCCGGAGATTCGAAATCACGCGGCTGCGCGGGCCGATCAGGGTCACCATCTCTTTCGCCGCGTAGAATCCCTCCTGGTAAAGTTCCTTTACCGGAGTGAGATGATGGCCCTTGCCAAAAAGAACCGTCACCGCCTCCTCCGTCAGGTGACAATGCCGCGCACTGACGTTCACCACGAGAGGACTGGGCGCAGCAGCAATGCGTGGCATGGCTCGGCCAAGCCGTTGATAAACGGCCTGCCGAACCAAATGCTCAATCGCCGCCCGAGGAGGAGTTTGCGCCAAAGCCAGCATAATTCAATGAAACAGGCTTAAATATGATGGATTTTGAAAGATTGTCAAATAAAAACTTGCAATTTCTTTCATTTTCAACCATATATGCGCTTGAATGCAAGCGGAAGAGCGTCAGCAGCGAATCGAGCAATACCTGCAAAAGGTGGAGTTTGCGTCTCTGGATGAACTCGCGCAACAGGTGAGCGTTTCGGCCTCAACGGTGCGACGCGATTTGACGTTGCTTGAAAATGCCGGCACGATACGGCGAACACACGGTGGCGCACGCATTGTCACGCCTCCCAGCGATGAATTCACCTTCAGCGCACGCGACACCCATCAAGTGGCGGAAAAGGAGGCCATCGGGCGCGCTTGCGCAGAACTGATCCAGCCCAATCAGAGTGTGATCATGGATGTGGGCACCACAGTGTTTCATGTCGCCCGATATTTGGAATCCAAAAAACCGCAGATCATCACCAATTCCCTGCCGGTCGCCAATCTTTTTGCTTCGTCGAGTTTGGTGGAGGTGGTGGTTTCCGGCGGTGTGATCTACCCGCGGCTTGGAGTGTTGATGGGGCCGTTGGCGGTGGAAGCGTTCTCCAAAATGCACGCCGATGTGGCGGTCATGAGTTCCAGCGGCATCACGCAGGAGGGCATCACCAACTCGCACGGATTGCTCATCGAAATCCAACGCGCCATGATCAAGGCCGCGCAACGCGTGATCTTCTGCCTCGACCACACCAAGTTCGGACGTCAATCCATGTCGCCGTTGTGCGGGCTGGAAGAAATTGACACCATCGTGACCGACAACCGGGCGCCCTCCGATCTCGTCCAGGCGTTGCGCGCGCGCGACATCGAGGTGATTGAAACGCAGGTTGAAAGGGGTGATGAAGGGAAATGAAGGGCGAAAAAGGGTGATCAAGGGAAAGAACCTATTATCCTCCGTTCATTGCTGCAACTTTCCGACACCCATTTTCCAACCCCTCTTTGCTCATCAGTCTCCCTTCATCATCCCCAATCACCCGTCATCCACCTAATCCCCCTTATGATTTCCGGCATCTACACCCCCAACCTGGTCCCCTTCTCGAACGATGGCAGCATCAACGAGGGGGAATTACGGCGCATGATCAACTGGCTCGTCGAAAAAGGAGTCAGCGGTCTCTATCCCAACGGCAGCACCGGCGAATTCATCCGCCTGAGTTTTGAAGAACGCAAACGCGTCATCAAAATCGTCGCCGAGGAAACGCGGGGGCGCATTCCCATCCTCGCGGGCGCCGCCGAGTCCAACATGGACCTGATCCTGGACGCCTGCAAGGCGTATGCGGACCTGGGCTGTGTGGCCGTCTCGATCACAGGACCGTATTATTACAAGGTCAGCCAGGAGAGCATCGAACACTTTTTTCGCGAGTTGGCGAAGCGGTCGCCCATTGACATCCTGCTGTACAACATCCCGCAGTTTTCCAACGAGATCGGGCTTCCGGTGGTGAAACGATTGGCGCTGGATTGCCCGCGCATTGTGGGGATCAAAGACAGCAGCCGCGACATGCCGCGCTTTTTGAACACGCTCAATGACATCAAACCGCAACGCCCGGATTTTTCCTGCCTCATTGGGTGCGAAGAGATCCTTTTCCCCACGCTCTTCATGGGCGCCGACGGCGGCACGATCGCCACGTCGGGCGTCGTGCCCGAAGTGATCATGAAGCTTTATCGCGATTTCAAAGAAGGCCGTTTCGAGCAGGCCAGACACACGCAGTTCAAACTGCTTGAATTGGTCAACGCCATGCTCTTCGGTCCAAATTTCCCCGAAGGATTCCGGGCCGCGATGTCGCTCCGCGGTTTCAATCTGGGCACGACCCGTCAGCTTTTGTCGCCCAGGGAAAGGGACAACCTGGACGACCTCCGCGCGAAGCTGGCGTGCATCCTGACCGAGTGCGGCTTCAAAGAGGCCGCCGAGACGTGTCAATGCGGCTGTCCGCATCGGGAGAATTCTCCGCCCCCATCGCCCGAAGCCGCACGGGCGGCGCCCTCGTCAAACGGAATGAATGCGGACAGCATCGTGCGGGAAGTGATGCGGAAATTGCAGCATCGCGCCTGAATTTCCATCATGCAATTCAAGAAACTCTCGGAAGGTTTCGTGTCCCAACGCCAACCCAACACGCCCACTGCCGTGGCGGCGGGTTCCCGTTGCGCGCTCGCGCCCGGCGGCGAAATCGTATGCACCTACATGGTTCAATCGAAGCTCGGCATCAACGACTTCAAACCCATGCTTTCGCGCTCCGCCGACGGCGGAAAAACGTGGCGCGACCAGGGACTGATCTGGCCGCGTCTGGCGGAGCAATGGGCGATCTTCGGTTCCATCAGCCGCAGTCCGTCGGGAGACCTGTTTTTCTTCGGCGCGCGCACGGTCATCAATCAGCCCGGCGAAACGTTCTGGTCGGATGCAACCCAGGGCATGAAACAGAACGAACTGTTTTGGGCAAAATCAACCGACGGCGGCGTCACATGGACCGACCCCGTGGAAATTCCGATGCCGATCCCCGGTTCCGCTGAAGCGCCCGGCGCGATGTGCATCACCCGAAGCGGCCGGTGGATTGGTTGTTACGCGCCTTACAACACCTTTGATCCCAAAGTGACGGTGGACCGCAATCAAATCGTCGCGGTGCGGAGCGACGACCGGGGGAAAACCTGGAAACACAATCCCATGATCCGGTTTCCAGACCTTCATTCCACGGGCGCGGAGGCATGGTTGATCCAGCTTTCGGATGGCCGGCTGCTTGGAACGACCTGGCATCTCAATCAAAAAGACCACAGCGATCATCCGAACGCCTTCGCGATTTCATCGGATGAAGGGACGACCTGGACTCCGATGCGTTCAACGGGGATCATGGGGCAATCCACCGCGCTGGCGGCCTTGCCGGACGGAAAGGCATTGTTTCTCTATAACCAGCGCAAACACGCCAAGCCGGGCATCTGGCTGGCGGTGGTGAAGCCGACGGAAACGGATTTCGGCGTCGAGGCCAACGAGATCGTCTGGCAGGCGGAAACGCGGACGCAAAGCGGCACCACCGGCGAGCATTCACAGTGGCAGGATTTTTCGTTCGGCGAACCATCCGTCACGATCCTGCCCGACCGCACGCTGCTGGTGACACTCTGGTGCGTCCAGCCCTCCGGCCAGGGGATTCGCTACGCAAAACTGCGGATGACGTCATGACCCGCAGACTGGGAGCGCCCGGAACATCCCGTTTCTTGAGGTATTATTTGCTTGACGACAAACGATGGCAACTGTTGGATGAGCGAAATGGCGGGGTATCTCCAGATTGAGTTGCCGACAATAGGTCCGGATCGCCGGATCGCCGG
>JACQHZ010000155.1 GCA_016198745.1 Verrucomicrobiota bacterium
GCATGGTTCAACGGTTCCAGGTTCACGGTTCAACGGTTGGCGGTTTTCAGGTTTAACTCCGTCAACCGTGAACCCCTGAACCGTGAACTTTGAACCATGCCCATAATTCTTAATTTCATTCATGGCCAATCCCATCCTTCAACGCGAGTTGATCACGACTCTGAGATCGCCGCGCGCTGCGTGGGCGCTTGCGGTCACAACCGCCTTGCTCAGCGCGCTGGTCGTTCTCCTGTGGCCGTCAGGCGGGGTTTATTCCCTGGGTGAACAGGCTTCTCACATTCTGTTGAACAGCGTGTCGCTTGGCGGATTGTTGATGGCGTTGATGATCGCGCCGGCGTTCACCGCCACCTGTCTCACCACGGAAAAAGAAAACGCCTCGTATGATTTGCTCACCCATACGCTGCTGCGCCCGTGGCAGATCGCCTGGGGCAAGGTGGTGTCCGCGCAATGTTTTCTTCTGCTGCTGGTCTGCTCCATCCTGCCGATTCTGGCAACCACTCTTTTTCTGGGAGGCACCATGGCAAGCCAGCTCGCCGTGATTTTCGGGGTGATCGTTGCCGCGACCATTTCCACGGGACTGGTGGGTTTTGCGGTGAGCGCCTGGAGCCGGGAGAGTTTCACCGCCCTGGTGATCACCTATGCCGTCGCCCTCTTTTGGAGCACGGCGCCGTTGCTGCCGCCGTTGCTCCTTCGAACGCTGATCATTCATCTGCCGTTTCTGGGAGCGGCAACCTATTGCAGCCCGCTCGCCGCGGTGCTCGGCCTTGTGGAACCGGATCTGTTCATCCGGATGGCGCTGCCGGTTGCGCCCCGTTTCGCATTGCCCATTTACTTCATCACCTGTGCGGCGGTGACCGTTCTCTGCTGGATCGCAGGCACCGCGCGAATCCTGACGCACCGGTCCTCCGCCCCGTCGCGGTCGGGGGAAGACCCCGCGTCGCGCGCGCAAGGCGCGAAACGGCTCAAGTTTCCCTATGTGCTCATTGACCCGCGTCGCCGCAAGCGTTTGATCGGCGACTGGACCAATCCGATGCTTGCCAAGGAATTGCGGAGCAAGACCTTCGGCCAGGCGCCGTGGGTGATTCGCGGCATGTATGCCACGTTCACGGTCTCCCTGATCCTGGTTGGATTGATGAGCCAGGAAAACGCAAGCCTGCACCTCGACGTTTTGAAGCTGGCGATGATCGGGTTTCAAGTGTTGGTGGTGATTTTGATCATTCCCGCCCTTCTGTCCGGAGCGGTGACCCAGGAAGTCGAACAGCGGCAGTTTGATCTCCTGCGTCAGACGCTGCTTTATCCGCACACGTATCTTTTTGGAAAGACGGCGTCCGCCTGGCTGCTGGTGGTGCTGCTTCTGGTGGCCAGCGTGCCGATGTGGTGGATGATGGCCTACCTTGAAAGCTACCAGTGGATCAGCACGCTGATCAGCCTCGCCGTGGTGGGCGCAACGCTTCTTCTCGTCACCGCCATTTCGCTGACCGCAACCATGCTGTCGCGCACCACGGCGGCCGCCACGGCCATTGCTTACGCCGTGATTGCGGTGTTGGCGTTTGGAACCTTGACGCCGCTTCTCATGGGGGAAACCCTCTCCCCGCAATGGCGCTCCGCGATCCTCGCCTGGAATCCGTTTACCGCCGGATTGCGGGCAGTGAGCACTGAACTTTTGCAGAACGAGACGTTGCTCTGGAAACCCTATCTCAGCCAGACGATCCTCACCAGCGCATGCCTCTTTGCCATCGCCTGGTTGCTGCTGTGGAACAAACTCCGAAGGGAAGGATGAATCTGAAGAGCGCAATTGAAAAATGAAAAAGCCGATTTCAGCCTGCTGGGTCCTGTTTTGTTTGCTCGCGGTTGCGAAAGGGGCGGTGGAATTGCCTTACCGCAATGAAGCCACCCATCAGCTCCTCATCCAGACGCTCAAGGACGACGACCGCGGCCAACGAATCTGCGCCGTGCAGTCTCTGATGCGGGCGGCCGACGGACGTAATGCCGACGAACTGGCTGTTGTCGCAAAGGACCCGGTCGAAACCGTGCGGAGGCAACTCGATGCTTCCGTGGCGTCTTCATTGGGCAATCCTCCTTTGGGTCTCTACCAACCACGTCCTGTGATTTCTGAGGATCAGGTTTCGGAGACGCACCGGGACCCGCGAATTCGTCAAATCGCGCGTCTCCGGAAACTGGAAGTGGATCCGGCTTTCAAGGAGGATTTTTCCGCGCTGCTTGACGAGCCGGATTACTTCGTCCGTCGCGCCGTGTCTGCGCAAGCGGTGAAATCACGCGGCGACGCTTCGCTTGATGTGTGGCGGAAGCTGGCGGCCTCCCTGAAGCTGGATGATCGCGTGGAAGCTGCATGGGCATTGGGCCAGCTTCGGTCCAAGGCGGATGAATCCACGCTCATTGGGTTCCTGGATTCCGATTCAGAACGGCTTCGTCTGATCGCAATTGACGGGCTGCAGGTTGTCGGCGGAGACACGACCCGCGATGCTCTGGGGACTGCCGTTTTGAGTCACACGGGCAAAACCCAGGAGGCTTTGCTCCGGCTGGCCGCCCATCTCAAGGCGCAACCTGCTCTCCCCGCCTTGCGCGAACTGGCCGCAAACACCAAGGCAGCTTCGATTGCGCGAACGCTGTCGCTGGATGCGATCCGGGTGATGGCCGATGCGGAGGCGAAACCGCTGCTGATGAAAATGATACAGGATTATGACTCCATGAACTCCCCTTTTCGCGAACACGCGGCGATGGCGTTGGGCGTGGTGGGCGGTCCCGAAGCCATCCCCCCATTGAAGCGTCTCATCACGGACAAGGTGATCCCGCTCCCGATGGTTGGCCCGTCTTATGACAGCGACACAACGCGGATCGCATGTCTTCTCGCGCTTGAACAACTGAAATCGGAAGACAATGTGAAATCGCTGTTGGACCATGCGTTTCTGACCGACGCATCCGAGTCTCTGCGACAAACGCTTGCGGAATCGCTCTCGCGTCTCACGGGCAAGCCCTACGATTACCGGCGGGGAGTTTTTTTTCAATCGCATTTCATCGAAAGTCTCGAACCCGACGAGTATCCGCCCGATCTTGCGGAAAACCTGAAGAAACCGCCCGTCTTCCTCACGACTCCGTAGGAGCCTGTCGGCCTTTGGCTTCACCAAAGCCGCCAGTCTCCTAATAGAGTTTAACAAGTGTTTGCAATTCAAAGGGATTGTGAATGGGATTTAAATAGAAACTTGCGCTTGCATTTTGTAGATTATAAGATAAAAGTGTAAAGAGATAATGGATTTAATCGCTTCATCTGAAGGGGGCTTGCCCAAGCTGGATTTCAATGGTGACCAGCCGTTGGCGGCTCAAATTCATCAGTTTTATCGCCAGCAGATTCGTGACGGACACATTCCGGAGGGTCAACAGTTGCCGACCTGCCTGGAACTTGGCCGTTCGCTTGGCGTGGCGGCACAGACCATCAATCGCGCGTTTGATCTGCTGGCGGCAGAGCGTTTGGTGCATCGGCGACGCAAGGTGGGAACCGTTGTCGGACCGCCGCCGACCACGGTTCCTTTGCCAATCACCGAAAAAGGCACCGCCTACCGTCCGTTTACAATGCCGATCTGCATGGTTGTTCGCAAAGTCGAGGCGGAGGATGACTACGGCATCAGTCTGCGCAGTGACTATGTCAACGGCTTGATGGAAGGCTTTGGGGCTTGGAAGTGTCGGTTCGAAATTGCCTACCTTCAACCAGAACAGCCTGACCTGGACCTGGTTAGGACGCTGGTTGAGACGAGCCAGATTCGGGGGTTGATCAATCAGGATCTGAACCAGAATGTCACCGACTATCTGATCAAAAAAAACTTCCCCATGGTCATGCCGAATCTGGACCTCTCCGCGCAAGGGGTGGCGAGCGTGATCGCAGACCATGTGCGCGGTTACGGCGAAGCGTGGCGATACGCGCATGACATCGGCCATCGTTGCGCGGCGTTCTTTGGATATGACGACAAGAATTTCGTGACGCGCCGGCGCGAATGCGCGGCGGGACGCGAACTGGCGGGGACCGCCTGCGGGTTGGAACGCCACGTGAAGGCGCCCGATCAGGCCGAGCCTGCCTCCATCTGGCAGTCGCTTGTGGCGGGGTTGGGCAATTTCGGGAAAAACAAAGGCTGGCCCACCCTGTTCTTCGCGCAGAACGATTGGATTGCCACCCGCCTGATTTGCGCCTTGCAGGCAAATGGCGTCTGCGTGCCGCGCGATGTTTCCGTAATCGGGTTCGATGACGCGATTGTGGCGCGGCAGTTTCATCCGGCGCTTACGACGATCTGCAAACCGCGTTTCAAGATGGCCCTGGCCGCCTCGCAACTGCTCCTCGACGTGTTGGCCAAACGTTCCGGCAGCCGGGGCCGGCTCCAGGTTTTTCCATGCGCGTTTGTCCAACGCGAAACCTCCGCTCCGCCGCCGCCCGCAAACTCATGAACTCCGTAATAAGTCCCAAACATTCGGCATTCGGCATTCGGCATTCGGCATTCACCTTGGTCGAATTGCTGGTGGTCATTGCGATCATCTCGATTCTTGCCGCGCTGCTGACCCCGGCGATCAAGTCCGCCCGCGAGCAGGCGCGGAGCATCGCTTGCATGAACAACCTCAAGCAGGTCGGCCTGGCGCTCATGACGTATTCGAACGACTACAATGGTTATGCGCCCTACAGTTATGATGTAGTGGCGACTGTCAGGTGGACCTCGATGTTGGCCGACAAGAACTACTTGCCGTCCCTCCGCGTGGGCGCGCCATCCATCCTGATGTGTCCCTCGCAGACGCCGCGCGTTTATGTTGCTGATTACTATGCCTATGACATGTGTGCGCCGTGCAGCGGCTACTACGCGAGTTTTTTCCTTGGCGGCGGAACGGTCAACGCGCGGTTGATGGACACCGGTGGGACGCCTGCCGGTGATGCGGGGGTGAATTGGGGGAATCCGTCCGCGTTCCTTTTCATCGGCGATGCGGTCTTCAGCATCTCCTCCGGCGGCGACGGTTGGCAGCGGTACTTTTTCGTTCCGACACCGGCAGGCGCAAATCAGGCGCACCTGCGCCATAACCGTCGCGGCAATTTTCTTTTTGGCGATGGACACGTCCAGTCCTTGGCGAAAAGCGCCATGGTTGGCAACTATGGCGGCACGGATAATGGGGGCAGCGTTTTGTACGCCTTTGAAGCTGCCGCCATTGATGAATCGCCCGCCAGATGAACCGGCGCAAACTTCTGCAATCTTATGCCATGCCTGGAAAGTTTGTTGAAACGAGACGTCTTCATAAGGCGAAACGATGACAGAACTGCCAAGATTTCGGATCCCTTTAGGGAGGGCGAGGCTCCGTCCGAGCCGTGGGATAAAGGGAGGCATCCCCCGGTCCCGCGGCTCGGACGGAGCCTCGCCCTCCCATTTTGGACTGTCCGATCTCGTCGGTTTGAGGCGCAAGTAAGGAAATTGACGGCAATCGTTCTGATCTCGGTGCTGGCAATTCATTCTTCTCCTGGCGCTGAGGATCGCGCGCTGCTTGCGCACTACACCTTTGAAGAAGGCCAGGGAAATAAGCTGAAAGACCATGGCGGCAACGGAATCAACGGTACGATCTGCAATGCCGAATGGGTGAAGGACGGGGACGGCCATGCGCTCAAGTTTGGACGGTCTGATTCCTATGTGGATTTTGGGAATGACTCAAGGTTGAGGCTCACCGGTGACGTGACGATTGCGGCGTGGGTGAGGTTGACGGCTTCGCCCTATCCCGATCCTGAGACGAACTGGACGATCCTGACCTCCGAAGACCATGACGGCAAGCCAATGCCGCAGAGCGGGTTCATCCTCAGGATTGCCGGTGATTCGTCACAATTGTATTTCCGGTCCAGTCAAGCTGGGGTCTGCCAGAATTCCACCCTTGCCTGGCCATTGGAAAATAACCGGCCTTATCTTGTGGGCATCGTCAAGCGAGGGGGCGCAGCCCGGTTCTTCCTGAACGGCCTCTCAGGGTCGGAGTTCCCCGTGAAGGATCCCGCTCCGGGATCAACGCCTCTGGTGATGGGCGGGGCCGGGCAGTCCTTTAACGGAATCATCAGTGATCTCCGAATCTACAATCGCGCCCTTTCGGAGGATGAGTTGAAGGCCCTCTACCAACGAACCGCGGAAGGCCGGGCAACTGGCGACGCGAGCACAAAACCCGGTCCCGACGCCAACCTTGCACTCTCCGCCAACGGCGGCTGGGTGATCCCTTCTTCAAACGCAAACTGGACGGACCTGTACGCCGGCAATCTGATTGACGGCAACCCCGCTACGGCCTGGCAGTCCTTTCAACCGACCAAAGAGGAGTGGGTGGAATTGAAATGGGACTTTGAGATGGCGGTCAGTCGGATAGCGGTCCTCGAACGCGCTGACAGCCGGGTTTCGGAAATGGAACTCCTGGCCTGGGTCCGGGATAAATGGAAGTCCATCGAAAAAAAAGAACTGCACCGGCGGGATTCCAGCGGCGAATGGGTCGAGTTTCAGTTCCCCACCCTGCGCGCCAGGCGGTTGCGTCTGGTTTGCCGGAATGACGAACCGCGACGAACTGCTTTGCGCGAAATCCAGGCATTCGGCCCGACGCAGCCCCTGCTTTACGTGGACAATGGCGGCGACTGGCGAACCGGAAAATGGACCTGCTTCCCCATGTCGCGCCGGGAACAGGTAGCCACGTATTACCGGGCGCGCTCCGTCGGCAAGCAAGCTTCCCTGTACGAGGGCGCGGCGGAATCGGTGGTCATTGAGGACGCCATTCTCGAACCAAAAAACCCAAAACCGGGACAAGATGTCAGGCTCATGTTGAAAATGAGGCCCGTCGAGAAATTATCCGACGACTACGTGCTGGTGGCGACCATCGGCGAACGCGAACAACTCTTTCAATTCTCCGACTATACCGTCGCACGCGCGATCCTCACGCCCGGCGTCCCGCTCTCACAATTGGCCGCAGGGGAAACGCAAACTGTGGAAGCAAAGATATACTTGCCGGTGTGGGCGCCGGACGGCGCATCGGACGTCATGCTGCATGCCATCAGTCCCGCCGACCATCCGCCGCTCAAGTTTGTGGACAAACAAGACCGGGAACTGAACGACGGAATTGCGGCCGTGGTTGACATTCGGCGTTTCGCCAAGCCCCTCAAGCCTGACACGCAACCGCACACGGTGAAGATAGACACCTCAAACGGAACCATCATTTCTCTCAACGGCCGCAGGATTGTACCGACCATTTTCCCATTGACGGCGCCAACGTTTGAACAGTTCCACTACTATTCGCATGGGGACGGAGTCAAAATCTTCGGCCTCCCGATCTACCCGTGGGCGATCGGCGCCGGCGCCTATCAGCAACGGAACTTCGACTACCTCGCGCTACACGCGCGCAATGTCATGCGCGTGGCGCCCCAAGACTACCTGCTGATCTTCGTTGACCTGCGCACCCGGCCCGATTGGCGGGCGGCGCACCCCGACGGGCTGATCATGACGCACGACGGAAAGCGCATGGCCGCGGAAAGCTTTTGCGCCAAGGAATACCGCGACGAAGCGCAGAGCTACGTTTCGAACCTGGTCAAGTTCGTCCAAGGCCAGCCCTGGGGCAACCGGGTGATCGGGTACAACCTCTGCACCGGCGCAGAGGGCATCATGGGCGATTACGGCATGAGCAGCCGGTCCGGTATCGGCGACTACAACCCGCAGGCCATCGAAGCCTTCCGTGAGTTCGCGCGGAAACGATATGGAAACGACATCGAACGGCTCCGCGCCGCCTACAATGACCCGCAACTCACGTTCGAGACGATCTATCCGAAACACGAAAAGATCATGGAACCCGGCGCCGACAACGGCTGCTTCCTGGACCCCCGGACGCAGCGCCTGACGAGCGACTACTACGAGTTTCTCTCCTCGCTCGTCCCGACCTTCACAGAGGAGCTGGCTGCAACGGTCAAGCATCTGACTGGGTGCCGCGCGCTGGTTGGGACCTATGGCGCCTACCTGCTCGAGTCCATCGGAGTCAGCCCGGACCTGCACCAGGCCAATCACTGTTACACCCATTATCTGCTGCACGCGCCGGACCTCGATTTCTTCGCCAGCCCTCACAACTACCTTGATTTCGTGAGACAGGCCGGAGGACCGTACCGGCCCTACCAGCCTTATGCGGCCATGCGGCTGAATGGGAAGCTTCATATCTCCGAGTGCGACATCCGCACCTTTCGTTGCGGCATGAAAAACGGCTACACTCACCGGAGCCGCGAGGAGACGATCTCCGTCCTGACGCGCGACCTGGGAACCGGCCTCATGCACGGCATGGCTGGCTGGCTGGCCGACTGGTCCGAGAAAGAATACAAGGACCGCAGCATGTGGGAACCGTTCTTCGTGGACGATCAGATCCTGTCGCACATCGCGCTGCTGCGCCGGCGCTATGAAGAAACGCTCGATCTCAAACGCGGCCTGGATGCCGAAGTGGCGGTCTTCCTCAGCGGGCCGGCCGCCTGGTACATGGACAATGGCCTCGAAAACAACGCCCATGCCGCAACGAATTGTCTGACCCAGCTCATCAATTCCCTCATGAAGAGCGGCGTTCCCTATCACGAGTTGACCCTTGAGGATATCGTCAAACCGGAGGTCCAATCCGGATACAAATGCTGCATCTTCTTAAACTCATTCTTTATGACCGCCCCGCAGGTCCGGGCGGTGGAGAAGCTGAAGCGCGACGGCAAGACGCTCGTCTGGCTCTATGCGCCCGGCTATGTTCGCGAGAGCGGGCTGTCCGCGAAGAACATCGAGGAGGTCACCGGGTTCCGTGTCGGCATGGACCGCACTCAATGGAAACTCGCATACCGGCTGGTTGATCGGAAGCACCCCGTCACGGTGGGTCTCGAAGACAAGGAGTACCTTGGGGACCCGAGGACCGTCGCCCCGCGCTTTTATGTCACGGCTCCGGGCGCAACGGTGCTGGGCGCGTATTCGGACGGCAAAGCCGCCGTCGTGTCCAGGGACTTCGGCACGCACAAGAGCATCTACTCTTGCGTGCCTCATCTGCCCGCCCCCATGCTTCGAAACCTTCTGCGGTATGCGGGGTGCCACATCTATGTGGCGGATGAGATTTATATGGATGCCACACGCAACTTTCTGCTGCTTGCGAATTCCTTCGACCGCAAGCGGAAACTCACCGTGAACCTGCCGGCCAAACGCGATGTGTTTGATCTGTTCAGCGGCAAACTGGCGGCGAAAGACGCGGACCGGTTCGACGCGGAAATCGCTCCCGGCGAAACATTGCTCTATCGGTTGAAATAACGCGCATGGTCCCGGCAAAACAACATCGCAACTACCCAGGTCATTCCCGCGAAAGCGGGAATCCAGTTAATACGATACCGCTCTGCGTGCACCCTAGATTCCCGCTTTCGCGGGAATGACAGCAACCGAAGGGATGGCCTGAGTAATTACAC
>JACQHZ010000163.1 GCA_016198745.1 Verrucomicrobiota bacterium
CGACCATATTCACCACCAGCCGCTTGCGCAAGTGTCCGCCAAGGCCATGCTCCAACCCTTCGGCAGCGCGCAGGGTGATTTTTACCTGCGCTTTACCAAGACCACACGACCGTCGCGGCCGATGGAGGAAATCACCGAGGAACGATTCCGCCGCATCGTCATCGAGACTTGTCGGGAGGTCATTGCCAGCCGGGCGGAGCCAACGCCCTACACCATCCTCGTCAACCAAGTGGACCCGGTGCTGGCAAAACGCGGGTTGTTCGGCACCCTGCAAACCGGTCTGGATGTAAAGACGGTGCTCGAGGAGAGCGTCGGAATGGAATTTGAACTGGTCGAGGCCAAACTTGGCGGCGCCACGGGGAAGCTCTGGTGGTTCGCCGACAAGGCGTTTGCAAAAAAAAAGGCGAACCCGTCGGAAGCGCGTTTAGCCGAAACGAATCAAGAACTCTTCAATTTCCGTTCGGAAAACGTTGAAACGGCCGCCGTCAGCCTGGTCGCCGAAAAATGAGCGTCAGACGCGGAGTGCCGTCTGTCTTCATTAGCCAGAAAAAAGGCTTGTTTTGAGACTTGCGTCCTTCTAGGAGTGGTGTTTGCTGTATGAAATTTTCCGAAATCATCAGCCCCAGTCAGATCGTGCTCGATCTGAAAGCCACAGATCGCTGGGTGGCCATCGAGGAACTTGTCAACTGCCTCGTGACCCAGAAGTGCATTGTCGAAACGCGCCGCGACTCGGTCATTCATGCCGTCAAGACCCGCGAGAAGACCATGAGCACCGGCATCGGTTTTGGCATCGCCATTCCCCACGCCTCGACCGACGCGATCGAGAAAGTGACCGCCGTCCTTGCCCGTTCTTCCACAGGCATCAATTTCGATTCGCTCGACAATCAGCCCGTCAAGCTGGTCGTGCTTTTCCTCGTTCCCACAGGACAGTACCAGCAGCATCTGAAAACCCTGGCAAGCATTTCGCGGTTTCTCAACGACCGTGATTTTCGGGAACAGGCTGAACAGGCAAAGACTGCGGACGATCTCTATCAGTTGATTCTCAAGCGGGAAAGTTGATCGCAATTCGCGGCGCTGTCCCCTCCCCGCGACAGGAAAGAAATGGGTGTTGACATTGGAACCTTAAACGTGTAAGCTCCCGGTTCGCCCTTGAAAATGCCCATCACCCTTCATGACATCGCGCGCCGCGCGCGCGTCTCCCACGTGACGGTTTCCAACGTCCTGAATCGCCGCGGTTGTGAAGGCGAGGTGTCCGCGCGACGGGCTTCCATCATTCGCAGGATCGCGGTTCGCATGGGATATGTTCCCAACCATGCGGCACGCAGCTTGCGGCTCGGCAGGACGCATTCCATCGTCCTCATCACCAGCCAAGCTTTTCGTTATCCTTATGTCCATGAGCAGATCGAAAAACTTCAGGTTGAGTTGCGCAGGCATTATTATCGTCTGCACCTCGAACTGGCGACGACAATCCAGGAGGGAGATCAAGTCCTGCGCTCGCTGACGTGCGGAGTTTGTGACGGGGTCATCGTCTTTGGCGTGGAACCACCCTGGGTTCGACGCCTTCACCTCTTGAGACAACAGGGCATGCCGGTGGCGGCGATTGAGCCGCCCTCAGACCTCCCGTTTGACTGCATTGATTATGACCGCGTGGAAGCGATTCGATTGGCAACTGACCATCTGCTGCAACAAGGATTCTCTCGTGTGGGCATTGTCGTGGGAAAACTGTTCGATGGCAAAGAGGGCTTGCGCCCCAAACTTCACCTGGACGGTTGGCGTCTGGCTCTCCGGCAGGCAAACGGGCGCCTGGATGGTTCCTTGATTTTTCGATGGGAAAGCGGCGCAAATGCCTCCGACCTTTGGCGGCAAATCCGAACGACCCGCCCGCCGCCAACGGGGTTGGTCTGTTACAACGAGCAACTCGCCGCTCGCCTGACACATGTGATTTGCGCCGATGGGCGTCGCGTGCCCGAAGACATTGCCCTTGTCGCGCTGGGAAATTCCTGGCTCGGGGACCTCGCGGCGGCGCCGTTGACATGCGTGGACTTTAATCACGCGGCCATCGCCAGGGGCGTGATGAACCGGTTGATGAAACAAATGAACCACCCGCAAACGCCAGCCTGCCGAATTCTCGTGAAACCAACCCTGACCGTGCGCGAGTCGAGCGGCGCTTCAGAATCGCAGGACACGTGGAGGATCAAAGCAACCACGCCGCAAAGGAAGGAGTCATCATGAAAGTTCGCAGCACACAAGCAATGCGTTGGGACATCCATCTGATGGCGGCAATGGTCATGCTCGGCCTCGGAGTGAGCGGGACGATGGCGCAAACCAAATCGCTGTCCCTCAGCGCCTCCCGTGACAACGGGTTGAGCAGCTACTACGCGGGCCAGAACCGCGGGGACGATCCCGGATATTGCGTGGGCAATGGCGGATTCAAGGCGGACGACGCGGGGCGCGTCCTTGTCGGCTTTGATCTGTCGTCCATCCCGACCAACTCGGTCATCCTCAGCGCCACCTTGTGTTTCGCCTTTCAACCCAACAACGCTTCGTCGCCCGCGACCCTGGAGGTGCACCGCGTCACAACCAGTTGGACGGAGTCGGGCGCGTCATGGAAGTTTTCCGATGGCACGAATGCCTGGACGCCAGGCGGTGATTTCAGCCCGGCGATTTCCAGCAGCACGACGTCAACATTTGTGGGCGACTCGAACACGCGCGTTGATTTTGCATTCAGCAATCTTGTCGCTGACGTGCAGGCCTGGGTCAGGCAACCCGGCTCGAATGATGGCTGGCTCATCAAGAACTCGGACGAAACCACTCAGCGTCCCGGTCCCAGCGCATTGAACGTGGACAAGGCCATGGTCAGCAGGGAATACAACAAAAACAATCTGGACTGGGCGCCTACCGTTGAGATCACCTATCGCAAGCCATGAGGCCCCATGAATCCGGAGAAGTCATCCATGACAAAACCCCATGTGATCGAGTCGAACGAATTACTGCTGTATCCCGAGGACGGTCTTCTGCTCGGGAATGGCGATTTTTCCGTGAGCGTCTATCAGACCCGGGATCGGATTGTCTGGCGCTTTGGCAAGGGCGACGTGTGGGACCGGCGGTTCGATTACTCCGTCAACCCAAAACCCATCGCCATTGAGGAACTGCGGCATGGCATCGCGGTCGAGCGGTGGAAAAGCCCACCGTACGGAGACGATCCGGAGCAGGTCGTGGCGCTCAATGGCGCCCAAAATCCCCGGCGCATGCGGGAAATCTGCATGAGTCCCCCGAGCTACAACCTACCCTATCCCATGCCGAAACCGGTCGGTGAACTGGCGCTGCAGCTTCCACCGGACCTTTGCGGAATGAAAATAAACCAGCGGTTGGTCGTCGAGGAGGCAACCGTGAACATTCATTGCGCATGGCCGGCCGGACCAGCGCTTGACGTTGAGTGTTTCATCCCACCGTCACCCGACGTCCTGGTTGTGAAATGGCAAATGACGAAGTGGGATGTCCGTCTTCACCACAAAGAGAAAACCCAATGCCTCTGGTTTTCGCTCTACCGCTGGCCGGACCCGCCGATCCGGGAGTTTCTTGAAAGATATTTTGCCGAGCACCGTCATGGCCACACCTTTTTCAAAACCACCCTCCCGGATCGGGCAACCCCGCTGCCTCCGCCGAAAGCCGTGGTGCAAGACGGGGTCCACATGATTGAACAGTGTTTTCCCGCAGAGGCAACTTTCCCGCGCGGTTTCCAATACCGCCTGATTCCCTTTGTCTCATCCGGCTCGATCGAGCCGGTGGCGGCGGCCCACACCCGCGAGGCGCGCCTGCACATCCGCCCGGAGGGCATGGCGTTGAAAGGGCGCCTGGTCGTGGGCATCGCCACGAGCCTCAGCGAGGGCGGCGTCAACAGCGCCTGCAACTGGTTGAAGAAAGCGATGGGCGCCCATGCGGCCCAAAGCATCGCCTCCTGGAAAAAAACGACTTTGGCAAAGGCATCGGACTTCTGGTCGAAATCCGCGGTCCGGATCGCCGAGCCTCTCCTCGAAAATCTCTGGTATGAGACCCTGCATGCCCAGCGGTCGGTGTTCCGCGGCGGCACGGTTCCGCCGGGGCTTTTCCTGCCAAGCACCATCAACGATTATTCGCTTTGGCACGGCGATTACCACACCAACTACAACCTCCAGCAGCCTTTCCTGGGAACCCTGGCTGCAAACCATCCGGAGATCATGGAGGCGTACTTTGACGCCTGCGATTATCTCATCGAGATCGGGCGCAAGATCGCCCGTGATTACTACCACTGCCGGGGAACCTTCATTCAACTCTGCGGCTTCCCGATCAAGCACCTCGACGATCCGCACGGCAACAACCCGATTTCCCGCATGGTCTATATGACCGACTGGATCACTCATCATTACTGGCGCTATTTTCTGTGCACCCAGGATCGGGCCTTCCTGAAGGCGCGCGGCTACCCGGTCCTCCGGGACTGCGCGTTGTTCTATACGGACTTTCTGAGGAAAGGGGCCGACGGGCTTTATCACGCCTTCCCTTCCGTGGGCGGTGAAGACCCGCTGACCGGCGACCCGGAGGATTCACGCGACCGCAGCCAGATCATGACGCACATTCGTTGCTGTCTGCGCAACGCCATCGAGGCCGGCGAATCGATGGACGTGGATGAGGCGTTTCGGGCGGAATGGCGGGAGCGACTGGACCATCTCGCCCCCGACAACCCGAAGGACACGGTTCCGGCGGGAAACCTGACCCCGCTTCAAAGGTGGAATGCCCAGTGCAACGATCGTGAATATGTGTATCTCAACAGTGGGCAGAACGTCGTCTGCCCGATGGAGGATCTCGCCTCCTGGTATCTCGGAGCGGTGTTGCACCTCCTGGTCGGAAGGGTGCGCAGCGGCCAGTTCAAGGCGGACCGCGATTTTGCGGAATACCGCCGGCTCATGGGGCGCTGGCGGCATCCGAACGGGCTTTTCTGGGCGATGTGCCTTGAGATTTACGGACACACCGGCGCATGGGCGGAGACGCTCGGCGTAATCGCGCCTCTAAACGAAATGATGCTGCAAGGATACAATCGCATCATCAACGTGTTCCCGAATTGGCCCCGGAAAGTAAACGCCAGCTTCCGGGATTTCCGTGTGGAAGGAGCGTTCCGGGTGAGCGCCTCATGGAAAAACGGTCGAATTGGCGCGGTCGAGATAGTCAGCGAGAAAGGATTGGCGTGCCGCCTCTTCTCGCCATGGAAGCGCGGGTTCCGAGTCCGGGCTGGAACGGGAAAGATCGTGACGGTGACTTCCGAACCCGAAGGCGTATTCCGGTTTGAGACCACGCCCGGCGGGAAATACCGGCTCCACTCTGCATGAGGAACGGACATTGGGGAAGAAGTGCCATCCATATAAACGAAGAAGGCAGAATGAAAAATGAAGCAATCAGAAGCCAGTCGAAGGGCAATTCCGTGAAACGTGAAGCGTGCCTCGAAAGAATCCGGGGTTCGTTCACGCTGATCGAATTGCTCGTGGTGGTGGCGATCATCAGCATCCTCGCGGCGCTGTTGATGCCTGCGTTGCGGCAGACGCGCGAAAAAGCGAAGGCAATCCAGTGCGTGTCGAATCTGAAACAGTTCGGTCTCGCGGCGGCGATGTACATGAA
>JACQHZ010000164.1 GCA_016198745.1 Verrucomicrobiota bacterium
AGCGGCTTGGCGGGACGCCAAGTCGGACACGCGAGACGCGTGTGCTCCCCAAAGCCAAAATTCATAAACCCAACTTTACAATCCAGTGGGTCTCCCCTCCGAAAAAGGAGCGGGAAACCACTTTTTTACGAATTATGGGATGGCTGTGGGCGCTTCTTGAAAGTGGCGGAAGCGGAGGGAATCGCACCCTCGATCCCACAAGGGGACGGCTGTTTTCAAGACAGTTTCCTCGTCTATGCCGGACCGCTTCCGAAGATGGCTCCAGCGGCAGGTAACGCTCCTGCATGGTTCTCCTTAACAGGGAGTCGCCTTGCTTGTCGGCCACGCTGGATTGGGGGTGACGGCTGGCGCTCCCGGCAGGGGTTTCGCCTGCATCGCCGGCTTTAGAAGAGCCGCACTCTTGGGTTGAGCTACGGGAGCGTGAAAATGAAATGGTCGGGCACCTCGGTAATGCTCCGAGTATCTCCTGGTTCCAAGCCAGGCGGATTGCTTTCTTCCTCGTGCCCGGGAAAAATGGCGGCCCGGAGGGGATTCGCACCCCCGACCTTCTCTTCGACAGAGAGTTGCTCTGGTTGCTGAGCTACCGGGCCATTCAAAGAAATGTCCGACGAAAATCCTCGGGAACATGTTCAGCGGCTTCACCCCGCAGCCGCAGGACGATGAATGACGTGCGCACTCGTGGGGGGAGCCGGATTGCTCCCCCCACGCCGCACAACAACCCCGTCCCGCAGCGGCGGGATCGGGGCAAAAGAACAAACACCTTCACTCCGACTGTCTTCGGAGCGGCCACGGGTCTTTCGCGGTGGAACGTTTCGGTGTTTACAGGCACACCTCCCAGCAAGCCCTTCAATTGTAAATCGCGCGCGGAAGACGGCATGTCTGGACAGAGACTTGCACAGACCTTGGATGGAATCATGACTTGACACTCCATCGGCGACGAGGTACACCTTGTCGAAGGTTACTCGTCAGCAGGTTACTGCCCAAGTTCCTGTTCGGTAGCCGTCTCGCCCCGTTGTCAGTTGCTGCTGGCAGCGGGGCGTTTTATTCCGCAATAGGTCGTTTTCTCGGTTTGGTCCTCCTTTGGTTGAGCGTGTTCGTTGTGATTTGTGCAAAAAAAAACCCTGCTTGCGCGGAGGCAGGCAGGGTTTCGTAAAATTGGTTCTAAAATGAAATCCTACCCGGCGCTGCCTCCTGTTTTCAGATTTTCAGTCGTAGCATGGCCTGAAAAATAAGAATCGGGACACGGCAGACCACTCCAACGCAACGAGGATATAATCCTCGCCTGCGGTGTTGCCTGACTTAGTGGTTGCGCTCTCATTTTCATGGCTGTGGTAGAAAGTATCGGCAACCTAGCATTCCTTCTTAACCCCGTCAAGTATTTTTTTCATTTTTTTTTATCTGGCCAAGAAGTTCGTCGGCGCAGCGTTGAGCGAACGGCGGATCGTTGATGTTGCAGTCCATTTCAATGACGGGAATATCCGGACGCAAATTCTTTTTCAGCGCGTTGAACAAGGCCGCGTCCGCCTCCGGCCAGTGAAAGGGGCCGCCCGGCGCGGCGATCATGCTGACGCCCTTGAGCGGGATCAAGACCGTCACCGGTCCCGCGCTCCGGTTCAGCTTTTCGGCGAGGATTTCGCCCAGCCGCCGGCATTCATCGGGCGTCGTCCGCATCAGCGTGACATTGGGATTGTGCGGATAAAACTTCCGGCCTTTGAATTTCTCCGGCACCGTGGGCGGCGCCCAAAAGTTGACCATGTCCAGGCAACCGGGCGTGACGATGGCCGGCACGCCGTGCTGGGCGGCCGCATCCAACCGCGTTGGTCCGGCGCTCAGAACGCCGCCGACGAGTTCATCGGCCCACTCGGTCGTGGTGATGTCCAGCACGCCCGCGATGAGTCCCGCTTCGACCAGGCTCTCCATCGTTTTGCCGCCTGCGCCTGTCGCATGAAACACAAGAACCTCGTAACCCGCTTGTTCGAGGATGGCTTTGGCTCTTTCCACGCACGGCGTCGTGTTGCCGAACATCGAAGCAGCCACCATCGGTTTATCCTGACCGGGCGATATCTGCCTGCTTGTGCGACGGCAGACAGGCGTTTCGACCATCCCGCAAATCGCACCGGCCGCGCGCGCAAACACTTCGCGGCTGATCCGGTTGATGCCCGACACATCCACGATGCTTGGAATCATCACGATATCTTTCACGCCGACATAACCCGACACATCCGAACCGGCGACGGTGGACACCATCACTTTCGGCACGCCGAGCGGCAAGGCGCGCATGGCGCTGCATGCCACCGAGGCGCCGCCCGTGCCGCCGAGCGCGATCACGCCGTCGAATTTCTTCTGCGCGAACAACTGCGGCAGTAACGCCGCCGCCCCGCGACTCATTGCCGCCACGGCGGCGCCGCGGTCTCTTTTTGCGACCAGTGCCGACAGGTCACTCCCGCCGGCTTTCGCCACCTCCTCGCGCGTGACATCGGGTTTGACCGCCGGCGCATCGAGCACGCCGACGTCAATCAGCAGCGTTTTATGCCCGCGCGCCTCGATGCATTGTTTGACAAATCCGTATTCCGCGCCCTTGGTGTCGAGCGCGCCGATCAATGCGATCATCCGCTGCGGCGAGGTTCGTCGTGGATGAGTTGTTTTGGTCATGAGTTTTACCTCCGGATCCGGGTAAACTTGGCGGTTTGTTCCTTGATGGCGCGCTCGGTGGGCAGGCGTTCCATCGAACTCGCCCCGTAAAAACCGTCCACGTCCTTGCAGTTCTTTAGAATGAATGCGGCATCCTCCGGCTCGGCAATCGGCCCGCCGTGGCACAGCACGATGACCTCTTTGCGGATTTGTTTCGCTGCCGCGACGATGTCATCAATCAAGCCGACGCATTGTTCCAAGGTCTTTGCCGTCTTCGCCCCAATGCTGCCCGCGGTGGTCAGCCCTGTATGCGCGACCAGAATATCGGCGCCGGCCCGGGTCATTTGGACGGCATCGTTGGCGTCGAACACGTAGGGCGTTGTCAGCAAATCCATTTCATGAGCGAGCCGGATCATCTCGATCTCTTGGTCATAACCCATGCCGGTTTCTTCGAGATTGGCGCGGAATGTGCCGTCAATCAGGCCGACCGTCGGGAAATTCTGAACGCCGGCAAACCCGGCCGCTTTGACTTGCGCGAGAAACTTGTCCATAAGCCGCATCGGGTCGGTGCCGCACACGCCCGCCAGGACGGGCGTCTTCCGCGCCACGGGCAAAACCTCGTTCGCCATTTCCATCACAATGGCATTGGCGTCGCCGTACGGCATCAAGCCGGCCAGCGAGCCGTGCCCGGCCATGCGAAACCGGCCGGAATTGTAGATCACGATCAGGTCAATGCCGCCCGCCTCCTCGCATTTGGCGCTGATGCCCGCGCCCGCGCCGCCGCCGATGATGGGTTTGCCCGCCGCGATTTTCGCGCGGAATCGCTTGAGAATCTCTGTTCTTGGTTCGATCATGCTGCCATCACTTGGTCTCGCGGACCTGAAACGATTCGGCTGCAGCCGTGGAATACGGTGTGTTCTGTTCTGGCCCCGAATGCAGTTCCTCGATTGTCACCGTCTTGCCTTGTCGTCGTCGAAGGTCGTCAAAGATCGCGTGAATGTCATAATTGAATTTCCGCGCCAACTTGTCGCGAGCCCGTCGAACCTCCGCAACAATGGGATCATCGGTCATAATGCATCACCTCCCATCAATTCCTCCGGTGTACAAACAAACGGTATTGTAAAACCCTCCTTCTTGCAGACCTCTTCCGCTTTCTTCAAAATCTGAGCGTTGGCCAAATGACGGCAGTTCCACGTCAAAAGGTAGCTTGTTCCCGCCGCTGCTGCAATAGCGAGATGCGCGGCGTCGCGCGCGGCGACTGCAGGCAACGCGCCATCCTCCACCAAGGTCGCCGCCAATTTCTCGGCAGCTTCCGTCGCGGGCAACTTGTGCAAATTTGCGAGCGTTGTCAGCCGCTGGCGCGCCTGTTCTTTATCGCCCAATGCTGCCTCATCCAGGACTACTTGCGAGATGCAGCAGGCAAATAAAGGTCGCCGGATATGCCACCATTCCCGCGTAATCTGCTGATGAGCGGCCACAATCAGATCCCGGCTCGGCTTGGCGATCAGATAGCTGATAATCGTTGTCTCGAGGTACACCGTTTCCATGGTTGGTTAAGCTTAACTGATAGTCGGCCCAGTTGCCATCCCTATGGCGAGACATATCTCCGTCCCTCGTCCAACATCACGAGGTAATTGTCGAGCGGGATGTAGTTCGCCACGGTGTTGCCGGTGCCGAGACAGAAACCGCCGCCGGGGAGACACGCATCCAGCGTTTCCCTCACACGCCGGCGGATTTGGGATTCGTCCGCGCGGCACAGGAAATCCACGTCTATGCCGCCCAAGAGGGCGATTTTGTCGCCATACTTTTTCTTGGCGTCCGTCACGCGCTCGATGGTGTCCTCGAAAGAATGTTTGCCGTCAATGCGGACCTTGTCAATCAAATCGGGCATGATCGCGTCCAGTTTGCCGTCGGAATGCAGCAAATAGAGGCGGCCGTCATCATGCGTCATCTGGCACAATCGTTTGTGTCCTGGCAGCACGAATTCCCGCAAGTCATCCGGGCTGATCAGGGTGCCGGTGCGGAACCCCATGTCGTCGGTCGGCCACACGATCCTGACCCGCTTGAACGTCAAGACGCGTCGCAGCAGGCCGCTGAAAATCTGGATCAACCGGTCGCTGACCGCCTTCACCAGGTCGCGTTGATCGCGCAGCGCGTAACAAAGCGTTTCATAGCCCATGAGGGCGGACAAGTATTCCGCCAGAGGTCCAACGCCGCAGACGATGACGCACATATCCTCCGGCAGATTGGCTTCGTACCATTCCAGCATGCGCGTGTCGGCCTTGGAAGGGTCCGGCCACGGATACGACTCGAATTCGTCACGGTTTGTAATCGGGCCTTTGTGTTGATCCAGATAGCTTCGGCCCGTTTCGCGGCGCAGAGCGGCGGTGTCATGGACCGTTTCGCGATGCAACGGCCAGGCCATCCCTTTCAACATGCAGCGCACATAATCGTAGCCGAGAAATCGCTGCAACCTCAGCTGACATTTGCAATCGATGAAAGGATCCTGGCCGTCCAAGTCGGAGATCAGATCATAGCGCGCGAAAATGGCCTGCTGAATTTCCGCGTCCAGAGATAATTCGATGAAATGAACGCGCGCGGGCGTCCCCTTGCGCCGGATACAACGAATCAACCCTTCCGCGTTGGGCGTGATGCGCTTGGATAAGAGCGGGTCGCTCATGGCCTATGAGACTGGAAAAGAATAACCTATACAGATTTGATGTGTGGCATCCGCCGCGGCGGATGGTTTTCCTCGACACAGCCGGGAGCAGATGTGCCACATTCCTCCCCATATTGTATAGTTTATTCTGTCCAGAACCATGGGATTTGTCCCAGTGTTATTCCAGTCGGGATATAAACCATCGGGCATTCCTCAAGGATGGTTTTGATCTCGTCAAAATGCAATTTTTCGTATTCGACCGTGCGCATAAGATCTTTTCGATGCGCATTTCATCGACGCCACGGATAGGCGCTTTCGAAAAAGAAGTTACCCGGCCGGCGGGCCTTCCGCAATCAACAACCGAACGCCGTGGGGTTCGATTATCACACCGTCGCTCGTCGGATCGTGCCAACCGGTGTCGCCCCGCTCCAGCGCTTTCCCGGTTTCCGCGTCGAAGAGACGGTTTACGGATTTCAGGCCGCTTTCTCCTGGACGCAGCGCGAAGCCTTTCAGGCGGAGGTTGTCGCGGCTCGCATTGACCAGGACCATCGCGGTCTTGCCATTGCCGACAAAAAGCGAGGCATAGACTTCCGGCGCCGTGAGGGGCACCGCCATCTGCCGCCAGTAGGGGATGAACTCGGGATCACCCGAGAAGAAGGCCACGTGGGCTTCCAGCGGATCGAGGAATCGCTTGAGCAGTTCGCCCTCTTCCTTGCACCACCGGGGCAGTCCCCGGTCGCCTACATCGTGCAACAAGCACAGGCCAATGATGGTACGCTCCGCCCGGTTGTTCTCTTCGGCCGAGAAGGAGGGAATGGGGCAGTTGGAATGCAACTGGTTTACCAATCCGCCCTTGGTGCGAAAGAGCGCGCGAAACTTGTGAACGCCCAGTTGGGCGATCAGATCTTTCGCTTCTCCCTGGATGTAGAAATCGTTTTCGATGTGCCAACCCACCTGGCACCACGAGAAATCCACGTGCATGTTCTGCAGCCACCAGGGGCGCCGACCGGTTTCGTAACCCATCACGGCCAAACGCCGCGTCAATTCCCGCCGCAGAAACGTGTTCCATTTTTCAATCTTCCCTTTGCCGGGCACATGTTCGCAGAAAGTGCCGATCGAAGAGTTGTCCCACCATGTGCCGTTCGCCGGGCAACGCGCAAAAAGCCGCTGGTGGTACCAGAGAAAACAGTCGACTTGCGCATAATCGAAATTAACGCCGGCGGCGGTCAACTGTTCCGGCGTGGTCCATCGGTACGTGTTGCCATAGGAAGGCACGCCTTCAAATGAAAGATCCGGCGACGGTTTCCAGTTCTCCCGGCCGAGCCATTCGAATCCGTAATACTTGAATTCTTCCATCCCCAATCCGGTCATCCAGGTGGAACCATACAGCACGAAAGGCGCGCCGTCCCGCAATGCCTTGGCATGGTTGGTGTACCAGTTGTAGTAAGGGGTCTGCTCTCCAAACTTGCTGAGAAACGCTTTCAGACCGGCAAAATCCTCTTCGGTGTGCAGGGCGTAGGAGTCCACACTGTCGCCATAGTAGCGATAGCCACAGGTGTCGTGACCGTAGTAGTTGGCGGTTTCCGTGCCGCGTCCCCAGGCCAGTTCGCGCCAACGGAAGGGCTTCGGTTTGACCGGCTCCGGCAGCAGCGCGAATTCAAACGACCGTTGCCCGGAGAGGATCGTCTTTGCGCCGATGATCCGGATCCGCAACCGAACCGCGTCCTTCAGCCGTTCGATGCGAACGCACGGCGAATCGTCGCTCAGCGTCCACCCTTCGTCCGACTCGGCCAGCCACCACAACCCGCGCTCGCCGGTGCCGATGA
>JACQHZ010000157.1 GCA_016198745.1 Verrucomicrobiota bacterium
CCGGCGATCCGGCGATCCGGACCTATTGTCGGCAACTCAATCTGGAGATACCCCGCCAATCCACTCATTCAACACCTGCCATCATTTTTAGTCAAGCGCATTTTTCAAAAATATTTCGGCGTCACCGTTGGAAATCGCGTGAGGCAGCCTGTCGGGAAGAATGAGACCGGCGGCGACCCTAACGCAGCGTTTTTGATCGCGCTGAGCAGAGAGACCAGAAAGCGTCGAGATGGAGGCAATGAACCCATCACAGCCGGACCTTTTCAAACTACAAAAGGATGATTGGCATTGCCGGGGTGCTTGTTGCATAATGCCGCTGATGGCACAGCGACCTTGCATCCGGTGCATTCTTCCCGCGCTCATCCTTTGGGCGGCGGCCCAGGTTCTCCTGGGCGGAGATGCCGTTTTGCGGGAAGAAGGCGTTCATCGCGACGTGATCACGCTCAAGGTGTTCAGCCTCGCGCTGCCGACGCCGGGTTCCACCATGACGTCGCACCTGGCAACACAGGAGATCATCCGCCGATTCGAGGCATTGCACCCCCACATTCGACTCACGACGTCGGAAGGTTTGCGCATCGAAGGCAAGGGCGATGAAATCACGCCGCTCATGCAGATTGCAGCCGACATTTCGCCCGATGTGATTTACGTCAATTTCAAGAACGCGGACAGTTACACGCAACAAGGGTTTCTTTATCCGCTGGACCGCTTTGTGGAGCGTCTCCCGAAGGAGGAACTCGAGTCCCGGGTCCCCGCGCCCGCCTGGCAGGTCATTCGCCGTCCCGGTCGGGATGGCGTGGTTCACACGTGGGCTTTGCCATACAACACCTACGTGGTGGCGATGGTTTATCGCCGCGATGTGTTTCGCGCCGCCGGCTTGAGCATCGATCGCGGACCGCGCGACTGGAAGGAATTGGAGGACATTTGTCGAAAGATCCGCGACGCTCAACCTGACAAATACGGAATGGGGTTCGATCGAAGCTCGGACGAGTCCTGGCATTTCATGTCGTTCCTGTGGTCGGCGGGTGGGGAAGCGATGGCCGAGGTTTCTCCCAACCAGTGGCGCGCCGTTTTTGATTCGCCCCAGGCCGTCGAGGCATTCGCTTTCTATCACAAACTGGTGAGAAGTGATCTGGCCTATCGCGGCGCGGACATCGGCACCCTGTGGAAGCGCGGGCGGATCGCCATGTCGTTCACCTATCTCAATGATGTCCAATTGGCCGGGGTCGATCCGGTTCAATACGGCATTGCGCCGGTCCCCTTGGGGCCGACTGGAATCCGCGGCAACGAGGTAAATTGCGCGATGATGGGGATTTTTGCCGGCGTAAAGGACCGCCGGAAACGGGAGGCCGCCTGGGAATTCATCCGATTTTACGACAGCCCCGAGGCGCGCGCAATTCGCACGCGCATTTTTGTAGAAAACGGCCTGGCGAGTCAGATCAATCCGCGGTTTCTGCGCGCGTCCGGTTACGAGGAGTATCTTCAGGACGTGCCGCGCGAATGGACGGAAGCGTTCGAAGAGGCCATGTCAACCGGCAAACCCGAACCTTTCGGCAAGAACTCGAATCTCATCTACAAGGAGATGTCCAGTCCGATGGACCAGATGTTTTACGACAATCGGATGGAACAATGCTGGAAGGCCGGCGACGACAAGGGATTGAAACAGCGGGTTCAGGAGATTTTCAGTGAAGCGGTCAAGCGGACCAACGAGCGGATCATCGGTTATGTGCCGCCGGAGACGCAACGCTTTCGGCGGCAGGTGGCGGCAGGTGTCGCCGCAGCCGTGGTGGCGGCGTTTTTCTTTCTTTTCCGTTATATCTGGCGGGTGTTCACACCCGTGACGTTGAATGCGCAATCGGCAGGTTGGGGGTTCCGGCGCCACTGGTTCGCTTATTTCATTCTTCTGCCCGCTCTGGCGACCATTCTCATCTGGCAATACATCCCCCTTGGGCGCGGCAGCGTCATGGCCTTTCAGGATTACATGATCATGGGGGAGTCCAGATGGGTGGGATTGGACAACTTCGCCTTGTTGCTCTTTGACCCAACCTTCTGGAACGCGCTCTGGGTGACGCTTCAATTCACATTCTGGTCGCTCTCTCTCGGCTTTTTCGCACCGGTTCTTCTCGCCATCCTGCTGCAGGAGGTGCCGCACGGTAAAATCCTATATCGCACGGTTTTCTTCCTGCCCTCCATTGTGTCCGGACTGATTGTGATCTTCCTGTGGCGGTCATTTTACGCGCCGGACGGTCTTTTCAACCAGGCATTGGGATGGGTCGGAATTCAAAGCCACCTCAACTGGCTGACCGATCCGCGTTTCGCGCTGGTGGCCTGCATCCTGCCGGGCATCTGGGCCGGCGCGGGACCGGGTTGCCTGATCTATCTGGCTGCCTTGAAATCCATTCCGGACGATCTCTACGAGGCGAGCGATCTGGATGGCGCCACGTTTTTCCAGAAAATCCGGCACGTCATTTTCCCCGGCCTCAAACCGCTGCTCATCATCAATTTTGTCGGGGCGTTTGCGGGTGCGTTTCATTCCTCCGCCAACATCCTGGTGATGACCGGCGGCGGGCCTTACACACCCTACGGGGCAACCGAGGTGACCTCCCTGCTGATTTACTACAACGCCTTTCTGTATCTGCGCTTCGGTTTTGCGACGGCGATGGCGTGGACGCTGGGCGCGATGCTGGTCGGTTTCACGGTGATTCAACTCAAACGGCTTTCGCGGATGGAATTCAAAACGGTCGAGGAAGGGAAGTGACCAGCAACAAGTCTTGCTCGGAGAACTGTCTGAAACGGTCGCATGCTGAACTCCATGATCAACAAAGCTGACTTGTTCTGCGATGAAAACGCATCGGTCATCCATGAAACTGCCTCCGAATACTTTGCCGTTGTCCCCCAACACCCGACTAACGGCTGATGACTGATCACTGATCACTGATCACTGATTCCCCTCCCCATGCCCATCATCTCATCCATCGGTCGCAAGGCATTGCCCGTTCGCATCCTGATTTGGGCGATCTACGTGGTATTGACGCTCGGCGGCGTCACCATGGTTTATCCATTGCTTCTCATGGTTTCCGGCTCGGTCAAGGGCGGCTTTGACTCGCCCGATCTCGATGTGATTCCCCAGTTCCTGACGGACGAGACCACGTTTTTTCAAAGGTACCTGGAAAGCAAGTACAGCGCCAATCTGGGGTCCTTGAATGACGCATGGGGAACCGACCATGTTGATTGGAAGGAAATCCGACGTCCCGACGGTGTCTCCTCATCACAACTGGATGATTTTGATCAGTTCCGTCGAAGCCGGGAGATTTCGCCCAGGTGGCGGCTTCTCGGACACATCGCGACCGCCGCATTGAATCAGCGCGTGTTCAAACGGGAGTTGCTGGAAGAATCAAATGCCGATCTGCTGCGAGTTGGAGAATTGCTTGGCATCACCTTCCGGAGCTGGGCCGAGGTGCGTCCCAAGCAGCAAAAAATCGCGCGCATGATGGAATCTTCCGACAAGTTGCTCGAACGAACCGAGCGCTACAAGTCGAGCCGTCCGGTGGAAGACATGATCCTGATTGATGCGGAAGGACACTGGAAAACCTCCACGGTCTTCTCGCGATACGAAAGAAACCTGGAGAAATACCGCCGGCAAACCGGCCGATCCGTTCGCTCCTGGGCGGAGGTTCACTTGAAAGCGACGCCACCGGATTCCTCCACAACCCCGGCAGAGCGGGCGGATTGGGAAGCCTATGTCCGGCAAAAAGCGCCCTTTGCCTTTCTGAAGATCGCCCCGTCCGCCGCAGAATCGTTTCACGCCTTTTTGCGCCGCGCCCACGGCAACGACATCAAGCGACTGAACAAAAGCTACGGTTCATCCTACGGCGCTTTCGATGAGATTCCGTTTTCCGCGTCGCAGGCGGTCGCCGGCGCCGGGTTTGTTGACTTCAACCGTTTTATTCGCGAGGCGGCGCCGCTTTCCGCGCTGTCGCTGGACGGCCCGAACTTCCGTTACCACGATTTTCTCCGCAACCGGTTTCATGGCGACATCGCGGCGGCGCGGGCTGCCTGGCGGGTTTCCTGGAAGGATTTTGAGGAGGCGGCCATGCCCACCGCCGCCATGGACTGGCGCGATTTTCAGAACCAAAAATCCCGGTTGCGATGGGAATTTCTGATTCGCAACTACAGCCATGTGCTGGACTTCCTGGCACGACACGGGCGTGGAATTCAAAACACGCTCATTTTGTGCGTTTTGTTTCTGGTCACCCATCTCACGATCAATCCGCTGGCGGCTTATGCACTGTCGCGTTTCGGGTTGCCGAGCACGTACAAGATTCTGCTCTTCTGCATGGCGACGGTGGCTTTTCCAGGTGAAGTGATGATGATTCCGTCGTTCCTTCAGCTCAAGGAATTCAACCTGCTCAACACCTTTTGGGCGTTGGTCCTGCCGGGGCTTGCAAGCGGATACTCCATCTTCCTGTTGAAAGGATTTTTCGACAGTTTGCCGAGGGAACTTTACGAGTCTGCGACCATTGACGGAGCGGGTGAATGGACCGTCTTTTGGAACATCACCATGGCGCTGTCGAAACCGATTCTGGCGGTGATGGCCCTGAGCAGTTTCACGGGCGCGTTCGGCACGTTCTTCTATGCGCTGATCATCTGTCCGGACGAAAAAATGTGGACGCTGATGGTGTGGCTCTATCAGTTGCAGATGATCAGCGGCTCGCAGTCCATCAACTACGCCGCACTGTGTCTTTCCTCGATTCCGACGCTGTTGGTCTTCATCTTTTGCCAGCGCATCATCCTGCGCGGCATTGTGGTGCCCAGCGAAAAATGACCGGCTCGTATGCGGGCGGTTGCGCGCCGGACCCGCGGTCAGAATGAGCAAGGCGGCGCGACCGCCGCGCGCGGTTTTATTCGAGAGGATCCGACCGCGTGAAGGAATGATCCAGAACCCGAAGGGTGACGCCCGTTGCGTTCAACTCGAAGGCGGGCGGCGCGTTGCTTGCAGCGAAAATCCACCAGACGACGGCGGCCTCCGCGTCCGCTTGCGCCGTCAAAGTAAGCTGGCCGCGCGCCCCCCGGAGCCGGTTCAAGTGATCCTCCGAAATCCGCCCCTGCGGCGAGGTGAACCACAGGGTTGTCGCGTCCAGCGTGACGCGCGCCCAGCCATCCTGAATCCACCAGCCGGCCTCTGCGTGAGCGTGCCAGTGGTAGATCAACGTCCGGATCGAGGGACCGAGAATCCGATCGGCAACCACCGCCAGTTGTCTCCCCGCAAGCCAGACCGTTCGAATGACGGACGTGAGCCGCAATTCCGGCGCGTAACAGCGGGTTAGGTCCATCTCCGCCCGGCACACATCCGCGGTTTGATTGACCAGCGCCAGCCGCCGACCGGCTTTGCGGTTCTGAGCCTGGTCATTGATGACCGGCGCGTTGTGCGCGGTCGGTCCCAGGGTGAAATCCCGTTCGCTGCCCGGCATGTATTGCGGGTAGCCGGGGTCCGCGATGAACCAGCGGCCGCGCGTTCCGATCACCACCGACCCGTTGTCGCACTGAACGTGTCCCATGGGGGAATTGGACGCCGCCATCGCCACCGCGAGGTCCTCGGATTCCCAACCGCTGCGCAAAACAACCGCGTGGTGCGCATCCATCGCTCCGCTGGCCGGCGGTTTGCCGCGCAATTGCTCAACGACGGGATGCAGCGTTGCCAGGGCATCCGCGCGAAGCCAATCCACGCGGCAACGTTTGAGATACCAGGCGCGCGCGCTGTCGGGCTTGAGGCGGTACAACCTGGCCTGGGCGGAGGCATGGAACGGCATGCGCCTTGGCTCGACATCGCCGAGTTCAGCAACCTGCATGATGTCGCCGGGAACGCCCAGCATGCGCGATTCATCCAGGAACCGCGCCATTTCGGGATGCTCCAGCAGCGCGGACCGCTGCGGGACCGGCAGGCATCCGAGCCAGCCCGCCACAAAATCCAGGACATAACCGTCGTAGCAGACTCCCTCCGAATATCCCTGTTGGCGCAAATGCAGCAACGCACCCAAAATGGCGGAGACCCCTTCATTCAGCGTTTCTGCGCGGGAGTCACGGATGCAGTTGGCGGCAAGCGACACGCCGATGGCGCCGATGACCGGAATGTTGTGCAACAAGGCGTGCGGTTCGTCCTGACCCAGAATATCTTCCGCGCGATGAAAAATGCCGAACCGTTTTTCAAACAAGGGAAAACCGTCCTCGACGATCCGTTGCAATCCCGATTGAATTTCCTGGCGCACCTGATCCTTGAGCCAGGGCCATTCCGCGTAAGCAGCGCAAAGGATGCGAGCGGCATGGGCGAGGCACAGGTCCAAATAGGAATACTGCCGGTGAACCGGCCACGATGCCAGCGCGGAAAGATCACGCATCACCACTTCCCGGGCAACGCCATCCTGAAACCAATGCCGCGCCCATCCGAGGCAGCCGATGCGCTCTTCGAGTTCCCAAATCATCCAACTGGCCCACGGATAAACGGGAATGCCGGGGACCTTGATTCCCGGCAGATGCAGGCTGCGAAGCGGCAGCGGGTAGGCCAGACGGCGTCGAATGCGACGGTAATCCACCATCAGGTGGTTTTGTCGCAGATAATCATCCGCCCGCCGTCGGATTTCCTCCTCGATGTGACGCCGTTCCACAATGCCTTTATCAGGCGATAAAAAACGGCGAAATGCAATCCCGTCGTGTCACATGGGATCAAGCCGCGCTTGAGTCCGGACGCAAGGTGAAATCTGCGCGACCATCATGATCGCTCGCTCCGGGTTGCAACGAGGGCAATGGTGTTCCGAAATGCTTGCGCATTCGGAGAATTGTGTTATTGATAAATCGGAATTGCCATGCGTTGACCTGGATTGGGACATGGGTCGCAGGAATGGCGGCAAAGGCCATGAAATCTTTACATTCACCTGATCTCGGCTGCAAGAGCTTTACGCTCATTGAGCTGTTGGTCGTGGTTGCCATCATTTCGATCCTGGCATCCCTGCTTCTGAGACTCGACTTGGAAATTGATGGAGAAGCGGGCGTTTTTTTGCACGGATAACGAGGGAAAGAGGGTGTTTTCCCTCGGTTATCGTGACGTTCGGGAAGAAGGAGGAGAGCCCCCGCAGAGCTTGCTC
>JACQHZ010000161.1 GCA_016198745.1 Verrucomicrobiota bacterium
CGAAGCGCCGTGGGAGGGATGCGCTTCACCTGTCTGCCGACAGGCAGGTAGAAGCGCAGCTACAACAACAGAGAAATCTTCTCCGGAAAACAAGAAATTGGACGTTTGAAGTACAGCGGTCAAGATGCAATCTCGTGATTGGTGCTTGACCTGAACAAAGAGATTCCGTACGAAAGACGGCGTTCCGCAACTCGGCCCGGCGAATGTCGGGACGGGAATGAAGGAGCGGGAAGGATTGAGGCCGAAATTCGTTTTTTCCGGCGCACATTGGCGGGAACGGTTGCATGCCGTTCCAATCAGGAGACCGGAAGAAGCGGGTGAAAAAGCCGTTTGCGGAAGAATTCCCGTTCAAAACCGAGGTGAATCCATGACGGATTGATGGCCGCACAGCCATTGGTCGCACAAGGGCGAGCCTCATACCGCAGGAGAAATATGGCCAAAGTTGTCATTGAGAATGCCACAAAAATCTACCGTGACGCCAAAGGTCACGACGTCCGGGCAGCCGATAACGTCAGCCTCGAAATTCACGATCAGGAATTCATGGTGCTGGTGGGGCCTTCCGGTTGCGGCAAGTCCACCACCTTGCGAATGGTCGCCGGGCTTGAGGAGATCACATCGGGGAACATCTCCATTGACGGGCGGGTGATCAACGACGTGCCGCCAAAGGATCGCGACATCGCCATGGTGTTTCAGAATTACGCGTTGTACCCGCACATGACAGTCTATAAGAACATGGCCTTCGGGCTGAAGCTGCGGAAGTATCCGCAAACGGAAATTGACCAGCGCGTGAGCGAAGCGGCGGACATCCTGGGCATCAAGGAGTTGCTGGAGCGTCGCCCCAAGGAATTATCCGGCGGCCAGCGTCAACGCGTGGCGGTTGGACGCGCCATCGTGCGGAAGCCAAAGGTCTTTCTGTTCGATGAGCCGCTCTCGAATCTCGACGCCAAGATGCGCGTGCAGATGCGCACCGAGATTTCCAAGTTGCACACGCGCCTGTCGGCCACCATGATTTATGTGACCCATGACCAGGTGGAAGCGATGACGATGGGAGACCGGATCACCGTGATGAATCTGGGCAAGATCCAGCAGGTGGCCACGCCGTTGGAGATTTACAACCAGCCGCAAAACATGTTTGTGGCCGGATTCATCGGCAGCCCGACGATGAATTTCTTTGACGGCGTCATTGAGCAGAAGGACGGCAAGCTCATATTCACAGAAAAGGGCGGCAACGGCAGTTCGAATTTTTCGGTGCGCGTGGACAGCGAGCACATCCCAAAACTCCAGGGCTACGCTGGAAAGGCGGTGAAGTTTGGAATTCGTCCCGAGGACATCCATGACAAGCTTTACACGAGTTCGTCCGACCCGTCACAGGTGGTGAAGGCCACCGTGGAAGTTGTCGAGCCGATGGGATCGGAAGTCTATTTGTACATGAACACCGGCGCGCACAGTTTCATCGCGCGGGTGAGCGTGGCGCAAAAGGCGGACGTGAACCACAAACTGGAACTGAACCTGAACATGAAGCGGGCGCATTATTTCGACATCGAAACCGAACAGACCATCGTCTGATCCAGGAGGCCACACAACAGGCCGGTCGGTCCGCCCGATGCTTTCACCTCCCGTCGGGGCGCGCAGAGGTCTGCCATCCCGCCAGGACGGCGCCCTGGCCCAATAGGCATTAACTTGATTTGGCGCCACGCTGCCAAGCAGACGGGGGCTGTTCAAAGCATGGCGTTTACGGCATATCGCAGAGGCGGCGCTTTATTTGACCGATGTTTCGTGATATAATTCCCACATGCCAACCGAGATTGTGACACCCGGGATCACCATCCAGGAGGAGACCGGCATCCGTGAGGCGTTCGAGAAAGGTTGGAATGTCATCGTCTGGAACGATCACGTAAACTTGATGAGCTATGTGGTGTTCGTGTTTCAACGCGTGCTTGGATTCGACCAAGCCAGGGCGCGGCGACACATGCTTCAGGTCCATCATCAGGGAAAAAGCTGCGTGGCGACGGAAACGCGCGAGAAGGCTGAATTTTACTGGCAACGGTTGCAGCAATTCGGGTTGCGAACCAGTCTTGAAAAGGCGGCCTGATGCAAATCCATTCCTCGCAAGAACAGTTGCACATCCTTCTGGAAAAAACGGAAGCCGATTTCCTGGCGCGCGTGTTCCGAACGCTCGACATGGAATACCGCATCCCGCCCGCGGAGATGGATTCCAAAATCGAACGCGTTTGGTATTCCGACGAGGGACATCAGAGCGCCGGTTCTTCCGTTGAAGATCGGGAGGAATGGCGGCGGATGCTCCACGAATTTCGCGGCGAAAACACGAAAAAAATCAAGTCATGGCTTTCGACTCTTCAACAGGCGAAGAATTCGATTGCATGGAACTTTCCGCTTGCAGACGCAGAGACGCTCTTGGCGGTCGTCAACGACTACCGCCTCGCACTGGCTTCCAAGTGCGACGTGGCGGAAACCGAGATGGAACATGATCTGGATCTCATCCAGGATCCGGTCAAACGAACCGCCTTGATGGAAATTCATTTCCTTGCCTGGATGATGGAATTGATCCTGGCGGAGATTGGATGAAACCAGAGGTCTTTCCGCTTCACGACGGCCTGGCCCTGGATTTCCTGGATCATCTCCGGGCGGAACGTGCGGCTTCACCTCATACCATTCGCAACTATCGTCAGGCCATGGGGCGGTTTGTGATCTGGTTCCGGCGTCAGGAGGCGAATCCGCGCCGATCGGACGGTCCTGGCATGGCGTGGCGCGAGGTCACATCGCCGGTCCTGCGCGAATATCTCCAGTCCTTCCTGGAACTCCCATCGCGCGATCCGCGTTTCACCATCTTCCAGGAACTGAATCTGACGCCTTTGGGCCGGAACAGCGCGCTTCTCCATCTTTCCGCGCTTCGTTCCTTTTACAAGTTTCTCGTGCGGCGAAAAGGGTTCACCGTCAATCCGATGAAAGGGTTGATGACCCCGAAGAAGCAACCGCGGCTCCCGATTTTCCTGCAAGAAGCCGAAGCGGAGAGGTTGATGGAATCGCCATTGCGGCTTCAGCGGCCGCGTTACGCGGAATGGCAAAAATGGCGCGATAAAGCAATCCTGGAAACCCTCTACAGTTGCGGCCTGCGCGTCGCCGAACTCACGCGGCTCAAACGTCAGGACCTGGATCCGCTCAGCGATTCTGTCCGCGTTCTTGGCAAAGGCGGGCGGGAACGCGTCGTGCCGATCGGACGATTTGCCGTTCAGGCGGTTCAGACCTACCTGATGCTTCGCGACGCCTGTGGACGGGACGATCCTCTGTTCGTGGGACGGGATAAAAAACGACTCAGTGCGCGCGGCGTTCAGCGCCTTTTGAAACCGTACCTTTTGCACGCCGGATTGGACCCGCGCCTTTCGCCGCACAAACTTCGCCACACCTTTGCGACGCATCTTCTCAACCGCGGCGCCGACTTGCGGAGCGTGCAGCAGATGCTTGGACACCGGCGGCTCGGGACCACGCAGATTTACACCCATGTGAGCACGGAGCGGATGAAGAAGGTCTATGACGATGCGCACCCTCGGGCGTGGTCATAGCCGCTGATCATTGATTACACCGCAGGGATGTTGCCCGGTTTTTTTCGGGTAGATCGCGTTCTCCGGGCGTGACAGTAGTCGTTCAGCATGCCGCCCTATCTTCCACCTTGACCATTCGCCCGAACCTTCAAACCGCTGATGAGCAATGCGGGCAGGATGTAATGAGTGTCATCGTCCGTCCAGATACTAACGCGGCCGCCAGTGGGGGACACTTGGGCATGATCCGGCGTGGGAACACTAAACTCTCGTCCATCAGCCGTATGCACGACAAATGGCTGGAACGGCTGGGCGGCAAGCAGTTCTCGAATGTCCTTCGTCATGATCAAGCCTACCAAAAACATCCTGGCTGTGCAACACTGATCGGCATCCCGAACGAAAAACTCACTCCCATTCGCCAGTCGCACCGAGCAACTCATCCCAGGCATGAAAGACGGCTTCGGCGTTTTCCAGTTTCGCGCCGCCGGTCATTTCGAATTGCGCGATAACGCCGCCCGCGCGCTGATACAGGTTTTCCACAACGCGCCTGACTGCGGCGCGGGCGTCTTCCGTGGTCCCGAAAGCAAGAACCTGCTGGCGGTCAATTTCGCCCCAGAAGGCGATGCGGCCTTTGAACCGCCGACCAATTTCCTCGATGTTCATGCAGAACAACTGGCTGTTCAGGGCGTTCACGCCGATCTCGATCAGGTCTTCGTAAATGTCCAGGATGCAACCGTCGGAATGCATGAAAAGTTTCTTGCCGGCGTCGTGCGCGATTCGGGCGTAGTCGGCATACAGCGGCTTGAACAATCGTCGCCAGAGTTGCGGAGAGACCAGCAGACTGTTCTGCGAACCCCAGTCGTCGCCCACGAACAGCGCGTCCACGCATGTGCCGGCCCATGTCTCCAAGTCGCGGCAATAGAACGCATGGACAATTTTCAATAATTCATGGAACTCCGGCGACGGCGCGGCCAGGTCGAACAGCAGGTTTTCCGAGCCGCGCAGGAACTGCATTCGCTGGAACGGTTCGGCTTTGCCGCCGAGCAGGAACAGGCGGGATTCCGCGCAGTAGCGTTGAATCTCATCAAGGTTGTATTCAATCGCAGCATACGGCGGTTTGACGATGTCCAACTTCGACCAATCGTTCAGAATGGGCCGCCGCACCTCGCCCATGACGCCGGACTGGATGTTATCGAAGACGCAGCCCCATTCATCTCGGAACGTTCCGACAGCATAGGGATCGCCCTCGGAAAACCGCAGCCCGCGGCGGTGGGGCGCAATGCTCCAGGCGATGTCGTCAGGCCAGCGGCGGGTAAACGCTTGCATGCCTTCGGCGCCATGTTGCAGGTTCGCGATCGGGAGCACCCAGACCTGGCGCGGCACACGGTCCGGGTGATCGAATTCGATGCATCGCCGCACTCGTTCTCGTGAAGTCATGATAAGATCAGTAATCAGTGATCACTGATCACCGGCCGGGCGGCGGAAACCACCAACTCGGATGCGCCGCCAGATAGCCCGGGACACCCTCGATCTGGACGAGGTCGCCGCCACTCATGTGCACGGCACGAAATCGCCAGAGTTTGCCGCGATGTTCCGGTTTCGCTTCGATCACCATCGGTTCTCCGACTTGTCCGTTATACAGCGCCTTGCCCACCGCGACGGTCTTGAAGGCTGGGTCCACCAGTTTCGTGCCCGTGGTCATGCGAACGGTAAACCGCTCGACATGGGACGGCACGTGGAACATCCATTCCGCGTCGGCGAATAGGGCGACGGCCTTGGGACATTCCACCATGTGCTGGTTGGTCGTTTGGATGGTTGCCCAGAACTTGTGAGGCTCAGTATTGATATGCAGACGGTACACGCCGGCGGGCGTCTTGGCGGACACCACCAAAAGCTGGGGCTTGAATTCGCCCTTCTCGGTCTTGGTTTGGAGAACGATTTTTCCATCGGGGCCGGTGAAAGTGAGAAGACCTCCTGGAGAGTACGTGCCCACATTCACCCGCAGTTCTTCGCCGGCCGGTTTGAGAAATACGAACGTCACTTCTTTGCCCTTGTATGCTTCCCAGACCGGGCAGCGATACGATTTGATCGGCGGCGGCGACACGGGCAAATCGGCCTCGGAGACCGGGATCAGCTTTTTCTCCACCGCATCGCGCCAGGCGGCATAGGAATAGAGCATCTCATCGAAATAGACAGCGCCGCCGGGACCGCAGCCCTTGTCAGGTTTGGTGGGGACAAGCCACTGTTCGCGGGGCAATTCTGCGCGAAACGCGCCTCGCATGAATGGATAGAGGTATTTCACGTCGCCCGTGGCGAACCACGCGGCGGCGAGCATGTTGCCCGGTTGGCCCGGATGGCCGACCTTGAAATTGTCGGCGCCCAAAAACTCTTTGCACCATTCCTCGACGTAGGCCAGCAACTCTTTGCGATGTTTCAGAGGGATGTCCGGCTGACTGGTCAAATCGAGGTATTGCGGCATGAAATTGGTCCAGTTCAATTTGGTGCCGGACTTGGATTTTTCCGTTGTCGGATCGCCCGTTGTGATGGAAAGAATTCCGTTGTCAATCCACTCCGCCACGACCGGGTCCCAACTGTGCGCGTACCAATCGAGCATGGTCTTCTGGTTGCCGCCGGCTTCGCGAGTGAATCCGGTGCCCCCTCGCTTTTTCATCAGGTTCTCGGTATGCAGCTTGGCGACTTCGAGCGAGCGCCGATCGCCCGTCAGATAGTAGTCCATCAACAGATGAAACGTACCGGAGTAAAAGTCGAAAACCGAACCGAGCCGAAACGGATACAACCCGACGGCCTGGGCCGCGCCGAGAACCTTGCTGGATCTGTCGGCGCGGTGCTGACTGAATTCGGGCGTGGTGTAGTGCACGATGGAAATGTCCCGCCAGTGATGCGCGTTGGCCTGGGCGAACTTGAGCTGGGCGGGGTTGCCCGTGGCCAAGTACAACAACCAACCCGTATTGAAGAAGCCGTAATGCGGCGACCCGTTGATCTGGCGATAGATCAACGGCGAGCCGTCAGGCTCGAAGTACTCAGGCATGTTGCCGTACAACCACATCCCGTAATAGTTGATCTTGTCCAGATGCTGCCAACCGTCCAGGGCGGGCTGATCCCAGGCCTGCGCGGCGGCAACGTGGACCGGCCCCAGAACCTGCGTTTCCTCCAACCACTTGGGGTTCTCCAGCCAGACATGGGGTTGCGACAGAAACATGGAGCGGCGCGCGGCCATCGTCGCCGCTTTGTCGCCGGAAAAATCGAGCAGCGCCTGCTGGGTGCGCGACGCGCCCAGGGCGTGTTCCTTGACCTTGCCGCCGGGGATTGAGTCGGCGGACCAGAGCGAGAAAAACTCCCAGTGGCGATTGCCATGCGGATAGATTTTGTCCAGCCAGCATTCCTTTTCCTTGGTGCCGGCGATATTGGCCTGACGCCACCAATCGGGATAATGAAAATCAAGCAGCTCGCCGTGATGCCACCGCTGGAGCCATTGCAAATAGGCGGGGGTGAGCTTGACGCCCGTTGCGCCCACAATCTCCTGCGGCACGGCATCCGTTGCGGGCGCTGTTGTGGGTTCAGCGAACCAATCCGGGTTCCATTCGCCGTGGCCCGGCCAGGCGTGCAATATGATTTGAGATTGCAGATTTCGGATTTCAGATTTGGTTTCGAGTTCCTTCGGGAACATCTGCCAGAAATCGCGCATCGTGAGCGAAAAACTGTCGTTGGCGATCCAGCCGGGCGCTTTTGATCCTCGGGAAGTTTCCGCGTAGGATTGGCCCTGCTTTTGACGCACGACGTACGAGTCGGCTTTTTTTTGCAGCAGATAGCCGTCCGCCAATGCTGCCTCCTGGTCGCCGTCGAGACCGATCCGCGCCGACCCGCTGCCGGTCATGCGCAGGCCGATGTCCTTGAACCGCACCGCGTCGGTGTCGGTGGTGACGATGAACGTCCAGTCCAGTTGCACCCAGGGTTGGCCGGCGTAGGCGTAGTAGCGCAACACGCTCTTGTTCAGCCGCTCCTGCTCCGCCGGCGGCCCCACCTCTTTATCCATCAACACACCGACCGATGAAACCCCCTTTGAGCCGCTGGACGGGTCGCGCACGTGCCAGGCCTCGACGCGCACCACCGCGCGCACGGGACCGGTTTCTTCCACCGTCACATCCGGCTCGGCGTCGAGCGACGCCCGAAACACTGCGCCGGCATGATCGATCACATAAGGACCATCGTCGGGTGCCGCCTTGTACCCGGCGGCGGATGCGCCCAGGCCTTTCTTCTTGCGCACCACTTCGCTGAAGGCACCGACCCGCGTTTTCGAAATGCGGAGTGTGATCGCCCCAGTGTCAACCGTCACTTCGGATACACCGTCGGTGACCTGAACCGGAGTTCCAACCGGCGTCGCCTTTACCTTTGGTCCGAACTGCAACTCATAATTCGGCGCTGCGCCCGCGGCAGTCGGCGCGGTGAAGGCCACGCGCAGCCATTTGATCGAGCCGCGCTTGGGCGACCAGTGCGTGAGCGCCTCGAATTGCGCCGGCACAATCTGTCCTTTGCCATCGAGCAAACACGCCTGCGAGGCATCGGCCACCTGGCCGCGCGGGAGCGGCACGCCGGTGACAAACGGCCAGGAATCGAGTGTGGCGATCGAAGGCTGGGTTTGCTTCAGGGCGAGGGGGCCTTTGACCTCGGCAAGGGTCCGGCGGCGGTCCTCCCATCGCGCAAGCGTGCCGCGTCCCGAGGCGATCACGCGC
>JACQHZ010000173.1 GCA_016198745.1 Verrucomicrobiota bacterium
CCTGTCGGGCGCAAGTCCGACAGGCTGCTAGCTCTGAATCGTTGTGTCATTCGCAGAGTTTTGTTTCGACTTTTTTTCGCGACCATAATAGGCGTTGTAACCGCTATAGGAGTAATAATATTGGTTGTGACGTTTGGAGAAATCCACGTCATTGATGAGAACTCCCAGCACTTTGCTCTTGATCTGAAGCAATCTGAGGAATGCGTCCCGGACCACCTTCTTGCGAACAGTGTCGAAACGGACCACCCAGATCACGCCGTCCACCTGCGAACACAACGGAAGGGCATCGCTCACCGCGCCGATGGGCGGCGTGTCAATCACAATGCGATCGAACTGCTGTTTCACCGTCAGGATGAATTCCCGCACCTGTGGAGATGCCAGCACGAAATGCGCATTGTGAGGAGACGCAACGGACGCGACAATGGAAAGGTTCGGCACTTGGGTTGGCTGAATCATGGATGCGAAGTCTTCATGTCCGTTGCTGAATAATTCGAGGCCGCCCGGCGAATTCAGATCAAAACGCACATACAACGAGGGGCGGCGCAGATCGGCTTCGATGAGAAGGGTGCGGAAGTTCTTCTGAGCATAAGTCAGCGCCAGGTTGGCGGCACAGGTGGATTTGCCTTCCCCCGGCGCGGCGCTGGTCACAAGGAAACACCGGGCTTCCACGCTTTCGGGTTGCAGGCTGAGAACCGCGTGAACGGTTCGAAACGCCTCTGCCACGGCGCCATCGGAACTGCCTCCAAACGGTTTCCCTTTCGACAACATGCTGCCGCGCATATGCGGAACATAACCGAGGAAAGGCACGCCAAACGGCTCCGCGATATCCTCCGGCGCGCGAACGGTTTCAGTAAGCGAGTCCAGCATCAAACAGAAGACGCTTCCCCCCACCAAGCTGATGACAAAGGCCACAATGATGTTGATGGATCGTCGGGGACGAAATTTCTGAGTTGGCGCAACCGCACGATCGAGGATCATCACATTGGTTGTTTCGAGCTTCGTGGAAACACCGGTCTGTTTCATGCGTTCGAGCACGTTCTCAAAAAGCTTGCGATCCGTCTCCGCCTGGCGCTTCAGGGCATCGTACCCGATGGATTTTTGATTCAGGGCCAGGGCCACCTTTTCCTGTTCTTTAAGGGCGACTTCGAGATTTTGTTCCCGGCTGACCGCGAGTTGATAATCGGTTTCGATCGTCGCGATCAATTTCTCCACTTCAAGTTTGACCTGTCTTTGGAGACCCTCCATTTCGGATTGCGCCTGGATGAGTTGAGGGTGTTTGGCCAGATATCGCTCCTTCAATTTTGCAAGGGCGGCAGCTTTCTCGGACATTTGCTGTTTGAGAGCCTGAATGACCCCATTTTGGATGACCACAGGCAGGGTGGTTGGATCGGTTCCCTTCTCCCGCATGGATTTGAGCTGATTGTAGGTATTTTCCGCCGTGATACGTTGGTTCTTGGCCTCACTGACCTGCTGGTTTAGTTGCTTGAGTTTTTCCACCACAATGTTCTGCCGTTCTTCCAGGGACACCAACCCGTGTTGTTCACGATAAGCCTGCAAGGCAGCCTCAGATTTTGCCAATTTGGCCTGCAGGTCCTTGCTTTGGTTTTCAAGCCAATCCGCAGCTTCCGTGGTCACGCCGGTGCGCTGATCCAGAGTATATTTGACGTATTCCTCGGCATGCGCATTGGCGATTTGTGCGACAAGCTGTTTATCCTTCAGAGTGGCAGAGATCTCCGCAAGGAGCGTCATACGCACGGGAGTGACAGCCACACATGCGAAGTATGCCTGAACGATGTCAGGAGCGCCCGTGGACGCAGCCTCCTTGCTCCCCTCTGGCATCCATTGTTGGATGAGTTTCTGGATGAATCCCAGACCTGTCGCGAGAATATCCGGGCTTTGGTCTTTACCGACAAACGCCGGGTTCTTGTCGAGAGAGAGCCTTTTAATGACTCGCTCCGCCATCGTCCGGCTCCGGAGAACCTTGTGCTGGGTCTGAAGGAATTCCATGCCTTGGCCCGGCAGGTTGATCACATCCTGCACATTCACAACATTGGGATTATCCTTGTTGATCTGAACGGTGGCGGCGGCGCGATAAATATTGGGCGCTTTGAAATTGATGATCGCGGTGATGGTCACGACAATCACCACAATGGAGACCAACCACCAGCGCCGGGCCGAAAGGACACGGAGATAATCTCCGAACGTCAAGTTCGAGGTTGCGTCACTAAAACCCGGGTTTTCCTTCATGATGAAAGCAATCTAACAGAAAAAATCATTGGAACAACATCACCTGTTTTGCTGATGAATGAACGCCCGCAGCGTCATCAAAAGAAACGCGTTGGCACAAAAATGACATCGTCCGGCTCCAGGTCGATATCCTTTTTCTCGCTTTTGCTTCTCATCATATCGGTGGCGTTGACTTCGATCTTCTGCTCGCGTCCGTCATCGGATCGTCGGGTGATGACGACTGCATCTGTCTTTGCGATGCTGGTGACCCCGCCGGCGCGCGCAAGCGCCTGCAAAAGAGTCAAGCGTCCTTCGGGTGGGAAATCAATCTTGCCTGGGTTCTTGACTTCACCGAGAACTGAAACGCTACGAGCGCTATATTCTTTGACGATCACACTCACCTGCGGGTTCTTGATATAATCGCGGCCCAGGAGGTCCGCCAACTTCGTTTCCACTTCCGACACCAGCAAACCGCCGACTTGCACTTTGCCGAGCAATGGAAAGGTGATATAGCCCGTCGCCGTAACCTTTGCCTCCCGTTCCAGTTCCTTCTCCTGGAACACACTGATGGAAAGCACGTCCAACGGCAGAACGCGATAATCCTTCAAATAACCTGATCCGCCCGACCTGCTTGGGACGGATTTGGCGGCTTGTGAGAAAGCGTCGGGCGCCAAAGCAATCGCACAGAAAAGAGCGACGCAGCCGATGATTGAGAAATGCGTTTTCATGTCATTCTCCAGGTTTGGTGTCTTGCGAATAATTTTTGTGCAGTAACCATAGACGGTGGAAAAGCATTTTGCAAGGATAAATTGGGATTTCTTTGTGATGCGCGCGTTTACGTTTCACGATTTCCCCGTCGAACGATTACATCTTCGTGTTGACAACGTCCTTCATCTCAGCCGATCGCGGGTCCGCAAGAATGCTCCGCGCTCCCAACGCGCGCGGGCCGAACTCGAATCGCCCCTGATTCAACCGCCGCTGTCAGGACGCCGTCATTCACGAGGGCGGCGGCGGAATCATGATAAAACGCGGAGATGCCGAGGACGTTCATGAGGCATTCCATTCCGTACCCCAGCAGAAGGCACCCCACCCGTTCGTCTCATCGAGACATGCTACCGCCCCCTGGCGTTTTGCCGTTGAACGGGACAAAGCCATTTTTTTAGCATCCATGAAATCAACCGTTCTGCTATATTCTGCAACCCCATATCCGTTCAGGGTTCATCCCGCACCTGCAAGAGAAAATACACGGTGCTTCCTTCCACCAGTGCGGAAGCGTTCTCCTGTGCGCACCTCTGGCCTGATTTCGCTCCCGCCTGGGGGGTAACAGAGACCTGAACTCCGATTGCGTTTCCGCTCCAGCCAGACCTCGCCTCGGTGATCACCCAATTGGACCCAAGACCCCGAAGATTGACGGGTTCGGAACTGTTGGAGCAATTCCCGGCTGATCGCAGCCCCAACGGATCAGGTGAGCCTTCCTATCGCGAGAACCCAAACACCTGTATCCGTCGCGAACGCATACAACTTGTTTCCCTCATCAGGGCTTGTCATCCGCACACCCATCCCCTGGGAGGTTCCCAACAAAACATGCTCGCCGCCGAGCGTTACAGGGCACAACCACGATAGGGAAAAACACCACTTGGCCGGCTGCGCCACCGCGGCTTTACAAGCCTAGTATATCGTTTCATTGAAACGAAAACATCTGCCGCGTTGAATCAACTTCATCCCATAACCGCATACGACGGACGCCACAGAGTGCGTCCAATCCACTTTGCGCGCATGTTGAAATACGTCCCCTTTTTTGTGAAACGCTATACTAGTTCTGCTGGCTTACGAAATGATGTTTGTTAAAAGAAGATGGAACTTCCGAGTGAAACACGATGATTGGCGAAGTCGGAACCAAGGAGGTTGGAATCCAGGTCCTGAAACTGATAGACCACATAGACCTTCCAGTATTCCTGAATCCGGTACTCCAACGATGGCGAAACAGTGTGGATATCGGTGTTCTGCCGAGTTCCACCGATTGTCATGTCGAAATCGTCGTTTTCATACGAATAAACCAAACTCGAAGCAAACTTCCGGCTCTTGGCATTCGGGTCCAGGATCGGCCCAAACTGATAGTTCAGGTTGAACCCCGCCCCGCTTACGACGTAAGTTTGTCCGCTCACCTGGGTCGAAACGGCCACATACCGCTTGGCATTGACGCCCGCAGTGAAGTCATCCGTAAAGGTTTGCGTCAAGCTGGCGCTCAACGTTGCGTTATCCTGGTCGCCAGCCGTCGCATTATCCGATGTGCGATGCTCGCCGCCAATCTCCAGTCGGCCGACGAGTTTCGGCGTCAGATCGCCTCGAAAACCGACATGTCCACGGCCGAAGTCTTCTTTCGCACCGTTGCGAACGTGGGCAAAGCCGCCCGCGCCGCCGATAAAGAGGTCGAGCTTGGCAAATGCCTTCCAATAAGCGTCAGCGCCGCCATCCACTTCATTGCGCTCCAGCAGGCTGCCCTTGGGATTGTAATAGTAATGATGGACATACAAACCAAGCGACAACTTGTCGCTGAGCTTGGTTTCCGAGCTGATCTTCGCATCATTGGTGGTCTTCTCCGTGCGTTGGCTGACTTCATTCGGATTGGTGCGGGCAGTGCCGCCCATGATGAAACTCAGGCCATCCTGAAGACTTAATTTGGTCGCTCCCAAGGTGAACAATGCCTTGAAATACGGGTTATGTTCTTCTGCATCTTCCTGGCTGTAGTCAAAGAACCGGACGACGTTGACATCGTATCCCACTTCCATCGCGTTGTTCGCAAAGTTGCCGAGGCGATAGGAGATGCCGGGGCTGCTGATGGACACCCAGTCATTGCTTCGACCGGTCTCGGTCAGATAAATGTTGTCGTCATAGGTGAATTCCTGGTTGGCACGAAGACGAATGGTACCGTACTTGGCCCGATCGCCCAATTGAAACGGCCCCCAGGCTCCTCCCCGCAGGTCTTTATTGCCGCCGCCGGTGTAGGTGGACTGTGCTGCGTCGGTGACTGAACTGAAGCAAAACGCCGCAAGCAATACCGCCCACGCGCATGTAAAAGTTGATTTGGATTTTTTCATAATTTTCATCTCACATTCTATTAGGCACCACTCTCCCCCCACCCGCCTGAAACTCAAGCGAGTGGGGGGTGCTCCGATTCATGAAACGAGGATGGTACTCCTTGTCCTTGTATTCAAGTATGCGGTGAAGTCACCTTAGGGCGAACTGGGCGACGATGTTTGTGTTGATCCCGATGATTTTTCACCTCCACCGCTTGTCGGGGTGCTTGGGGGAGCAGGATCAGCCGCTGTGGTTGGGCCGGTCGCAGGTCCTGCTGTGGTGGTTGCAGCCGCGACATCCGCTGAAACCGTGATCGTGCCGGGCGTGGCGGCGGGCGCCATCGCTGCAGGAGCCGGGACCGCACCAGCGGCCGTACCGCCAGAGGCAGCGCCGTCGGTTGCCGTTCCTGTTGCGGCGGGCACCGTGGCTGCCGTCGTGTTCAGAGCGGCTGCAAGCGCGGGAGGCGTGGAGGCAACTGGGGGAGCCGAACTAGCTCCAGCGGGTTGAGCAGCGGTATTGCCTGCTGGCACGGCAACCGGGGTTCCTCCCGGAGGAGCGACATTGAAATCACCCGCTACACAGCTTACTGTAGCACCACGCGGGCCGTGAGACGCCTCGCCTTCCGAACCCAGCACACCGGCGATCAATTCCGGCATTTGAATCTGGTACTTGCCGCCCTTGAGGTTACCCTTGTTGACCTTGACATAGACGGCGCCATTTTTGAGCTTGAAGATGCTGGTGGGCTTTGTTCCGTCAAAAGAGCTCTCGGTCACCGTGAAACTGTCCGTTTTTGCTTTCACGCGAATGGTCGAGACACCGCCCTGGAGGAGATCAACCCAGCTATTGGCTTGTGTCCTGATCTTGCTCCCGATCGGCACATTGGCGCCTTTCTTTGCGGAGATGCTCGCGCCGTCAGGACCGGTGATGGTCACCGAGCCGCCGGAGGCGACGACACTGACTTTGATGGTTTCTGCTGACGCGACTGCCACAAGTGCAACCATCAGCACGGCGATTGGGATGAGTTTCAATTTCATGATGAGTTCGGTTGGTTAAGTTTTTGTTCGTTTACGTTAAATCGGTTGTGGAGTCAATACCCTTTTTTACAAAATCAGATTGGAAGCATATACGACCGGTTACGAGGTCGTCAATAAGAAAAATGCTGTGCTTCCATACTGGGCCGTATTTTGCATGTCCCCCGCTTTGGTGTCAACTCCTTTTTTGTGATTCTGGTTGTTTACGTTAAAACCGGCCAAAAAGTCAACTCAAAAAAAACTGTCGGCACAGATGTTGCCGTCCCCCATCGTTTGTGTCAACTCCTTTTTGTGATTTTGTTGTTTAGACAAAATCGGATGACACGTCAACTAAAAAAAATTATTGGCGCAGATGATGCCATCCCCCGTCGTTTGTGTCAACTCCTTTTTTTGATTTTGGGTGTTTTAGGCAAAACTGGATGAACCGTCAATTGAAAAACTCAAAAACAGAAGTATTGCGTCATTTTGCAGTCCCGGATAACCTGCATCTTTCAACCCGGATTCAATCCTCAACAGAAAGCCAGATTTCTGGTCCTCCCATTTTTATGAAACTCACCATTCATGGCGCGGCGCGCACGGTCACCGGTTCCATGTATCTACTGGAGGTGAATGGACGGAAGATTCTCTTCGAGTGCGGATTTTTCCAGGGCAAACGCAAGGAGTCCCACGAACGGAATCGTTTCTTCCCATTCGTTCCTTCCGAGATTCATTGCATGCTGCTCTCGCACACGCACATTGATCATTCGGGAAACATCCCAAACCTGGTTCACCAGGGTTTCGAGGGAACCATCTTTTGCAATCATGCGACGCGGGATTTGACTTCTCTGATGCTGGAGGACAGCGCTCACATTCAGGAATCGGACGCCGCGTTCATCAACAAGCGCAATCAACGCGAGGGGCGAAAAGACGAGCCGCTGGCGGAACCGCTCTACACATTGCGCGAGGCGCAAGCGGCGGTCCGTCATTTCATGTCGGTGGGTTACGATCGCGCGTTTGACATCATGGAAGGCGTCACCGTGACCTTTCACGATGCAGGCCATATCCTCGGCTCGTCGGAGATTGTCTTCGATCTGCGCGAAGGCGCGCGGCGGCTTCGGCTGGTCTTCAGCGGCGACATTGGTCGGGGCAAAAGCGATTTGTTGCGCGATCCCACGCCTTTCGAGGACGTGGACGTGTTGATTCTGGAAAGCACCTACGGCGGGCGGACGCACGAACCGCAGGAGACCGCAAACGACCGTCTTTGCGCGATACTCAACCGCGCGCTGGAGCGAAAGGGGAAGGTGATCATCCCCGCCTTTTCCGTGGGGCGCACCCAGCAACTGGTCCATGCCCTGCACGAACTCACCGAAAAACACTCGCTCGCGCGCATTCCGATTTATGTGGACAGCCCGCTTTCCATCAATGCCACGGAAATTTTCCGGTTGCACCCCGAATGCTTCAACGCCGCCACCAACGAGAAGCTGCGAAACCACGAGAACCCTTTCGGCCTGCAAACGCTCACCTACATTCGCAGCGCTGATGAATCCAAGGCATTGAACGACCACCCGGAATCGTGCATCATCATTTCCGCATCCGGCATGTGCGAGGCCGGGCGCGTGCGCCACCATCTGCGCAACAACATTGACGACCCAAAGAACACCATCCTCATGGCGGGTTTCTGCGCTCCCAACACGCTGGGACGCGCGCTCATCGAGGGACAATCCCACGTCAACATTCACGGCGAAAAGCACGTCGTCCGGGCACATGTGGAGGTGATGGACGCCTTCAGCGCGCATGCAGACCGCAATGAACTGCTGGGGCTTGTGGAGAGGAGCACCGGCCCGATGCGCCAGATTCTCCTCACCCACGGCCAACTCGACCAGGCCGAGGCGCTTGCAAAATCGCTTCAAGTGAAGCATCCTGATTCAAAGATCCTGATTCCGGACCTGCACGAGAGCGTGGAGTTGTGATCTTTCCTCTGCGGCAAGCGGGTTTTTCCCGGCCCCACCGCGAGTGGAAAGGACGACATCCCGCAAACCGCACGAGGCGTGTTGGCGCGTCAGTCCGGCGAAACAGGTGAATGAACAAAGCCTATTATGCTGAAAGAGATTGTGCCGGTCCGCCAGGAAAACGATTCCCATCGTCGCCGGTGGTTTGAGGACGATGATTTTGATCTGATCGTATGGTACGAACCGGACGGCGGTCTGCACGGCTTTCAACTTTGTTACAACAAAAACCGGGATGAGCATGCCTTTACCTGGCGCCGGGATCGCGGCTATTCGCATCATCGCGTTGATGTCGGCGAGGAATTGGCCGGTGAGAACAGGACGCCCACGCTCAACTCCGCCGGGACATTTCCCTGCGCCGAAATCCGCGCGCGATTCGCCGAGTGCGACGCACAAATTGACCCGGAGATTGCGCGCCTGGTCCGTGAACGGCTTGACGATTACTCTCGACAGACAGGCGGGAACGGCATCTCCCAGCAGGACGGCGCATCTCGCCCGTCCACGGATGTCCCCCTTGTGAAACCGTCAGAAACGACGCCTGATTCTAAACTGGAATGAGGCCCTGTTGAACACAGCATCCCACCGTCTTGCCGAAGCGCCCCAACCCGACCGCTTCATCCGCTCGGACCCTGATTATTCCCGGCGGCTCACGCGCGCTTTCTTTCTGTCGTTTCTGCTCAACCTTTTGTTCCTCTGGATGCTGCTGACCGTTCAGGTTCCCCGGTTCGCATCCCTGAAGGATACCGCCAAACTCCATCCGCCCGCCAAGATACCGCGGCTGGTGCTGATCGAACGCGTACCGGCGCAGCCCAAGCCGCCTCCGAAACCACCTCGGGAGCGTACATTCCTCGAAACCGATCCCAGCCAGGCCGTCGCGGAAACGCCGCCGGACGCCGAGCATTACTCCGAACACAATACTGCGGCGACACAAACCGCGCCTTCTCCTGAAAAAGCGATCGACATTCCGAAGGCGGATGGAACCAACCTGCGCACCAAAGCCACCGAGACGGTGCGGTTGACGCCGCCGCCATCGCCGCCGGCGCAATCACCCAAGGCCGAACCATCGGTGAAACCAGAGCCGACCGCCAAACCGGAACCGCCGGCAAAACCGGCCGACCCCGTCAAACCGCCCGAAAACCAGACACCGCCGCCAACACCGAAACCCGCGCCAAAGACTCCGACGGACCTTCCCAAGGCAGGCGAATACGCGCTTCTCAAGACCGAACCTCCCCTTCAAAAGCCATCTTTGAGAGAAGAACCGGCGGCGGAGCCTGTCAAGCCGACGCCTCAGACCTCGCCGCGCGCGCCGCCATCCACGCCGGCCCTCCCCGTGCCGGCCATGCCGCCATCCAGCCGCGAAGTGCTCGCCGCCAAATCCAAACTCCAAGGAGGCGTTCCGCGCATTGGCGCCCTGGCGTTCAATTCCGCGCAATCGCCCTACGCCTCCTACGACAAAAAGATCGTCGCAAAAATTTCAGCCTACTGGCATCTCCTGCTTCAGAATCAATACGACGGCGAAAAGGCCAGCAGCGTCGAAGTGACCTTTCGGCTGCTGGCCAACGGACACATCACCGATCTGGAGATCACCCGAAAAAGCACCAACGCCAACGCGATCATGGCCCACTGGTGCACCGAGTCCATCGAGAAGAGCGCCCCCTTTGATCCCTTTCCCGAAGCCATGCGCGCCCTCGCCGGGGAGTTCCGCGAAGGCTCGATCACGTTCAACTATTAAAATATGAAACATCCATGGATTGCAGGCAAATGGCATAAGGTCAGGCGTCCGGCCATTCCGGTCGTCAATCCCGCCACCGAGGAAACCATTGATTGCATCCCGCGCGGGAACGCGGAGGACGCCGAGATGGCCGTCCGGGCAGCGCGCGCGGCGTTCAAGACCTGGCGATGGATGCCCGGAGTGGAAAAGGCGGCGTTGCTGCATGAAATCGCCCGGCGCATCCGCGCGCGTCAACCCGCCCTGGCGCGGTTGATGACCCTCGAAGGCGGCAAACCGTTCTGCGAAAACCGCGATGAAGTGGAGTGGAGCGCCGCTTGTTTTGATTATTATGCGGAAATCGGCCGCCATTCCCGGGGGAACTCGATTCCGCCCGTCTTCGCGCACCAGGTCAATTTCACAATCAAAGAACCTTATGGCGTGGTGGTGGCGATTGTTCCGTGGAATTATCCGCTTCTGCTCATGGCATGGAAGGTCGCTCCCGCGCTCGCGGCGGGCAACACGGTCATCATCAAGCCGAGCAGCGAAACGCCTCTGGCCACGCTGGCCCTGGCGGACGCCTTTTCGACGTTGCCCGCCGGGACGGTCAACATCGTGACCGGCAGCGGCGAAGAACTCGGCGCGGCGTTGATTCGTCATCCGGGAACCGATTTGATCGCCGTGACGGGTTCTGTGGAAACCGGGCAGCGCGTCGGCGCGCTCTGCGCCGAACAGATCAAGAAGGTTCATCTGGAATTGGGCGGCAACGATCCTTTCATCGTGTGCAGCGACGCCAACCTTGAAATCGCCAGCCGGGCCGCCTGCTGGGCTGCGTATCTGAATGCCGGCCAGGTTTGCACGGGCGCCAAACGTTTCTACGTCTTCGACGCCATCGCCGACAATTTCACGCGGGGGATCGTGCGCTTCACCCGCTCGCTCAAGCTTGGCAGCGGGTTGAATCCGACAACCGACATCGGCCCGATGATTCATCTGCGGCAGTTGGAGGACGTTCATGCGCGCGTGCAAGATGCAGTCGGGCAGGGCGCGCGCGTATTGTGCGGCGGGCGTCGTTCTCCGAAGTTCAAGAAAGGGTTTTTCTACGAACCCACCGTGATGGCGGATGTGAATCAGGACATGCGGCTGGTGCGGACGGAAACGTTCGGACCGATCCTGCCGATCATGCGGGTGCAAGGCATGGACGAGGCCATCGAGATGGCCAACGACAGCGCGTACGGTCTCGGCGCCAACATCTACACCAACAACATGGAATGGGCCATGAAGGCCATGGAACGCATCACCGCCGGCACGTTCTGGATCAACGACCCGCTCTCGGACAACGACGCCGCGCCTTTCGGGGGGATGCGCCGGACGGGGCACTCGCGCGAGCTGGGCGAAGAGGGGCTTGATGAATTTCGCGAGACCAAACACGTCCATCTCGATTACAAACAGGAGATCAAGCCTTATTGGTATCCATATTCAAGATACAACCGCCTGACTTCGTAACCAGCCCGTCGCGGCGCCCTCCCCATGTCCGGCTACTCACAAATTAGAACCAACATGTTGGTCGCAAGTTCCAGAACCCTTTGGGCTGCAATGGGTTGCGAAGCCTCTTTTCCCGAGCGCAGTCGCCATGGCTGGAGGTTAACCGCGAATGAACGCGAATGAACGCCAATAAATCCAAGCGCAGGCCGTCGCGGCCTGCTCGCCTTTCTGGATTCGCGTCCATTGGCGTTCATTCGCGGTTAAATCAGTTCTCTCTGTCCTGCTACTACA
>JACQHZ010000170.1 GCA_016198745.1 Verrucomicrobiota bacterium
CCCGCTTTCGCGGGAATGACGGCAAGCGAAGGGATGACCTGAGTAGTTACAAGGTTTTTACTATTATCCGGAAACCGAGCAGCAGTTGCAACCAGAAATGGAAAATGCTATTCGGAGAGAGTGTCCCATTACACCCAAAGATCGCGATGGTTTCGCCCGTCCTCTTCGAAATGGGATCTTTTCTATTTGGGATGGGGCCGCCGATTTTATGGGCGTTACCCTTGCCCGCCCAAGCGGCATGAAGGTTGGGGTTATACTCTGATTTGCAAGGGCAACCCAACCTTTACGTTCAAGGATGCGCCGATCCGCGCCTCCCAGCATGAAATTCTCCTGGTTCATCCCGCGTGTGTCAGCGGCTTGACCGACGAAGGGAATCGCACGACAACCATGCTGAGTTGGGTCTGGAACAATCCGCCGCCCTTTCGCGAGATTGAGCCGGCCGAACGGGGATTTCGAAAACTGCTTCTTGATCCCGACACGGTGAAAGAGCTTGCGGAGATTCATCGAAAGTGTCGTCGCGAAGTGCGGGAACCCGATGATTACAGCGCAGCCGCCATCCGCGCCTTTCGTTCCTGGCTTGACCTGTGCCTGGTTCGTTCCGCCGGTGTTGACCGCCGGCGGCTTTCGTCGGAGGAAATGCAGATCCGTTTCGCGGTTCGATGGATGCGGGAAAATTTATCGGTTTCTCATCCCATTGCTTCGCTTTGCGACTACCTCCAAATTTCCTCATCCAATCTCCATCGCCTGTTTGTCCGGCAGGTCGGTGAATCGCCGGTCTCCCATTATCATAAACTCAAAATGATCCAGGCGCAAAAACTGCTCAAAAGCGGAATGAGCGTCAAAGAAGTCGCCTGGCATCTGGCGTATCAACATCCCAATGATTTCAGCCGCGCCTTCAAGATCTTTTTGGGGCGAAGCCCGACCAAACTGCTTGAAGCGCGTTCCGGGTGAATTTAGCCCGCATATTTCACAAGTTTTGACTTGTGAAATATCCGGGTTGGCACTATCGTGTGGCTCCAGCCCCGGGACGGATGCTTACCCAGGGATTCTGACTTCAACTTGACGAAACTCCATTCGTGATATATGTTCATATCATGAAAACAGCGACCACAGCCGATTTACGAAATCATTTTCGCCGGGTTTCGGGATGGCTGGATAATGGGGAGACGGTCGAAGTCATCCGACGAGGCAAGCCTTATGCCCGGCTTTCGCCATGGGTGGTTTCGACTCCACAGACCGTCACCATTGACTTTGCGGCGCAGCGGCGGGAAATCTGGGGGAGGCGCAAGTTCAGCGTGACTGAGGTGGCGGCGATGCGAGCCGCTGAATTGGAAGGGGATGAGAGCTGATGCATTTTGCGGACACATCGTTCCTTTGCGCACTGTACCGGAATCAGGACCAATCGATCCTGGCCGATGCGCATCTGCTGAAGCATGGCAGGCAAGTGTCTGTCTCCTCGCTCGTATTATGGGAATTCCGGCATTCCATCCGCTTTCAGGTATTCCGTCACTCCCAGGATCAGAAACAGGGGTTCTCCAAAGCCGAGGCGGATCGGATGCTGGTCGTGCTGGACAAGAATCTTGCCGCGGCAGCCCTGAGCCTCTTGACGGTTGACTGGCCGGATGTGCATAGCCTGGCTGAGCGTTTTTCGGCCCAGTGGACGATCACCGGAGGTCATCGCCCGATGGATATTCTCCACGTCGCGACTGCCGTTCATCTTCGATCGGAGAAGTTTCTTACTTTCGATTCCAATCAAAAAAAACTGGCTGAGGCCGAGGGATTGAGCGTGCCGTTTTGACGGAGGACAGCGCGGGTCTCCGCGTCAACCTCCTGTTCCGTAGCAGCATTTGCCGCCGCTGGATTACTGCTATCTTAAATCGCTTTCATTTTTCATCAGGGAGATGAGAAAATACGGTTCGGGAAAGTATATGAAATTTTCTGCAAAGCAAGGTTGTTTCGGATGGAGGCTTCTGGCAGCCTGGATCGCTCTGCCGTCCATTCTTTCGGCGGGCGAGACCGGATATCTTTCTCACCCGCCCATGCGCCCGCTGCCGACGGCTTCCCAAAGGCCTCTGGAAAAGGGCCCCGCCTTTTTCGTGGATGCCGCCAAGGGCGAGGACAAACAAGACGGCTCCGAATCCAAGCCATGGAAAACCATCAATTACGCGGCGAAAAAGCTCAAACCGGGTGACACGCTCTATCTGCGCGGCGGAATTTATCGCGAACACCTGGCGATCGAGAAGACCGGCGCGCCGGACCGGCCCATTATTATCCGGGGTTACCCCGGCGAATTGGCGATTCTGGACGGCGGTTTGCGGGAATTTTTCGAAAACCCCGCCACTGCCTGGGAACCGACGACGGATGGCGCCAAGGGTGAATTCCGCTCCACCAGGGCTTATCCGGATCTCCGCAGCACCGAGAGCAACCATGCTCATGTTCACGGCAATTTCGGCGATTCAATGGCGCCTCTGCACGGTTATCGCAATCTCGTTGATTTGCGCTCGGACAACGAATTCTGGACGATCACCAACAAAATGGATGCCGAAACGGGAGTCGCCTGTGGCCCCGGTCTGTGGTATGATCCGGCTTCGGAAAGCATCCACATCCGGCTGGCGCACACCAATTGGCCGTTCCTGGAGCCGGCGCATCAATACCGGGGCGAAACCGATCCGCGCAAGCTGCCGCTGATCATCAGCGGGGGCTTGGACGGCAACCGGGTGCAAATCAAAAACTGCCGGCATCTGCATCTCCAGGACCTGGTGATCCGGGGCTGTCATCCGGTGGCCATTGAGGTGAGCCAGTCCAAAGACCTGTCCCTCGACAGACTCACGGTTTACGGTTGTCATCATCCGATCAACATCACCACCACGCGGAACCTCAAAATCCAGGATTGCGCCTTTCGGGGCATTGCCGGTCCCTGGTCTTCCCGCAGTCATTTGAAATACCGGGGAGTGGAAGGCGGCCTGTTCACCGCCTATGGCGCGGAGGGCAATGCGGATTTTGAAATCAGCTACAGCGAGTTTACAGACTCCTGCGACGGATTGTTCATGGGGCAGATCAAAAACTGCAAATTCCACCACAATTATGTGGATAACTGCAGCGACGATGGGTTCAACCTCAGCGCCAACTGGACGCCGGAGGAAAACACCGCCTACGGGAACATCCAAATTTATCAAAATTTGCTGAGCCGGTGCCTGACCATGTTTGCCTTTGGTGGAAAAAGAGAGGGCAACAAGGCGCGCACAGGCAGCGGGGTTTACATTTTCCGCAACGTGATTGACCAGCGGGCACCGGTCTTTTCCGGACCGTCCAAGGACAAAGAGGGGATCGCGGAGGCCATGCGCTACCGGGGACAAATGATGGGCGATCATGGGCATGGCCTGTGGGAACCGGTGCTGTTTTATCAAAACACGCTCCTGTCCCAGTTTGGCTCGGAACGAGGCATCTATGGTTTGGGAACCGTGCGGCACTGCGGTTCCCAATGGCGGGTGTTGAATAATCTTTTCGTCCAGATCGAAAAACCGCTCGCCACGACCATTTTCAACACAGGCGACGGCCCGGATTTTTTGACCGATTATAATCTGCACTGGAGCTTTCAAGAGGGCGCGGAGATCAGCGACGATGAATTCATCAATCAGGTGCAGATTGAGGCCAGGCGCCAGGCCAGGGCCGATGGGCGGTCAGAAGTGTCGGTGGAAAATTGCGCAAAATGGGCTGTTCATGATCTGGTTGCGGATCCGAAATTTGAAAAGTCGCCTCTGGATTGGCGCCAGCCGCCGGCCGTCCATCTGAAAGCCGGCAGCCCGGCGATTGACCGCGGCGGGGAAATCCCCCGCGAGTGGCCGGACCCGCTGCGGGGACAAGACAAGAACAAACCGGACACCGGCGTCGTCCCATTCGGTTGTGAACCCTGGAAAGTTGGCATGTACGGAAGGCTTTCGGTGTTTGGGGAGGGAAACTAATCCAGCCAAAGGTAGAAAGTTTAGCCACTGATGAAACCCAGCGCGGCGAAGCCGCAACCAAATTCAAAAGGCAGAACATTGAACCACAGAGAGCACAGAGAACACAGAGAAATTGAAAGAGCAGAACTTGCGGAATACGTGCCGCTCGTCAAACGAGCAGCACGTATTCCGCAATCCTCGTTTGCCCTGCTTTCTCTGCGCCCTCTGTGATCTCCGTGGTTAAAAAAATCTTCTTAAAAATGTATGGCTTTTCGATATTGTAGTTACAAACGACGAGCGCCGGTTTTTCCCGACTATGCGGTAGTTCTGAAGAAGTGGCCAAACTTCAGGATCCCCAAAATGAAGAAGATTCGACCGCCGCAGACGGCAGCCGGCGCCGGCGCAAAACGGCTGCAAACGGAGCACGGCATTGTGTGGAGCATGCCAGGCAACCCATTCGGTTATTTTGGCTGGCCAACGGTGGCGCGCATGGACGACGCCGCGCTCGTGGTCGTGGCTTCGGGGATGCGGCTTGGCCATGTGTGCCCCTACGGGCGCACCGTCTTTCTCAAAAGTCAGGACGAAGGCCGCACCTGGAGCAGTCCGCGAGTGATCAACGATACGCCGTTGGACGATCGTGACGCAGGCATTCTATCGCTCGGCGGAAAACGTTTGCTGCTCTCGTGGTTCACCGCAGACCCCCGCGCCCAAATTTTGAAGCCCAAAACGAGGGATGACAAGGCTGTCAGTCCCCTTTCGAAGAAAGATCGCGTTGGGCTTGCGATGAGAGCGCGCGCCTGGGCTGATATCGAGCCGCTGTGGGAAGCCGGCCTGCAGTGGACGACCGATGAAAATGCAACGCGTTTTGAAGGCTCGTGGATTCGCGTCAGCGACGATGGCGGCGACACCTGGAATCCGCCCGCGCGCGTGGCACTCTCCGCTCCGCACGGTCCCGTCCGGCTTCGCGACGGCAAACTCCTCTATTTTGGAAAAAGCGCGGAGACCCGCGCGCTCTTCGCTGGAGCCGGCGAAATCCGCGCCATAACCAGCCGGGATGGCGCCAGGTGGACATCGCTGGGCCGCGCGCCCATTTATCCGGGAACCCACCTCAGTAACTATCACGAACCGCATGCCGTGGAGCTTCCTTCGGGCCGAATCATTGGCCTCATCCGATTCCAATCGGTCACGGGCCATGATCTCTCCCCGCTCGGATTGCCGCCGTGGGGGATTGCGCAGACCGAATCCGATGATGGCGGAAAAAGCTGGACCACCGCGCATTCGCTGGGATTCCATGGCTCGCCTCCGCATCTTTTGCGCCATTCTTCGGGGGTGTTGATTTGTTCGTACGGTTATCGCGCCAATCCGCTCGGACAAAGGGTGGCATTAAGCCATGACGAGGGACGCCGTTGGAAACATGATTATGTGCTGCGGGGGGACGGTCTTTCGGCGGACCTCGGCTATCCGAGCACGGTCGAGATGGCGGATGGCAAACTCTTGACGGTTTATTACCAGCAACGCGCCAAAGGGGAACACCCTTCGTTGCTCTATACCCATTGGAGGCTTCCATGAAGTCGAAAGGATTCATTATGAAAAACCCGAAAATACAGTTTCCGGAAGTACCCACTAACGTATTCGCTGTAGCGGCGGTCTATGACCGCCGGCGGCGGAATGCCTATGTGAAAGCCAACGGCGGTCATAGACCGCCGCTACAATTCCCGGTTGCAAAACGGTCGGCATTCACGCTGATCGAGTTGTTGGTGGTGATCGCGATCATTTCGATCCTGGCCGCGTTACTGATGCCGGCGCTGAAATCAGCGCGCAACACGGCCAAAGGCGTCCAGTGCCTCAATAACTTGAAGCAATTGGGAACCGCCTCAGTTTTGTATGCCGACGATAACAATGGCTGGCTATGTCCGGGATATGTATGCTGGCAGAGGGTTATTGACAGCTATCTGGTCAAACGGCCGATCTCCATTACGGATGGGAACCTCTACTCGGGGGTATGGAATTGTCCGGCCAACCCGGATCTGACCGCAGCGCAACTGGGAGCTCAGGGAGGCGCGGCCAGCGCGTCGTATCCTGAATACTGCGGTAATCGAGCCATTTATTGGTGGCCAACCGATCCGCTGGCAACAGTCAGTGGCATTCGGAATCCATCTCGAAAGATTTTGATCCTCGAACTTGACGTCGTACGAGAGTATGGCGGAGGAACCATCACCACTCTGTCCTATTTGAATGTAATATCAACTGGCATTCGCGGCTATTTTGGTCACGCCCGGGGAATGAATGTTCTTTTCTGTGATTTTCACGCGGAACGGTTGCCCATTTCCCATCTGGCATTCGCGGGAACCGCTCAGGCGAGTGACACGCATTACGCGATCGATACCGAGTGACACCCCCCTCATTCCAATCCATGCATCCGCGCATAATTGAAGAGACATCGTGTTTTTCCATACGGCGGCTTTTCATCCTGGAGGGCGACGCTCCGTCGTCGCCTCCCCACGGCGCTGACGGAGCAACACCCCGTCTCCCTTACTCCCTGCCACTTGCGCCCTCCAATTTCTCTGGTGGTTTCCGCCCATGAAACTGAAAACACTCCCGCTGGTGGACGAACGGATCGTCGAGGATACCTTCCTGTTGCGGCGCGCGATCGAGAAGCCTTTCTTGAAAAAAGAAAATCCCGTGATTCCACACGGACAGGCCTACGGCTCAATCTGCCGAGAGGACGGCGGTTCCCTCCGGATGTATTACACCTGGTACGACAAGAGGATCAAAAGCGGCGGGAACGTCGGCGGAAGTTGTTGGTTGCACCTGGCGCGCTCCGTGGATGGACTCCACTGGGCGCATCCCAACCTGGGACTCTTTTCCAAGGACGGTTCCACTGCGAACAACATTGTCCTTGGCCCGGATGCAACCGATCCAGAAGGACGCGTGCTGGCGGGGCACCTGGGGCCGAATGGGTTTTGTGTGCTCGACGCCAAGCAGGAAAACCTCCCTCATGTCCGCGGACGTTATACCGCCATTTATCTGGCCAACCTGGATGAAACCGTGCGCGGAATCTGTCTCGCCCATAGCGAGGATGGCCTCATCTGGCATGCCTATCCGGAGAACCCCGTCATCTCAGGATGGCCCGACGGAACAAAACCCACCTTCTTCGACCGGCGCATCGGACGGTACGTCATGTATCCGCGCCCCACGGTGCATGCCGGTCCTGAAGCGGCCTGCCGCCGAATCGCGCGTTGCGAAAGCGAAGACCTCGTTCACTGGACCGTGCCGAAGGTCGTTCTGGACACGGACGAAGCGGATGGAGACGGCTGCGAATGGTGGGTCGAACCGGAAATGGCGCGGAAAGGCGCCCAAGGACGGCCCGATGTCGCCGTTCCTCGCGGTCGCATTCGACAATACCAAGGTCTTGTGGCGTGGCCCTATCATGACCTCTACCTGGGGCTTGCCTATTGGTTTGATGTGAAGCCGGGCACCATGGAGTTGGAGTTGGTGCATAGCATCGACGGATCGGATTGGCGACGGGAAGCGCGGCGCGAGCGTTTCATCGAACTCGGTCCGCCCGGATCGCCGGAGGCCGGCATGGCAACTTTCCCGATGGACAACGGCCCGATCGAAATGGGCGACGAAACGTGGATTTATTACACCGGTTATCCGGAGACCCATAACGCCGATCGTTATTCATTTCATCCCAGCATCCTGCTCCGGGCGCTCCAACGGGATCGCTGGGTTGGTTACGAGGCGGAAGATCACGAGGGCGAACTCCTCACCGTTCCCATCGAATGGAATGGGCAGGGCGTGGCGTTCAACGTCCGAATCGAATCGAATGGCGAAGTCACGATGCAAATCGAGGATGCGGAGGGACGTCCCTTGCCTGGGCGCGAACGCGGAAACCACCTGCCGCTCACCGGCCCCCTGGACTCGCTCAACACGCCGATGGTTCCTCGCGAACCCATGATGTCGAACCCGGTCAACAGGCCGATCCGACTTCGTATTTTTCTCAAGCGAGCCAAACTTTTCGCCATGATGCTGGGCGAGAGATGCTGAACCTACCACCGAGCGCGGCCGACCGGGTGACACGGAACGCTGCGGCGATGGAGAAATTCGACGGTGTCCCGTCACCCCAGACCAACAGTCCGAGCAACCCGTTTCCGCAGGGCAACCCTTCATTCCACCGTTCAACCGGTGCGTCGTACCGCAGGTCATGCCTCGCGCCAACGAAAAAACTCTCGGTTTCATGCCATCGGGAAATCAATCATGACACGACGTTCTCCAGTGGCTCACCCAGCGCGGCGGCGCGCGCAATCCGGGCGGACGTGGCGCGCATTTCGGCTTTGGATTCGACGCTGCAAAACGCGGCATGGCAGGTCACAATCAGATTCGGCGTCGCAGCTTCTTCGGCGGTCTTCAGCGGTTCGTCTTCGACAACATCCAGCCCGGCCCCAGCCAGGCGATCCTCGCGCAACGCGCGAAAAAGCGCCGCTTTCTCGACCACCGCTCCGCGCGCGGTGTTGACGACAAAGGCGCTGGACTTCATCAAGGCCAGTTCCCGGGCAGCCACGAGGTGTCGGGTTTCGTCCGTCAACGGGCAATGCAACGAGAGAACGTCCGCGCGGCGCAGCAGATCGTTCAGTGATCGTTCGCGTGCGATGCCAATGGCTTTGTCCACGCCATTAGGCAGATAGGGATCGTAGAAGTGGACCTGAAAACCAAGCGCCTTCGCGCGCAACGCGGTCGCCGTGCCGATACGACCGAGGCCGACAATGCCGAAGGTTTGCGTGCGCAACCGACGGAGCTTTTCCGTGACGCGAATCGTCCAGCCAAGCTGTTTCGCTTCGGCGTTCAGCGGGAAGAGTTGCCGGCACAAAGCCATTGCCAGCGCAATCGCATGATCGGCCACTTCTTCCGTGCCGTAATCGGGCACGTTGCAGACGGGGATGCCGGCGCGCTTGGCGGCGGTAATATCCACGCTGTCAAAACCGACGCCGTTGCGGATAATCGCGCGGCAATGCCTGAGCCGCGCGATACCGGCGGCGGTAACCGGCGTGTTATGCCAAACGATCAGCGCCGACGCGCCGAGAATCTCTTCCGTGAAATCCGCGTCACTGGCGCAGAGAAACGTCCGCACCTCGGCCGCGTCGCGGATCACGCCGCGCTCCACGGCCGCGGTGGAGTCGCTCAAAGGTGATTTTGCCCAGTCGATGATCGCAATCAGTGGTTTCATTTTGCGAGATATCCTCCGTCCACCACGAGGTCGCTGCCGGTCATGAATGACGCATCATCGCTTGCCAGAAACGCCACTGCAGCGGCGACCTCTTCCGGCCGCCCTTGCCGGCCGAGCAGGTGCAGCGCCCTCGCGCGACGATCTTCCTCCTCGACATCCTTGCCGAGCGCCTTGCAGGAGTTCACGAAGGCGGAGGTGTAAATGTAACCGGGGCAAATTGTATTGACGCGGATGCCGAACGGCGCGAGGTCTTGCGCCCAGCACTTGGTCAGACCGCGAATCGCGAACTTCGTGGCGTTGTACGTGGCGAAGTTGGCTTGTCCAACGAAGCCGCTGACTGACGAGAAATTGATGATGCTCCCGCCACCGAGTTTCTTCATGTGCGGCACGACGTGCTTGGTGACGAGCGACGTGCCGATGATATTTACCCGCAGAATTTTCAGCCACTCCTCCGCCGTCGCTTCCACGCTCTTGAACACAAACGCCGCGGCACAGTTGACCAGCACCGTCACGGGGCCAAACGCGGCGTTCACCTCGGCGCACGCTCGGGCAACCGCCGGCTCGTCACCGATATCCACCTGGAAATAGTCCGGTTCCCTGTTGGATTTGATGTCGCACACCGCCACGCGGCATCCTTCTTCGCGCAACCGGACGACACTTGCCGCTCCCAAGTCGCCCAAACCACCGGTGACCAGCGCCACTTTGTCTTTCAAGCCTTTCATAACCCCCGTGCTCCTTGCGGCAACCTGTAGAATGCGATGGCGTTGTTGCGAAAGATGTTTCGCAGTTGCTGATCGGACGCTCCGGCCAGCGCCCATTCGAGCGTCTCAACCCAACGGGGATAGGTCGTGGCCTGGAACGCCACCGGCCAGTCCCCGCCGAACATCACGCGTTCCCAACCGAAGCACTCCATCACCGCGTCCACGTACGGCTTCAGGTCCGCCTTCGTCCACTTCTGGAAATCGGCCTCGGTCACCAAGCCGGACATCTTACACCAGGCGTTGGGCAGGCCGGCCAGTTCCTTGAGCAAACTCCGCCATGGTTCGAGAATGCGTTCCTTGATGAATGGTTTGCCGATGTGATCGAGGATGAATTTCACTCGCGGACACTGCCGGACGAGTTGAATCGTGTTTCGAAACTGCGGATCGCCCTTGATGCAAATCTCAAAGTGCAGATTGAAGTCCGCCAGCAACTGCACCCCTTTCACGAAGTCCGGCTTCAGGCAGTACTCGACATCGCTCTCGAACTGGATGATGCGGCGGATGCCTTTGATGAGCGGGTTCCGCGCCAACGCCGCCACCTCGGCGCGCGCCCGTTCCCCTTTCTCCAAAGGCGCCCATGGCACGATGCCCTGAATCCGCGGGTTTTGCCGGGCCAATCCGGTCACCCACTCCGCCTCCTGCCGGTAGGCGGCGAAATCGCATTCGCACTGCAAGAACACCATCTTCTCCACTTTCACATTCCCGCACGCCTTGTTGTAGGCGGACAGGAGATACGGCTTGTTCAGCAACGGTACATTGTCCAGCCACGGATAACGCAGCTTCTGCGGATCCCACAGATGCAGGTGGGTATCGACAATGGGGAAGTCAATCATGGGTTACTCCTATCACTTGTTCACTTGGTTGCGCAAGCCTGGATTCGGACATAACCCGCCAATTTCCCCTGAAACGTCCCGGCTCCCTTATGCCCTACCCCCTACGTCCCAACTCCATTATTCCCTACCCCCTACGTCCCGGCTCCCTTATGCCCTACCCTCTACGTCCCAACTCCATTATTCCATACCCCCTACCTCCCCGATGGTGTATCGAGAACATGGAGGGTCCCGCCGTGGCGGGATCGCCTCCCTCGC
>JACQHZ010000182.1 GCA_016198745.1 Verrucomicrobiota bacterium
CTTCGCCACGCTCAGAATGACAGCCAGCGAAGGATTCGGAATGACACTGTGATATCATTTTCAGGTTGGTGTGAAATATGCGATTAGCCCCGCCACCCGCACTGGCGGGAGGAAAACTCGGCCTCGTCCCGCCACGGCGGGATCTCATCCCAGTGGCAAAATGACGAGGTGTATATTTCATGAAAGTTCCTTTCATGAAATATGCAGGCCAAATGCCAGCGGTGGGGCAGGCGGTCTGACCTTGCCAACACCCTGTCCAAGAGGGTGCTATGAAGGCCGCTTCAAGGCAGGCGATCCGTTTCGTCCGGGGCAACGTCCGGCGCTTTGGCAAGGACTTTGAGGTAGGTTTTCCGATCTCCGGAACGCCTGCGCCGAGAAAAATACTCATCCGTCATGAGGGCGGACATTTTTTCGGCGAGCGCGAGCGCGGCGAGTTGGCCCACCGGGATTTTTTCTTTGCGCGCCAATTTGACGAATCCCTTGTGCAAAGAAGGCGGGAGCTTGATGTTCATCGTAGTCATGAGTTCTCCTCCAGATATTGCAGAAATTCCATAGGCGTGGCAAGTCCCTGATCCGGACATAAGCGCCATTTGTAGCGGCGGTCTATGACCGCCGTTCCGCGTTTTCCGTCGAGGAGCGCCCAGCGGCGGTCATAGACCGCCGCTACAACGTTATCGATGGTTTGCGAATGTCGTTTCACTGGAAGAACTGTTCTTACGTCCGGATTTGGGCAAGTCGGATGCCAATCACGTTGGTATCTATCACGATCTCAATGCGCCGGAGCATGGCGGTTTCTTGCTGCCTTTTGAAAGGCGCCTCTTGGAGTTGTTGAAGGGCGCCCTCAGATACAGAGGGGGCGGGTTGGCGGTTGTGGCCGCGACGGCCGCGAACGGCCAGCGCGCCGACAATTTCGGCTTCATCGGCTTTATCGAAATCAATTCTGGATTTCATGGGTCCACCACCTTTCCGAAGTTCACGTCGCCAATCGCACCACCGGCACGCCGTCGGCCTCCTCGATTGCGGTTACGGTAATGGCGCTGCCTTCGCCCACGTTGCCGTCGAACAACGCGCGCGCCAGCGGGTTGATGAACCACGCTTCCAGTTGGTTGCCGATCCCGCGCCCGCCATTCGAGAGATCCCGGATGCAACGTTCTTTCAAGGCTGCGTTCACATCTTCGGGAAGCGTCACCTTGATTTTCTGCTGTTCCCGCAGGCGATCCAGAATGTTGGCGAGCATTTTTTGATGGATTTCAGCCGCGATATCCGGACGGATGAAGTCGAAGACCACGATGTTTTCGCCGATCCGGTTCAAAATCTCGGGGCGGTTGAGCTGGTTCTTGAAATACCGATCGATCTCGGCGCGGACCTTGCGCTCAACTTCGGCATAAGGCTCATCCGGTGAGACGTTCAACACCCGATTCCCGTCGGCATCCAACCGGTAAATCCCAAGGTTCGACGTAAAAATGATGACGGATTCGCTGAAATAGACGCGCTCGCCGCGTCCCGAAGTCAAAACGCCGTCATCGAGAAGCTGGAGAAACTTGTCCAGGATGCGCGGGTGACCTTTTTCGATTTCATCGAAAAGCACGACGGAAAATGGCTTTTCCTTGATGGCGTTCGTCAATTCGCCGCCCGCGTCATACCCCACGTAGCCCGGCGGCGCGCCCATGAGGCGCTGGTCGGCGTGTTCGGCGGAGAACTCGCTCATGTCGAAACGGATGTACGCGCGTTCATCCCCGAAAAGCAGCTCGGTCAAGGTCTTGGCCAATTCCGTCTTGCCGACGCCCGTCGGTCCCGCCAGGAACATGACGCCTCGAGGTTTGCCGCCGGCCTTGGCACCTTGCGACCCGGAAAGCCCGGTCACCGCCCGCTTGATGATATCGAGCGACTTGGTCACGGCCTGTGACTGGCCCTTCACGCGCCGGCGGATGAAGGTTTCGCCATCCTTGATTTTCTCATGAGACAACCGTTTCCAGGGGTCTTCGGTGACGCCCAATTTGTAGCGTTTGACGGCTTCGCCGATCTCGCGCAACGTCAATTTCTCACGCCGGCAGAGCTGGGAGATCGCAATCACGTCCGTCAAGGCCAGGCCGTCGGTTTGTTCCACGAACAGATCAAGCTGTTTTTTGCGTTCATCTTCGCCGACTTCGTCATGGCCGGGCAGATTGAGAGCCGGCATCAACGCGCGACGGATGACATGATCGGGTTTCGGCACAATCACCGATCGGACACGCGGATTGCCGAGTGAAAACCAATCGGGCAGGTCGTTTTCCTTGTCGCAAATCCAGAATATCGGGTTGAATTGCGCCTCCCGGATGGCGGCGGTGACGTGCGGCTGGGCGCCATGACCGAGCATGAGCATTCGGGTGAAATACTCGTGTTCCGCCGGGGTTGGATTGCCGATCTGCGCGGTGTACCGCGAGGCAAAGTCGGCGCACACCGCCACGAAATCGTCTTTCCACGACACAATCCGCTCCATGAATTCCACCGATTTGTCGAGCGAGCACTTGAAGCGGCCGGCGTCATCGAAGTTCAGTTTGAACTTTTCTTTCAACAAAACGCGGATGTCCGATTCCGGTTCGCCGCGCGGGAAAACCGGCTGAAATCCATCGATCGCGTTAAAGGAAATGCAAAACCGATACCCACGAAGTTTCAACGTCTCCGTCAGGTATTGGGTGAGCGACCGCGGGATGCGCTTGTTTTCCGCAATGGGGAACGAATGGACATCCCGGATATTGCCCGAAAGGATAAATTGCGATTTGACGGGCAAGAAACGGAACACATCCTTGATCCAACGGGGAGTGGCCGGGTCGTTCAAGAAGGCCGTTTCAGCGGATGCCTCGACCGTTGATGAAGAGGAGGCGATGCTCATGCGAACCACCTCCTACCAGCCCATGACTTCAGGTTCAAGGCATAAGCGCTTGCGCAAAAATAACTTCGCCAATTTGATGTGTGGCATCCCGCCGTGGCGGGATGGTTTCCCTCGATGCACAGCCCCGAAAGCTTTCGGGGCTGCCGCGAGGCTCAAAACATGGCCAAGCATTTTCGGTTTCACGGCGAGGCGTATTTCCAATTCATCATTACTTGCCTCAGTGCTCGTGAACGCATACCCTCGCTACGCGTTCACGGGGACACCGGTTGAGAAAATCGACGCCAACACGCGGGCGGTGTTTGGCGAGTACATCAGCGTCTATGACATCCTGCGCGCCGTGGAAGACAAGGCGACCGTGCCGATTTATTACGAAGGCCGACTTGCCAAGCTCCAGTTGAATGCCGAAGAACGACCGCACATTGACCCCGATTTCGAGGAGGCAACCGAAGGCGAGGAATTGGAGCACAAGGAGAAGCTCAAATCGAAGTGGGCGGCGTTGGAGAAGATTGTCGGTTCGGAGAAACGCCTCAAGCTGATCGCGGCGGATTTTGTGAAGCACTGGGAGGCGCGGTTGGAGGCGATGGAGACACAAGTCCCCTACGGGGGCAAGGCAATGATCGTTTGCATGAGCCGGCGGATTTGCGTGGAACTGTATGGAGAGATTCGGAAGTTGAAGCCCGAATGGCACCGCGACGATGACAAGCAGGGCGTGATGAAGGTCGTCTATTCTGGCAAAAGCGGCGGCGGAACAGAAGCCGGACGAGTTTAAGCAGAAGTTCATCGCAACAAGCACAAGGGCACAATGTAACTCCACCGTGGAACCGATCTTGCTGGACGCGAAGGATCGGGAGATGTTCGATCCCTTCAATTCAAGCATGTCCCCCCTTCAATCACTCATCCACTCCGAGATTCATGAGCGCAAGCTGATGAGCTTTGCGCGATTCATGGAGCTTGCGCTCTACCACCCGGAGTGGGGGTACTACGCCAAAAAGGACGCGATCCAAAACATCGGACGCGGCGGCGATTTTTTCACCAGCGCCGCCGTCGGGCCGCTTTTTGGAAGGCTTCTTGCCCGGCAGTTCGCGGATTGGTGGAACGAAATGGAACGCCCCAACCCGTTTCACATCATCGAGTGCGGCGGATTGGACGGGCGGTTGGCCGCCGACGTCCTCGCGTTCCTGCAACAGGATTCACCATCCTGCCACGAAGCGGTCCGATACGTTCTGGCGGAGCCGCTGCCCCGGCTCGCGCGATCCCAGAAGGAAACGCTTTCGCACTGTTCGCGCGTCGAATGGACGCCCTCTGTCGCCAACGTCCAGATGGATGCGGGCGTGATCTTCGGCAACGAACTGTTAGACGCATTTCCCGTTCACAGCCTGGAATGGCGGCAAGCAATGTGGCGCGAGCGTTGTGTGACATTTTCCGGGGAGAATCTGACTTGGACGCTCCAGGATTGCCCCGGTCCTTTGCGGGCAGGGCTGCCGGAAGATTACATGGGACGGGTTGAGGTAAGCCCCTCGGTGGCCAGATGGCTCGAAACTGCCGTTCATGCGCTTCATCGCGGGCGCATCCTGCTGCTCGATTACGGTTGGACGGACGAGGAATACTTCCAGGCGACGCGTCCGGAGGGCACGATTCGCGCCTACCACCGGCATCAGCGCATGGACGATGTTCTGGCAAATCCCGGTGAACAGGACCTCACCGCGCATGTCCGTTGGACGCCGCTGATTCGCGCAGCGAAACACCTGGGCCTTTGTGTCACGGAATTCATTCAGCAGGGACGCTGGTTGACGCGCATTCTCGCGCGTCAGCCCTGGCCGCTTGCCCCGGCGGAAGTCCGCCAGTTCCACACGCTCACGCACCCGGAGATGATGGGAACGCCTTTTCGCGCGCTTGTTCTCTCGAAGGAAATTTCCCGTAAAATTCAACAGGCTGGCGTTTTACCTGGAGCGCAGCCCATGGGGCGGATACACCGAAACGAAGGTCTATGAAATGGAGGTCCGGTCCGCTTACTGATTTTTTGCGCGGCAGGCCGCTTCACGGTGTTGATTTTGTTTCGAGGGGCATGATCCGGTATTGCACTTCGGCGGACAACAACGTGACCGGATGATCGCTGATCCCAAGCAGGTCAATCATGATGTTGCGGCAGGAGGCGCGCGATTGAGAGAAATCCTGCCACGCCTCCGGCGACAGGCGGACGCGTTGCGGTTCGCTGAACTTGATCAGAATCGCGCCGTTGAAGCGCGTCACCCGCGTCGCCGTGACGTTCTCCCGCAATTCCACGGTTGCGTCGCTCCATCGGCCGTTGGCTTCGAACTGAATTTTTGCCTGCACCGATTCGTTTTGGGCGGCCCGATCCCGCAGAAAAATAGGGATGACCTCATAAAGCTCGGAAAGATGATCCCTGCCGTCGGGCTTCACCACGGTTGCAACGTCGAGGCCGTCGGCGTTCACCGCAAAACGCCGCGTGTATGAAATCTGCCCCTGAAGCGTCACGCCCTGAGCAACGTTCCGATTGGGGATCAGACCGGCAACGCGCACCTCGGCGCCGGCTTCGCGAAGCTGATATTCGGTTTCCGGCGATTCGGTTCGTGCGGAACTGAACACCTTGCCGTCGGCGGTCTGGCCGCTGACGGCGTGGGTCGGCCAGATGCGCCAGTCGTTGTAGGTGTCGAACTTTTCGTCCTGCATCCCGCGGCGTCTGCCGAGAATGACCGAACCGGTCTCCGGCGTCCAGAAGGCCGAAAGCGCGCCCCCGCCAAAACCACCGGGCTTCTCACCTTTCGCGGGTTCCGGGCTGACGACGCCCGTGTGAATCACCACCCCGAAGCGGTCGAACTTCGCGATCAGAAACGTCTTGTCAAAAGCGCGAATGAATTTCTCCGGCCGGGAAAAAGGCAACTGGAACTTTTCCGGTTGAATGGTCGCCAGTTGTGTGAGTCGGGCATGGAAATTGGTTGGGCAATGGTTGTAAGCGAAATTGCTGTTGATCCAATGGCTTTCCTGCCAGGGGATCGGCCTGTTGGCGGCGCCGCCGCCGGCCAACTGGTCGTTGAGCATCTGGACCAGGCCGCCCGGCATCTGGCTCAACACCTTTGGCGGCGGCAGCGGCGCGAGATACAACGCCTCCTCCGTGACCATCGCCGCGCCGATGTTGCGGTAGGGCCATCCCCCCTGATCGTTCGCAGAATCCGCCGAGGCGCGCGAATTGAAATGGCTGGGGCCGAAATAATTCCGTCCATCCGGTTCGGGAAGCGTCAGATGATTTTTGAGGCGGTAGGCTTTCGCAACAGCCTCTTTCGCGAAAGGCCAGTCGCTCAACAGCGCCGCCCAGGTCGCGAAGTAAAGGCTGATGCCGTTGCAGGAGGCGTCGAAGGCATTGGCGTCCACAAAATATCCTGCCGGATGAAAATGCCGCGGATCGGTGAAGAGACGTTGCGCGTAGGATGTCGCGGTTTGTTCGACCTGCGGGTCCGCAAGCGCCAGGGCGGCGTATTTCAAGCCCACCGCCGCGAACAAATCCATGCCGGCCATCTCGCATTGGGGACCCCATTCCTCCAGCCGTTTGATGAATTTCCGCAGACCGGTTTCATAAGCGGTTCGCACATCGGCCGGCAATTCGTTGCGGACCACGCCATGCACATAGGCCAGCCAGATGAGCGTGCCGCCGAGAAAGTCCGACCGATTTACATTGCCGCGCGGTGTTTGCTCGTGGAGCGCGTTCAGCATCATCATGTCAATCGCCGCAATGACGAACGCCCGTCTTTTGATCTCGGCCGATCCGCAATAGATATTTTCGGGATGCCGCCATGCAGCGAGCCATGCGAGGGCGGCGGGGTCCGCGCCCGGTCGCATCACCGCGTCCTTTGCCTCGATGGAAGCCAGCGTGAATTGCGAGGATGGCAGCGCCACGCCGCGGATGGCGGGTTTCCACCCCGCTGAACACAGAATCCAGGAACGGAAAAGCTCCTCGGCGGGCGGCGCATCCCTGGGTTCGGTGAAGTTCCGGATTTCGACGATGAAATCGTTCTCCGTGAGCGTCGCCATGTAAGCGCGCAATGCGCGTTGATACTCATGATCCTGGGGCAGTGAAGCTGCCGAAACGGACCGTGCCATGGCCGAGAACACTGCCAGCAACGAAAGGACGGCGACGAGACCGCGGAAATGAAAGGAAAACCTGATCTTCAACAAGACGCATGATAGCAGCGTCCCGGCGTGAATGCGAGCGTGAAAGCGGTTGGAGGATTTTATGGAGATTGAAAAATGGCTTTCGTGCCAAACCGAGGTGCTTGATGGGTGTACGACAAAATTGTTGGTCACTTCGTAATGTCCGCCGTAGGGGCGTTCAACCCCGATTGGTTTCGGGGAGCCGAATGCTTTCGGCTTTGAACGCCCCTACACCAATAATTTTGTCCTGCACCCATGCTTGATCAATCTTTTCTTCAGTCTTGACAAAATTTAATATGAATTCATATTCCAAGTATGAAAATTGGTGAGCGAGGGCAAGTTACGATTCCCAGGCAATTCAGGGAGCGCTTTGATCTGTTGCCCTCGACCCAGGTGGATTTTGTGGAATTGGAGGGGCAATTGTTCCTTCGTAAAAAGCTCTCCCGTCCACCATCCAACTTCCGAAAATGGGTTGGCTATCTTAAAGGCAAACCCAGGAATGTGGATCAATTTATGGAAGCGATTCGTGGACGATGATCAGCGCTGTTGACACCAATATCCTGCTGGATGTTTTGCATCCCAATCCTGATTTTGTGGAGGCATCTTCCGCTCTTTTGGAAGCGTCTGCGCAGATGGGGTCGCTGACCATTTGCGAAATCGTTTATGCCGAACTTGGCGCGAATTTCGACAGCCAAAAAAATCTCGACCATTTTTTGGCAGATACCTCCATTCGAGTGGACTGCATCAATCGTCAGGCGGCATTTTTGGCGGGACAAACATGGCGGAGCTACCGCCGGGCAGGAGGCGTCAGCAAGCGGGTGCTCGGCGATTTTCTGGTTGGCGCTCACGCGCAAATTCAGGCGGCCCGCCTGCTTTCACGGGATCGGGGCTTCTACCGGCAATACTTCCGCCATTTAACGCTGGTTGAGCGCTAACCACCAACGACGGCAGATGAGTTTCATGGCGACGCCGAGGTATGAGTTGTCATTGCCTTGAAGATCGGCTCGAAATCATCCGCGCGGCAGGAGAAATAGACACCCGGCGTTTCGCCGCTCCATTGGATGAAGGGACCGAATTGACATATCATGTCAATGGGCCAAGCCTGGGTTTTATCGCCGCTCTTCAGATCAACCGAAACTTCCGTCCGCTGCGAGCCGTCCAGGAGGCTGGTGTCCAGCAAGGGCTTCCCGTCGGAGCCATCTATATGGATGCAGGCCGGACTGGCGCTATTATACCAGTTGGCGGCTTTGAATGTGACTGTGGCCGAACTTTTTGGCGGCAGACCCAGGTAACCCATCTGACGGCCCACGCCTTTGACGCGGCTGCCCTTCGGAAAAGAGGCAATTTCATGCGGCATGTCGGTAACGGGAGCAATCATGGCAAAGGACCCGAAAGCGCCGATGCATTCGATCGTGTAAACGCCCTTCTCGCCGTCTTTCGGAATTTCGAGATGCTTCACGGTATCGCCGGTGAAACGGAGCGTTTTGTCCTGCTGATAATCGTGAATGAAGTGGCCGACCATTTTGCCCGAAGGCGAGAAAACCAGGATGTCGAAATTCATGGTGTCGTGGCCGTCGGCAGTCTCGATTTTGACCTTGAAGGGGCGGTCGTCCGGATCGAGCGCGTGGATGTAAAGGCCGATTTCGCGTCGTTGGGTTTGGCTATAGAGATGGGTGCCGGCAATGGGATAAGTCCCCGTGTCGTTGCCGCCTCTTTCGATGGCCGTGATACCGGCGGCCTGGAGTGCGCCAAGATAGTAGGGCAGTTGTTGCATGAACGGGGTGCGCGCCGCGGACACGTACGCGGCGAATCCGTTCAAGGGATCGGCGGGATTTGAGTAAACATGCCTGACCGTGTCGTAAACGTGGGGCATCAGGCGGGTGAGATAGGATTTGTTTTGGGTGGCGCGCCAGGCAAAAGCGTTGGGGCCCGGGTTGTCGCAGGCAGGTCCTTTGGCGATGTATTCGGTGATGCCCTTGACGGTGCGTTCGTCACGCGTCAGGTCGTAGCAGCGGTCGAGCCAGGTTTTGTGCCAGACGGGAGAGACCATGAACTTGTCAAATGGCGTGTTGAGCATCGCCTCGGCAAAGTCATGGTTGTACATGATCGCTTGCGGGTCCCAGGTGGCCTGGTAATAATTCAGAATCTCACCAAAAGTGTTGACGCCTTCGCGCCCCGGCCCGTATGGCAATCGCATGCTGCCAAGCGATGAACCCCACATCCGATAGAGGTCCCAGGCGCGCAGGTTTCCCTCGATGCAGTAGCGAATGAGAAAGGCATCTGGGCCGATCCAGTGGCCCCATACGCCTCCATGCGCGTTCTTGGATGCCATGCCATAGGGCGGCGCACCCCACGGCACGAAGCCTTTGACGTGATACATGCCGCCCGGCGTGTGATATTTCATGGGGTTTTTGGGATCGGCGTAGTTCACGGTCGCCACGTCCATCAGGTTGTCCGTGTTGGCGCGGGCCCATTGGAGCATTTGCAGCGGCCCGCCCCGGAAATAAAGGATCCAAGGCGTCCAGACTTGCCGGTAGTGCGTGTTGTTCCAGACGCGATGCAACGGGGCGTAATTGTTGGGCAGCTCCCATCCATTGTGTGTGTTGGCGTAAATCCACATCCCGTATTCCGTGCCGTGCTCCACAATGTTGAGCATGCACGTGGGATAAAACCCGTTCAGATACCGCTCGATCTCCGGCCACCGCTTGTCGTCGCGGGCCGCCATCACTCCCTCGACGAGGGTGGAGACGTTCCATGAGGGGGACGCCATGGCATGGGGGTTCTGTTGATAAAGGCGAGACTGTCGGGTGATGTCGTCGGATTTAGGCGCGCTCCCCTGAAGGGTGACGCAGAAGTCGTTCCCGATCGCAAGCCCCTGGCCGTTGGAGGCGTAACCGTAGGCGGCGGTGTCTTCGACGTCCCATTTTTTCTGGGCGTCCCATTCCATCAGTTGATCGAAATACGTGCTTGGCAACTGGAGATCGAGCGCCCTCCCCTGATGGGCGAACCAGAGTTTGTAAATGTTGGCGCGCGCGATTTCCTCCTCCTGCTTGAAAACCCTTCTCCCGTGTTGCGGCCAAAAATGAAACGTGATCCCTGTGCGGTCGGCTTCAAGTTCCTTTGGAAATTTTTGCCAGATGTCGCGCAGGAAACCCGTCACGATCGCGGAGGCTGCGCTCACCGCGAGCCATCCGTCCGATTTTTTGCCTTCCGCTTTTGGCACGGCGTTGTTTCCATCCATCAGGCGCGCGTGATCCCATCGCTCCTGGTGCAGCCAGACGGATTTGTCGGCATCGGGCAGCGTTCCCTCAAAGGGTTTGCCATCCATGCCAAGCGACCACTTCTCCGCGCCGGGCATCGGCACGGCGAAGGCCACGTCGGTCAGTTTGTTCAATCGCGTGTCATAAGTGATCACCGTCCGCTCATTGATCTGGACGGTCGGCTGGCCGGCGTGGGCGGTGAGGCGTGTCACGAACTGGCAAAGCTGGCGGCCCGCCTTCTCGGAAACCTTGTTGTTCGTGTACCAGCCGCGGGCGAGGATGGTCACGCGCACGGGACCTTTTTCCTCGATTCGCACTTCGGGAGACAGATCATTCGACGCCTCGTAACGGATGCCGCGGCAGTCCACGATAAAGGGGCCGGCCGGCGCCACACCCAGGGACTCCTTTCCGGTTGGAGGTTTTGGCGCCTGGATTACTCTTTCATTGTCGGTGAATTTTCCATCCGCATTCAGATCGAGCCACGCGGTCTCGATGCCCGTGAACCGTTTGCGGTTCACTTCGAGGCGGATGACGCCGGTGTCCACGGTGATCGTCTCGGCCGTCTCGGTTACGGTGAGGACGGAGGCTGGGGAAGCGGCCGCCGCACCAACTTGGATGCGGTAATCCTTCGGCTTGCCCCCTTCGTAGCGCGCCAGAAAGTCGAGGCCGAGCCACTTGATCGAGGTGGGTTCACCGGGCGTCCAGGTTGCGCGCGTCGTCCATTGCGCGGGGACCGGCTTCCCGTCCTCAAGCAGCACAAGCTTGGATGCGTCCGTCAATGTGCCGAACGGCATCGGGACGCCGGTGGTGATGGGCCAGGCGGCGGAGTCTATATGGGTTTGTGGCTGCACCTGCAAGGGGATGCCTTCAGGTGGAATGGGGGTGGAGGGACGCGATTTTTCAACGCGGGTGAACTGACATGCCTTGGCCGCGACCGTCGTGGCGCCATCCGCCGCCAGCAAGGTGGCGCGCAAACTGTAAGCACCCGGCTTCAGCGCGTTGGTATCAACAAAAAAGGCAAGCTTGGGGGTCTGGTCAGGTTTGCCAAGCTCAATTTCCTTTGCGCCGAGCGTGGATGAATCGCCGGCCAGCTCCAGTTTTATCTTTGCACCCGCAGTTTTGATATCATACCCGATGAAAACGACCAGGAACTGGCCCTGTCCGTCGTCGCTCCAGTAACTGAGCCGGTCGGAAAAGGTTTCGGCGCGCTGGACATCGGTCTGCGAAACTTCGTAGGCAGTGAGCGGAATGAAGCGAAGATTTTTGAAAAGTTCGGCTTTTTCGGCGCCCCCTGTTGTGTGCGGAAGAAGGGTGAAAGCAAGGCAGGCGAGCAAGGCTGGCCATATCAGAGAATTAGGTTTGCTTCGCATGGATTTTACTCAGGTTCACGGTTCAAGGGTTCCACCCATCCAGAGGGTGGCAGGCACGGTTCAGCGGTTGGAAAGCATGAAGATCGAGCGTTTTCTCTTCCAACCCTTGAACCGTTGAACCGTGAACC
>JACQHZ010000183.1 GCA_016198745.1 Verrucomicrobiota bacterium
CAGAAAAGACAATACGCCAGACGAAGCGGATGCGAAGTGGAAACGGAGGTCGTGCTGTGACCTCCGCGCCTGACGGTTCGTCAGGCGCGGAGGTCGTGCTGTGACCTCCGCGCCTGACGGTTCAGATGAACTGAAATCTCTCATTTGCAAATGATACAATCATAGGGTCCGGGGTTGGTCAACACCTTTTTCGCAATTTCGAAATCATTCACGCAAGCCTGCCATTTTTACTTGCGGCATCTGCCGATGTAAAACACAGTCGGGCGCCCGCTTGAGGCGGATGCCACCTATCGAAACCGTTGCTCTGATGCAGCATTTTTGACTGCACCGAGCCAAGATGCAAGAAAGCGCCGAGATGGAGGTAATGCACCCGGTCAAGACTTTCAAGCCGGAGGCTTGGCCATTGGGATTCAAATGTCCGGCTCAGGAGGACAGGATTTTGCCCGGCACCGAGTTGAACTCGCCGCTGCCGGGCACAAAGGGGTATCGGTTCTTGATGGCATCGGTCAGGACCATGCCGAGACCCGGTGTTTGGGGCGGGAGGATGCGGCCGTCGCGCATCCGGAACGAATCGCCCATCACCTCCTTGTGAAGCCCGGCGAAATCGGCCGCAACCTCCAGAATGCAGGTGTTGGGCGCAGCGAAACCGCAATGGATGTTTTGCAGCAGCGATCCGCCGGCGCCCCATGAATGGGTTGCGATCTTCTTGCCGCGTTGCTCGAACATCCGGGCAACGTTCATAAACTCGCGAAGGCCGCCCATGAACGAGGCGTCCGGTTGGGCGATGTCGAACGATTCCTGTTCCGCAAAGACACGCCATTCGTACATCGCCGTCAGACATTCGCCGCCCGCGACGGGCACGCTGGTGCTGCGCGCCAGGTCGGCGTAACCCCAAGGGTCGGTGTAGTGCAACGGCTCTTCAAAGAGGAAAAGATCGTGCGGCTCCAGAGCTTTGAGAACTGTTTTTGCTGTTTCAACGTTCCAGGTCTTGACGGCGTTATTGCCCATGTGGCCGTCCATCAGAATCTTGACGTCGCGCCCCACGTGTTTTCGCAGAAAAGCGGCCTTGTCCGCCTCGAAATCCGCGATGGAACGAAACCCCGGAGCCGTCTCAAAGCACTGACCGTCTTGAACGCAGCCGGTCCCCACCTTGAACGCGCGAAAGCCAAGTCCCAAATAATAATCCACCTTCTCCGCAAGCCGGGATTTGGGATAGTTGCTTGGTCCGCCGGTGGCGTAGCAGAGGAGCCGGTCGTGGCGGCATCCGCCCAACAACTCGAACACCGGCTTGTTGAGCAATTTGCCACGCAAATCCCAAAGGGCGGCTTCGACGCCGGTGAGCGCCGATGTCCCCAGACCGACCCTGCACCAAAAATTGCCGCAATGATACATCCGCCGCCACAACTCATCAATGTCATCCACATTTTGCCCGATGAGAATCGGCTTGAAGAATTCCACGATGGACGGAACGCTTTCGGGACAAAAATAGCCGACGTACGTCTCGCCGAGGCCGACATGTTCGGTGTCGGTGTGAATTTCAATGAAGGACGCGCTGCGCAACTTGCGGGACTCCAGAATAAAGCGGTCGTTGGTGGATGGTCCTGTCAGCAGAACCGTTTTGATATCAGTGATTTTCATGTGTGTGTAATGGCAGGCGTGGCAAATGATGCGGTGGTTTGCAACGCGTGTTCAGAGATCGCTCTTGTTCTTGCGCCGGTCTCTCGGCGTTTGAAAATTTTTGATTGCGCGGAAAAATGAGCAACCAACCAAACATGCGCCACTCTAACACCAATTCATCGAGTCAGACAAGATGCGCGTGACCGGGCGTGGAAAATGGTCTATATTCGTCGCGATGAAAGACGCTTCCTTTTGTGGCGCGCCCCGTCTGGCGGGAATCTTCTTTTGCCTGGCAGTGGTCGGGATGCCGGTTGTTATACCGGCAGCCGAGAGTGGCGGCGGCGAAGGACGGGAATCCCGCACGAGCGGGGATGGGTTTTTCAAGAACAGCATCGGCATGGAGATGGTGCGCATGACGGAGGGCTATTGGGTCGGAAAATACGAGGTGACGCAGGAGGAATACGAAAAGGTGACGGGGACCAATCCCAGCCGCTACAAGGGCGCCCGAAAACCGGTTGAAGAAGTTAGCTGGCACGATGCGATGGCGTTTTGCAAGAAGCTCACTGAACTAGAGCGACCCATGGGGGCTTTGCCAAAGGGACACGCCTACACCTTGCCGACCGACCAACAATGGATCGCTTTCGTGGCGGATGCCACGTTGAAGCAGGCGGTCTATGGTCGGTTCGGTCCAAAACAGGAATCTCTGGGGCCTCTGGAGGTGGGCAGTCTTGGCGCCAACAAATTCGGGCTGCATGATGTCCGGGGCAATGTGTGGGAATGGTGCCTCGAAAAATACCTGCCCGGTTACGCCTGGCACGTCCTGCGTGGAGGGGCGTGGAGCATTGCGGACCCGGAAGGACTCGACATTTCCATCCGCCTTAATGTCGAACCCGAAACCCGGTATCCCTTTTACGGGTTCCGATGCGTCCTCACCGCAGAAAAGTCTCCGGAATAGTCAAAGCCATCTTTCCCGACACAGCCATCCCAAAAAAGGGAAAAGGGGTCAAGAAAAGGGGTCAGTTATTCATACTCGAGGGTGATGAAGCCAGCTTTTTGCTGGCTTCCCCCCTCTTGTGAATAACGTCGGGAAAGGTATAAATCCAATTATTCACACGGACCAGAAGTCAAACCTGCGGCGTACGATGCTCGAAGAGGTCCACCCGCGCGGGCGGGATGTTCCACCAGGCGATCTTCGACGCGATTCGCGCAAAGCCCTTCAGCGGGCACGGCGTGTTGGGGCGCAGGTCGTAGGTGAACTGGATGTATTTCCCGTCTGCGCCGAGCAACATGCGCAACTGTTCCATGATCGCTTCCACGACCGAACCCGGCAATGACCGAAGCGGCAGGCTCGACACAACGGCGTCCACCGCGACGCTTCCTTCATGGAGACGCGGTTTCAAAAGCTCTGCAAGTTGACATGCGTCGCCCTGGATGACGGTCAGATGCGGAAATCGGTGCTTCAAGACTGCCGCCATTTCCGGCGATCGCTCCACGGGAACGATCCTTTGCGGTGAAACACCCGATTGCAGCAACGCGCGGGTCACCACTCCCGTTCCCGCGCCCAGTTCCACAATCAGGCCCGAAGCGGTTACAGGCGCGAAGGCTGCCATGCGTCGAGCCAACCCCGGCGAGCTGGGGCACGCGGCGCCCACCTCGCGCGGGCTTGCAATCCACGCCTTGAAAAAAGCGCCCCACGATGAGACTGCGTGCGCGATGTTCGACGGTTGGGTCATGATCCGGATTCGAAACCGGCGCGCTCAACCGCCAGGGCGGGCGGGGTTTGGCGTCCCTTGTGTGCGGGATTGCGCGCAACTGCGCTGACTTCCAGCCTGTTCACAAGCAAATCCTACGTTCATCCCGCGGCAAACGCAAATCGCATTTGGCGAACGGGTGCTAGCCCCGCATACTTCACACGGGAGTGTGAAATATGCGGGCTAGTGCGGTTTGTAAAAAAACGCGCGTTTTTCAGGAAGCCATCGGCAAAATCTCCCGCCCAAAGGCAGATGGACCGTTTCACGGGGAATTGGGCGAATGTCGGGGGCTTGTTCATTTCGATGCGAGATACCCGCCACGAACCAAATGTTCGACGATGAAAAGCACAGCGGCGAGATTCAACTCGATGCGCTTGCTCTCGAACAACGATCCTGACGCTGTGCGCGCGATGTGGGCATCGGGGAGAAGTTGATCAAGCTCGAACTCCAAACGCTCCACGATGTCCAGCAACGAACGCTTGCCGTCGGTCCAGTAGCAGATGCGATGCAGAAGCAGATCGAGGTTGTTCTCGAACAGCACTCGACGAAATTCACGTTCTTCTTCGGGCGAAAGACCGCCGATGCCATAGAGCGATGGGGCGCCAAGCGTAGTCCGAGACAGGATCAGACAGGACGCGCGTTTCAGGTCTTTCGATTTCGCTTTGCGTGGTTGTTCGCTTGGAAACAACGTTCGCCACTGACCGCACCAGTCGCCCGCCATTTCGGTCAATTCGCGCTTGCACGCTTCGACCTCAGCAGCAGGAAGGGAGAACTGCGCGAGCGAGTTCGCAGACAGCGCGAATTGCTCGGCGAACCAACGCGCGGAGCGTTCTCTGCCGAAGGGCCATGTTCCTTCGAGCAGACGAAGCTCCGTGTTCGCAAGCGTTCGCCGCGACGCGCCCACAACCACTCTTGCGAGGTAGCGCGCCTCTGCTGGCCCGGCGTTGGCGAGAGAATGGAGATGCGTCGCGGTGAGCAGGCCGACCGTGTGCATGACGTCGGCGCTCAGCGTCTCCGGCCGGTCCGACGACGAATGATAATGACGGGACGGATACTGAATCAGGCATGGCGCGACGACGTTGATATTCGGGTCGGACGTGATCGTGTCGTTGATGATCTCGGCGCGGTCGGCCACGGGTTTCCAGCGAATGCGCGGCGTCAGAATCTCTTCGCACAGGTGCTCGGCGAGATGTCCCACGCATGATGAATTCGCCGCCGGCGGCAGAAACAGATGCAGCACCGACCGGCCCTTGTCCTGGTCCACGCCGATCTCGTCAATATTGAGTCCGCCGAGCATGCGCGGCAGCCGCTCGCGGTGCTTCTCGATCCACGCTTGAAGACCAATGCCCTCCCAACCGAACAAAAACCGAATGCTGCGGCGCGGACGCGGGATCGCGCCGCCGCGGATGGCGGCGTTGATGCTGCGGGCGACTTCAAGTCCCACGCCCGCGCCCGACGCATTGTCGTTTGCGCCAGGCTCTTGCAGGTGCGTGAGAAAGAGGATTTCTTCCTCAGGTTTCTCCATGCCGCGAATAAGACCGGTTGCGGCATGGAACGCGCCGTCATAGACGCGGCTCTTGATCTCGACCTTGACCCGTACCGGACCGCGCCTGAGCAACTCGCGCAGCATCTGACCGTTGCGAGGCGAGATCATGAAACCCCAGAAGGCGCCATTGCCCGCACGGATCGCGCTGTTCTCCCATCGCACGTCGTCAGGCAGATCGAAGGCGTCGCGAATCCCCGGCAGTGCGCCGATAAAGTCGGAGATGATGCCCGACACGCTGAGCGCGCGCATGACCGCAAAGACGTCGTTGATGCGATGACGCGTGAACGGAATTTTGCCGCGCAGGTCCGCGTCGAGTTCGCCGTTCCATTCCACAAGTTCGGACGTCACGCGGGCCGGTCCCGAATACATCACGAGGTGCTGCGGCTTGATCGCCCAGTCGGCAAGCAGCTCGCGGCGGGGCGCGAGCAGCCACAATTGCGCCGACTCGACATCCCACGCCTTCATCGTCGGCCACCCCGACCAACACGCCTTCCCGTCGGCCGGGAACGGCTCCAGTTCCACCTCAGCCAGGCCCGCGCGGCGCATTTCCTCGGCACAGCGCTCGGCGGAACGCTGGAAGTTCGGGAACGTGAAGAAACGCTCGATGCGATTCTGTTCGCACGCCTGCTGCAGCGCCATCTCGCCGTTGAAGCATCCGCGGAATTGGTTGCAGAAGTTACGCCACATTTTATTCTCGCCACCCTTTCATTTTCGGAATTCGGCCCGCAGTTCCTCGCAACACTGCCGGAAGGGTTGCGCATCCTCCCGGACCGGGAACTCCACGCAGAATGTCCCGTCGAAAGCGATCTCTTTCAGCGTGGACCAGATGCGGTCCCATGGAACCGTGCCACGGCGGAACGGGAGATGATCGTCATGCTCGCCGCGATTATCGGCCAGATGGACGTGACGCAGATAGGGCGCAAGTTCGCGGAGCAACGCTTCCGCGTTTCGGCTCATGTTGGCGTGGCCGGTGTCGAAACAAAATTGCAAACAGGGACTGGCGACCGATTTAAAAAGGTCGAGGAATTCCCAGGGTTCGCTGAACAGTTCCTGGCAATTCTCGTGCGCGTAGGGATAATGATTTTCCAGCAGCAACGCGACGTTGGCGCGCTCGAAGCGACCGACAACGTCTCCGAGAATCTCCTGGGTGACGGCAATCCCCTGTTGGCGATCGGGATGTGTTCCACCGTGGACAACCAACCCTTCGATGCCCGTTTCCTCGGCAATCCGCAGCCACTGAAGAAGCTGTTCGGGACCGCGACTGCGGCCAAGCTCGGGCAGATTCTCCCAAATGTGGGCCAGGACGACAGCGTTATATTTCCTTTTCGCGGCTCGAATGGAAGCGATGTCGGTCCGCGTGCAGTGTGGGCGCGAGAAACCATCGTGGAGCGAGAGTTCCACGCTGTCGAGCTTCAGGTCGCCGCACGCGCGGGCAAAACAGCCGGCAATGTCTGACCAGTCAAAATGCAGAACGCTTACGATTGTCTTCATCATCAAACGTTTTCATAAGCTAAAACCGTGGCGAATGTGTCAAGTTTTCCGCGATTGTCCGATGGAGGGCGACGCTCCGTCGTCGCCGTTTCTTCATTTCAATCTGTAATTCACCCCCTCGACCCTGTGGCGATGACGGAGCATCGCCCTCCAAGATGTCGGTTTGAGGCGCAGCTTCGCTGGCGACGCCCATGCCGATTGTGCGCATAAAAATCTTGTTCTCAAGGTTTTCCTGTTCCGCGGAATGGATCGTGGGAGATCAACACGTCCAGCGTTGCGCCAGGCGGCGCGGGATGATTGAAGTTCACCGTGATCGAGTCGCGTTGTTTGCGACTGACCCAAACGCCGCCGGCGTTGAAGTTTGGCGTCACGGCAACCTGGTAGTTCGCATCGGGTTGGACCGCCATGCCGGCAAGTTTAACTTCAACCGACGTCTGCTCTTTCAACGCGGAAACAGTCATTCGCGCCGACTGCGTCAACTCATGCACGCGCGCGCCGTGTGAGCCGGGCAAATTGATGAAGCCAGGATTCCGGGGGTGGGTGACGCGAACCATCTCAGCTTGCCCGCGTTCGCAACTCACCGCGCGGGTCTCGCCGGTGCGTTTGATGCGCTGGTCGAGCGGCCGATCATAGCCGAGCGGCAGCAAGGCTTCGCTGCTGGAGTCAGGCGTCTCGAACCGAGCGCCGAACGCATAGACCAGGCTCCTTCCGCCGAGCGCAATGTTGGCGCGATAGGTCCCGCCGATCAGGTAGAGCGGCCCTTCGCCGTGCAGTTCGATGGCGTTGCCGTTCAATCCGCCGGCCGAGGTTGTCGCCATGTCCATCAGCACATTGGCGTAGTTGCCTGCCGCCATCGGGACCGAGCTGCGAAAAATCCCGCCCATCCCCTCGATGCGGGCCGAATAGACGCGCACAAGTCCCCAGTTGGTGTCAATCACCCAGGAGTTCAGGTGGCTCGAATGCGCCAGCAGCCCGTAAATCGTCACGTCCAAATTGCCGCCACCCGCCCAAAGCACGCGCTTGCCCGCGGCATTTGCGCTCCACCACGTTGGATACGTCACGCCGGGCGCCGACAACCAGGCGGGCAGGTCGGTCTGAAAAATCTCGCGCTCCTCGTCGGGGTCCATCAGAACCCCCGGACGACCGTCGGCATGACGCTGAACAATCGGCTCGTCCTTGCTGACGCGAATCTGGCGGCCGCCGAACGCCTTGATCTGGAAGCCCGCTTCTTCGAATTCGGCGACGAGGGGGTTGATGAAGACCATGCTCGTCACGTTGCAGCCCATCAGCCGATAACCGATCCGGACATTGGTGACGGTGGTGTTGATGAATGTGGCGCCGACCAGATCGGGACCGAACAATCCGCCGACCTCGATGCCGATGCCGACGTTAAAGATGGTGATGCCCTCGAAGCGATTGTTCTTGCCGCCGTGCGCGTAAACGCCGCGCTCGATGCCGCCCCGGTAACAG
>JACQHZ010000162.1 GCA_016198745.1 Verrucomicrobiota bacterium
ATTCCTATGGGATGCTTGTGCATTGGCCTGGCAGAGGATGTTTGCGCAGCTCTTCCGATTCGCTCCGGTTGGCGGAGTCACGGGCGAACCCCGCTCCGAAAACCAGATGTGTCCCTTGACGGGCCCGCGAAAGAGAATCCCATCAAGACTCAGAACCAGGCCGAGATCCCCGGAGGTCCGCCCCAGTCCCAGCCAATCACCGGCATTTTTAAAATTTGACTTTTTTGAAAAATGTGCATAAGGTCTTTCCAGTTCTTTGCAGCTTAATGGTCTGGCGACGCGCCGGACCAACGGGGGAACCGAATTCTTCGTCCTGCCCCAGTGGGACGAATCGGGGCGCATGGCACTGCGATGCCAGGAGCACTTGGTGGCTCCAGCCCGACAGCTAACCTCGTCAGCACGACACTAAGGGCAAGGGCCGTCTTATCAGGTCCCAGGTCCTTCAGCGCAACGTGTCTGCTTTTCCGCAGAAGGCAGAAAGGCGCGTTTTTCGGCATTTGTTCCGCACATTCACGGCAGAACAGTGGCGAAGCCGCGTCGAGGAGAATGAGATGAACGTTCTGATATTGACCACAGTGGTTTCGATGTTTTTGTCGGCGTCCGGATGGTTGATTTGTCCATGAAAGAAGCTTTCATTCATCGGCCGCGAAATGTGGATTGGAAACGCGCCGCCGCCTTGCTTTACGGCGATTGGGGCACCAGCAAGGCTTACGTCCTCGGCCTGGCTTTCGTCGCGGCGGGCTTTTCCGCCCTCCCGATCATCCTGGCGGTTTGCGCGTTGACGGCCGTTGTGGCCTACAACTACGTCATCATCTGCAAGAATTTCCCGGATGGAGGCGGCGTCTATTCCGCTGCGCGCGATCAAAGCCGTTTGTTGGCGGTCACGGGAGCGCTCCTTCTCGTGGCGGACATGACGGTGACCGCCGCATTGAGCGGTTGGGCGGCGCTCAGTTACTTTGGCGTTCCCGATTCATACCTCGTTCGCGGGACCGTCGCGGTCATCCTGGCCATTGGCGCCGTTAATTTTTTCGGGCCGCGGCACAGTGGGAGCGTGGCCGTGACTCTCGCCATTCCCACGGTGATCGTGGTGCTGATCCTCGTTGCGTTGAGCCTGCCGCACTTGACGACCGATCATTTGACGCCGCCGCATGAGAGCTTTGGAAAGAGCTGGGTGGCTTTCGTCGGGGTCATTCTTGCGTTAAGCGGCGTAGAGGCGATCGCCAACTTGACCGGCGTCATGAAGCTGGATCCCGACGCGCCCGCGGCCATGCCGAGAGTGGGGCGGGCGGCGCGTCGGTCCATTGGGATCGTGGCGGTGGAAGTGGTCCTGGGCACCGCGTTTTTGGGATGGGCGATGCTGTCTTTGCCGAGCAAACTCGGACCTCGGATTCTCGAGCGGAAAGAGGATGTCCTTCGGTTCCTTGGAGAATACTATGGCGGCGATCTCTTGGGGACGGCGTTTGGCGATTCATTGGGATGGGTGATCGGGACGGTGGTCGGCCTCCTGCTCCTCAGCGCCGTCAATACGGCCGTCGTCGCGTTGATCGGCCTGATGTACATGATGGCGCGGGACGGTGAGATGCCGCCTTGGTTTGCCCGCCTGAATCGGCACGGCGTTCCCTCGCTTCCGCTGACGGTCGCGATGGCGCTTCCGGTGCTGGTATTGTTGTTCACCGAGAATTTTGAGGCGCTGGCCGGCCTTTACGCCGTTGGCGTGGTGGGCGCCATTACCGTGAACCTGGGGTCGTGTTTTCTCAATCGAAAACTGGGGATGCAATGGTTTGAGCGCGGGATCATGGGACTCACCTTCCTGGTATTGCTTGCGGTGGAGATCACCATCGCCAAGACGAAGCCGGATGCGTTGTTTTTCGCCTGTTGCGTGCTCGGCGCGGGCATTGGACTTCGCGCCTACGGACAGCAACGGGCCGGACTGCGTCCGGTGCTGGTCCACAAAGATGTCGCTGCCACGATTTCATCCGAGGCGCTCGCGAAATTGCGGCCGGACCTTCGCACCGGCCAAAGGATCATGGTGGCCGCGCGCGGTGTGACTCCGGCCTTACAGTTTGCCCTGGAAGAAGCGCGCTTGAGGCAAGGGACGCTTTACGTGCTATACGTCAAGGAACTGGCCGTTTCCATTCCCGTGTCGGTCCTGGAGTTGCCACGCCTTCAGTGGCGAGACGACCCGCAAGCGGCGGCCATCATGCATCACGTCCTTGAACTGGCAAAACCGCACAACCTCGCGATCATCCCCCTTTATGCGGTGAGCGAAAATGCCGCTGGCACGATCCTGGATCTTTCGTCCACCTTCGCAATTGATTTCCTCATCCTGGGCGCTTCGCAACGGCGGTTCTTCGGGCAGTTGCTAAGGGGAAACGTGATTGAAAGCGTGGTGAGGGAACTTCCGGACAACATCCAGTTGCTCATTCACGGTTGAAATCAAATCCTTGAAACGGACGACCTGAACAGTTACGATGAAAAACCATCGTTGACCAAGGATTGGCATGAACAAAATCATTCAACAACTCATCCAGGAGGCGCCTGTTGTCATTGATGGCGCGTGGGCCACCCAACTCCAAACACGCGGCCTGGCGCCGGGCGAATGCCCGGACGCATGGAACCTCACGCGACCGCTGGCGGTCGAGGAGGTTGCGCGCGCCTACCTGGATGCCGGCAGTCGCGTCATTCTCACAAACACATTCGGCGCCAACCGGGTTGTCCTTGCGCGCCATGGCCTTGCCGACCGGGCTGTGGAGATCAATCGCGCCGGAGCGCGGATCTCGCGTCAGGCTGCGGCGGGTCGCGCGCATGTCTTCGCTTCCGTCGGTCCCAGCGGCAAGATGCTGATGTCCGGCGAGATCGAAGAATCGGAACTCCGCGCCGTTTTTGTTGAACAAGTTCGCGCCCTGGCCGAGGGCGGCGCCGACGCGATTGTTGTCGAGACCATGACGGACCTGGCTGAAGCGAAACTGGCGTTGGCGGCGGCGCAAGAGGCCGGCTTGCCCGCGGTGGTGTCGTTGGTGTTTGATTCGGGCAAGAACCGGGATCGCACCATGATGGGCGCAACTCCCGAACAGGCCGGCGAGGAACTCACAGCCGCCGGCGCAGATGTGATCGGCGCAAACTGCGGTATTGGAATTGAAAGCGTGGCCCCGATCTGTGCGCGCCTGCGCGCCTCGACCGATCGCCCGATATGGATCAAACCAAACGCCGGCCTGCCTGAAATGAAGGAGGGGCGCACGGTTTACAGGACAACACCCGAAGAGTTCGCGAGCCATCTGCCTGCCGTGATCAATTCGGGGGCGGTCTTTGTCGGCGGCTGTTGCGGCACAAGCCCCGATTTCATCCGGGCGATTCTCCGGAAAATCCGGACGTAGGAACCGGATAGGGATTGCGTCCGGTTTCGTTGCGGATGACAATCCGTCGAGCGTTCAGCAATCATCGCTCCGGACGAACTGCCGATAGAGACGGGCGTACATGCCGTCTTGAGCCAGGAGCTGCGCGTGGGCGCCGCGTTCGACAATCCGCCCCTGGTCGAGAACCAGCAACAGATCGGCATGACGAACGGTGCTGAGACGATGCGCGACGACGAAACTGGTGCGTCCCTTAAGCAACATGACCAGCGCTTTCTGCAACCGCATTTCGGTGATCGCGTCCACCGAGCTGGTCGCTTCGTCCAGAATGAGAATCCGAGGATCGGCCAGCATCGCCCGCGCGAAACAGACGAGTTGACGTTGTCCCAACGAGAGGCCGATGCCGCGTTCGCCAACCTGCGTGGCGAAACCCTGCGGAAGCGTTGCGATCCAATCCAGACAATCGAGCTTGCGCGCAGCTTCAATGACATCCTCATCGCTCGCGTCGGGCCGCCCGATTCGGATGTTGTCCATCACGCTGCCGCTGAAGAGGAAACTTTGCTGCAAGACAATGCCCGTTTGACGATGGAGCGATTCACCTCGGATTTGCCGGATTTCATGTCCGTCAATGAACACTTCGCCCTTTGTCGGAAGATAAAACTTGGCAATCAGATTGATGATGGACGTCTTGCCGCTGCCCGTGTGCCCGACGAGCGCCACCGCCTGTCCCGGTTCGACAACGAAATTGATGTCGTGCAGGGCGGTCCTTGTGGAATCATAGCCGAAGGTGAGATGGCGGAATTCGACGCGCCCCAGGATGGACGCCAAATTCTGGGCGTCAGGCGCGTCCTCCCATTCCGGTTCGGCGTCAAGCAATTTGAAGACGCGTTCCGCGCCGGCCATGGCTGCAAGCGCCTGGTGGTATTGATTGCCCATCGTCTGAAGTGGACCGAAGAAAAGCCCCGACAGGAAAAGGAATTGGATCAGATCGCCGACCGGCATGGCGTTGTCTGGCTGGAGCGCCTGGTATCCGCCCAACATCAGTAAAATTGCCGTGAAAAAATGCCAGTTGAATTCCAGGAGCGGCAGCAACACCGCCATGGTCTGCGACACGCCGACGTTGTACCGTGAATGATCAATCACCAGGTTGTGAAAAAGTCCCGCGTTCATCTCCTCGCGCACAAATCCCTGGGTGACGCGGATGCCGCCGACCGACTCCGCCAGGGTTGCCGTGACCCTGCTGAAGCTCTCCTGCGACGCGCGACTGGCCGCGCTCAGTCGTCCGCGGAAATGACGGTTCAACGTCCAAAGGATCGGCGTCAGGCAGGCTACCACGCCGAATAAAACCCGGTCATAGTAACACATGAAGATGGCGGCCCCGACCATCTGGCCGCCATTGACAAGGCCGGCAAAGAACACCTCCTGCACTCCCATGCGCACGGATTCCGTGTCCGTTGTCACCCGGCTGATGATGCGCCCCAGTTTCATTCGGTTGAAGAAGCTCATGGGCATGCGCTGCAAATGCCGAAAGATCGCTTCGCGCAAGTCATGGACGACGGCCTCTCCCAGAAACAGCGCCAGCCGGGAACGGAAATGCAGGACGACCTCGGTGAAAAGCGCGAACGCGGAAAAGCCGATGATTCCAAGGATGATGCCCGATGAATCGTGGCGCGAGATTGGTCCCCGGATGATCGCGCCGATCGCCCATGACATGCATGGCAATTGGACCGCCCGCAACACCACCGCGGCCAGCAGCCAGTTGCGATGTCGCGTGTAGGGACGCGTATGCCCCCACAAGCGCCAGATCAACTTGAAATCGAGCGGGCGGGTCTCTGCTTCGCGATCAGGATCGCGACGGACACAGGTGATGGCGGCGGGGGTATTCATGAGGTGGTTTTGTCTTTTTGTCCCTCACTTAGAATGCTCGTGCTTTCAGCATCTGCCAGTTGCAGCATCGCCACCTTCCGATAGGGGCCTTTGATGTTCATCAATTCCTCGTGCGTTCCGCGTTGCACGATGCGGCCCTCGTCGAGCACAAGGATCATATCCGCTCGACGAAGGGTGCTGAGACGATGCGCCACCACAAAGGTCGTTCGCCCGGCAATGGCGATGTCCATGGCCTCGAAAATCTCATGTTCCGTCTGCGCGTCCACGGCCGCCGTCGGATCATCCAGCAACAACACGGCTGGTTCGAGCAGCAGCGCGCGAGCCAGCGCCAGCCGTTGCCGCTGGCCGCCCGACAGATTGACGCCGCCCTCGCCCAACATGGTGTTGTATCCCTGGGGCAAATGTGTGATGAACTCGTGCGCTGCCGCCATCCTGGCTGCCCGCTCGATTTGTTCGCGCGAAGCTCCGGGGTGCCCAAAGACGATGTTTGCCGCGACTGTGTTGCTGAAAAGAAAACTCTCCTGAAAGACCAATCCGATGTTGCGCCGCAGGCCGTCCAGGTTCAGGTCGCGAACATCCGCCCCATCCAGCATCACCCGCCCTCGACGGGGGTCGTAAAATCGCGGAATCAGGCTCATCAACGCGCTCTTGCCGGCCCCAGTGGCGCCCAGGATTGCCACACACTGGCCGGGTTGCGCTTCAAAATCCACATCTTGAAGCACGGTTTCGGTTTCTTTGAATTCGAACCAGACATGATCGAACCGCACCGCCCCGCGAATCTTCGGCAGATGTTTCGCGTTCGGCGGACTCTGAATTTCAATGGGCGCATCGAGAATCTCGAACACACGCCGGGCGCCCGTCAGGCTTTGTTGAATGGTGTTGGTGATGCCGGCGATGCCGGCGATCTGTCCGGAGACCGCTTGCATCAAGCCCACGAAAACAATCAACCCCGTTCCCAGATGCAATTCTCCGCGAAGGACGAGCATTCCCCCATAGCCCAGAAGGACCGCCATGTTGATGTCGGTGAGCAGGGTGATTGACGGATGAAACAGGCTCACGCGCCAGAAAATGTCCCGTTGCTGGCGGGTTGCCGCGTCGTTCGCATTCCGGAATTTGGCAAGTTCATCGCCTTCGCGCGCGAAGCCTTTGATGGTGTGAATGCCCTGGATGCTTTCCGAGAGGATGAGCACCATCCGATCCGCCAGTTCGCGGCTGCGGGCATAGGCCGGCTGAACCCATCGCGAAAACAGAAATGACGCCAGCCAGATGATCGGCGCCGTCATCAGGCATGCCACCGTCAACCGGACATGAATGCTGAGCAGGTACAGCACATCAATCAACGGCGTCAAAACCAGAATCGCGCCCTGGATGATCACCCCGTCCACGAACATCCGTGTCGCCTGCACATCGCTCGTCACGCGGTTGATGATTGTCCCGCTGGCGTTGGCATCGAAGAATCGGAAGCTCAGCCGCTGCAACTTTTCGTAAACCAATGATCGGAGCGATGCCACAATGTCGCGATGAATCAAGCGCGCCACGCCGGTATTGTAGAAATAGTTGATCACGCCGCACAAAACCGCCTGCAGCAGAATCAATCCTGCAATCAGGCCGAGCGTCTCCATCGGAGACCAATGACCGGGCGGTGTCAGGCCGAACGGCCAGTGAGGGACGCGGGCGCCGTCCGCTCGAAACCAGATGAAATCGATGGCGAGTCCGATCAGGCTGATAATGCCAAGTTCGAGCAATACCAGAATGATGCGCAACGACAACAGGCAGATGCACTGGCCGCGATAACCCCAACCGAAGGCCAACAGCCGGCGAATCAACGCGCCGTCAGAAAGCGCCGGAGCCAGCGGTGACCTTAAGGAGGAAGGCATGTCAGCCTTCCCCTGTGAGCGTTTGTCCGCGAAAAACCAACGGCTGGCTCAACGGGAGTCACCACCCCTCGACCAGGGCGGCGACCATGTTGCGCCCCAGCTTTTCCGAAGCCAACGGCACTCCCTGGCGTTTGTCGCTTTGCAGGTCGCTGCCGATGAAAAAGCTGGTCTCGCCGCTTGCCTCTCCCTCATGATACGGCTTGGTTTCCCCGTGTTTGGTCAGGGTGTACCGCACGCCGATGGACATGGATGCCTCCGTCGGCGTCACCTCATTGGCGCGGGAATAACGCACGGGCGACATCTTGAACGAGGTGATGCGGCCCCGGAGGATGACGTCGGCTTCTTTCGGATCAGCGACCTGGAGGGTGCCATCCCGTTGGAACTGCTGGATGACGGTGGTTGTCACCAGGTTTTCGAGCGCCGGCTCGTCCACCTCGCTCTTGAAGTTCTCAATGAAAATTGTCTTGAATCCGGGATCATGCACCGAGCCGAGGTGATAGGATGAACATCCGGTGATTGCGGCGAGTATCACGGCAAGAAGGGCGGCTGTGTGAAGTTTCATAAGACGGGATTGGTGACGGAGTTGGTGGTGGTGTTCTCAGAGGGAACCTCAGGGGAAACTTCCGGACCGGGCGGAGTTTCCTTCACAGGTTCCTTGGAAATCATTTCGTATTGATGGCGTTTGATCTCATCCGCCCGCGCGGAAGCGCGCCGGGCGATCTCAGTGTCGGGGAATTTCTGGACCACGCTGTTGTAATAAACGAGGGCGGCGTCGTATTTCTGTTCACGATCGTAAAACTGCGCGACCTCCATCAGGCCGCGCGCCTGCTCTGTCTTGAGCCGGGTGATGTTCTCCTGGGCCTGTTCGATTTTCTCGCTCTTCGGATACTTGGTGATGTAATCCTGAAAGCCGGTGATGGCGCGGTTGGCGGCCGTTTGATCATAATCCGCCTCCTTCGATGCCATCATGTTGGCGTAGCCGATCTGGAACTGCGCGTCATCCGCCAGGTCGCTCTTCGGATAGCGCCGGATGAGTTCCTGATATGCCTTCACCGCGTCGCTCCACTGATGCTGTTTCTCGCGGGCAAAGCCGATCTTGAGCTGACACAAGGGCGCGACTTTGCTGTAAGGGCCGTTCTTGATGACCTGTTCGAACATCTCGACCGCCTTGTCCATCGAAGGCAGTGTCGGGATTTTGTTGAAAAGCCTTTGCCGTTCACCCGCCAGGAAAAGGCATGCAATATCATACTGGTACTTCAGGGTTTCGTCGAAATGTTCGGAGTCAGGGTATTTCTCCGCGCAGGTCTGGAATTCCTTGAAGGAATGCTGAAACTCCTCAAGCTTGTACAGCATGGCAGCATAACGAAACTGGCCCTCGGGCGCATTGGGCGAAAGGGGCCATGTCTTGACAAGCGTGCGATAGGTGTCGCGCGCCTCCTCCAGTTTTCCATCCTCCTCGTAACGCTCGCCTTTCTTGAGTTGTTCCCTGGATGTCTCTTCCGCCTTGTCCTGTCCTTCCGTCTCCCATCCCTGGCCGGGATGATAGATCAGGGGCGCAGGCAGCCGTGGGGCAAAGCAAAGCACAAGCCCCATCGTCAACGTCAAACGAAAACCGTGTGTTTTCATAACCATGGCAGGGATTGACGGTATCCCAGTTGCCCCATTAAAGTCAAGAGATGCGATTGCTTTGCATCAAGGTTGCGGCTCGCGGAGATTTGCTGCTTTCGGCGCCTGCATTTCGGATGCTCCGGAACTCGCGTCCGAAGGCGCACATCACCTTGCTGGTGGGGGCCTCGTGCCGGGATGTGGCTCAACACCTGCCGTATTTCGATGAAATCCGGACCCTCGATGACAAAGCCTTGATGGCCGGAGGGCGATGGGAACAGATCAGGGAAGCCTGGCGTTTGTTCGATTTTATGAGGCAAAACTATTCCAGGAAAAAACGGGGACTCAAGGATGAAGAGGGTGGGGAGGTGTGCATTTTTCATCGTGACTGGCGATACGCATTTCTGGCGCGCATGGCCGGAGTTCCGGTCAGAAAGGGATTCTGTGGAAAGGGCGGAATGTGGTTTCTCACGCACGCTTATCACGCGGGGGAGCGAGAGCACCATGTCAGCCAGTATCGGGGCATGGTCTCGATGGGTCTGGACGGTCACGCGTTGAAAGACGGCGCCCTGGGGAGCGGCGCATCCGAAATACATCAAGGCAAAGACTGTGTATCCGTTCCGTCGGCTGTTTGTGGAGCGCAAGAATCGCTGGCAGGGGTTTGGAAATTCGAGGAAGGCGAAAAAGAACGCGCCCTGGCGGTGGCGGCAAAACACGGTTTTCGAGCAGAAGGAAAATCATGGGTGGCACTCGGTTTTGGCGGCGGCTGTAACGTCAAGACGCGGACCGATCTGAAGACGTGGCCGTTGGAACATTATCGCGTGCTTGCAACGCATCTGACCAACCAGGGGCGGGCGGTGGTCTGGATCGGCGACGTCGAGGACGCCTCCTTGCTTGGCGATCCGCCTATCGGGGTGAACCTTGCAGGCAGGTTGACAGTGGCGGAAACCGCGTCCGTTCTCAGTGTTTGCGCGCTTGCGGTGTCCAACGATACCCTGATCCTGCATCTGGCGGAGGCATTAAACGTGCCGGTCATCGGCATTTTTGGTCCGACGGATCCCTCCCATTATCGCCCCTTGGGAATGCGTTCTGCGCATCTCTGGTTGGGCGAAAGCCTTCCGTGCAGCCCCTGCCATCGCGACGGCTTTTTCCCGCCGTGCAAATATCAGCATCGTTGCATGCGAGATTTATCTGTGGAATCCATCCTGAAGAAAATCGAGGGCATGTTGTGAGTCGAATCATTTTTGGCTCGGCCAATCACTGGACTTCCCCCTACCAGGTGGGCAGCCATGCGTGGGCGCGTCTCTTCGCGTCACACGGCTGGCAAACGCTCTATGTCTCGGACCCGCTGACGCCATGGCATTGGCTGGATCGCGACAACCGGCAAAGGACGCGAGAGAGATTTGCGCTGTGGCGCGGCAGAGACGGTTTGTTTGAGGCGGAAAATGTCAAGGCATGGACCCCTTTTTCGCTGATCGCCCCGCATCGCTTGTTGCTCTTTCAAAGCAAATGGGTGCTGCGACACTGGGACTGTTTTGCGGTTCCCAACCCTCAAGGGTATGCTCGACGCCGGGGATTTGCGGCGCCGGATGTGCTGTGGCTGGACAGCATCCGTCATGCGTCGTGGGGACGCGCCTTGCGTCCGCGGTTCGTCGTATTGCGGGTCGCGGATTGGATCGCCGGATTTTCCGCCGCCACTCGTTCCGCTCTTGAACTGGAACGGGAGCTTTTGGTTGAGGCCGACCTGGTCATCACCAGCGCCCGGACGCTGGAAGATCGGGTGAGATCCATCCGTGGCAATCAGCCCCTGTGCACAATTCGCAACGGGGTGGATGTTTCCTTCTGGGGGCGGGATTGCGCGCCGCCTTCCGAGTATGCGCGCATCCCGCCGCCAAGGGCGGTTTATGTGGGAGCGTTGGACGAATGGTTCGACACAACGTTGCTTTTTCAGGCGGCGCGCGCGTTGCCCCGTGTCTCCTTCGTTCTGATCGGCCAGCGACGGTGCGGCGGGGCAAGGGAGGAATCTCCGCCCAATCTGCACTGGCTTGGAACGCGCACCCGGACCGAAACGCGCGCCTGCCTTCGTCATGCTCACGTCGGCATCATTCCTTTCAAACGCAACGATCTGATCGATTGCGTCTGCCCCCTCAAGCTCTACGAATACATGGCGTGCGGCCTGCCGGTGGTGTCCACGCGATGGGATGAGATCGAACGGATGAACTCTCCCGCGCGGCTCGCGGTCGAGACGGAAGAATGGATCATGCACCTGCGAAATTTGTTGAATGATATTGCGCATCCAACGCCATCCGCCTCCTCGATCCCAGGCGCGACGGGGCAATGGGCCGATGCCTCGCTTGCTTATGCGCTTGCGAACGATTGGGGCCAAAGATGGCTTCAATGGCAATCGGCATACGAAAACAAAGACAACCATCCTTGTCACTCGTGATACGGGCCATTTTCCATCCCGTCCCCCTGAATTTTCACCGCCCCTCCGCGCCCCGTCCCGAAAAAATTTCACAGCCCACAGGCAGGGGCAGGAAACCCGGGCCGGCCGTCCGCGGGCAGGCTATTTCCCTTTCAGCCTGCGATACTCGGCCCAACGTTTCTTTTGGGCAGCGCGGATGCTGGCGAGTCCGGCTGTGGAAAGTTGGCTGCGCCGTTTCTTGCTGCCTGCAGATTTCTTGTCATGCTTGGCATGATACTCGGTCCAACGTTTCTTTTGGGCGGCGCGGATGCTGGCGAGCCCTGCTGCGGAAAGTTGGCTGCGCTGTTTCTTGTCGCCGGCAGTTTTCTTGCCATGCTCGGCATGATACTCCGCCCAACGTTTCTTTTGGGCGGCGCGGATGCTCCTAAGGCCGGCTGCGGAAATTCCGCGTTTCTTTCCGCGCGAAGATTCCTTTTCCGCTTTTTGGGCAGGACGTCCCTGGGTTGGAAGTTTCTGCCCGACAATGCGGGCAACGCTTTCCAACTTATTCCGCAAAGCATTCGCCTGGGCGTCATATTCCCTGGCGGATTTCTCTGCGGCTTTAAGTTGGGATTGAAGTTTACGAATAACAACAGTTAAGTTCATAGGGCATCCTTTATGCGTGGAAATGAATGGAATGGCAAGCAAAAGTTTGAAATTATTTTTTCATTGGTCGGTCTGAGAACCTGTTTTGAAACTCCTTCGAAAGACCGCTTCCTGGAGGGCGACGCTCCGTCGTCGCCGTACGGAGTCGTGGCGCTGACGAAGCAACACCCCGTCTCCCTTACTCCCTGCCACTTGCGCCCTCCGATTTTCTTCGGGAACCGACTTTCCAAACACGCTCTGAGAAAATCCGGGTTAATCCGATCTCCTCAACTCATAGTTCAACGTGCTGATGGCATAAACGGCCGCCGTGTCGCAACGGAGCGCCAGCGGCCCCAAACTTAGAGGCTTAAAACCGGCGTCTTGGACAAGGTTGATCTCGGCCGGTGTAAAGTCGCCCTCCGGTCCAATCATGAGCAATATACCCCCTTCAAGGGGCTTCAACCCGCGCAGATAATCCCAAAGCGGTTTCGCATCTGGTTGGAGCGACCCGATGAATCTCATGCGATCATGGGAGCGGATGTCCGCCATCTCCCTCACTTTCCTGGGATAACTGATGGATGGCAGCCAGTTAAGACCGCATTGCTTGGCCGCCTCGATGCTGATTTGGCGCCATCGCAACATTTTCGCGGCGATAACGTCCGATTGGAGATGGATATTGGAGCGTTCGGAAAGAATAGGAATGATTTCCCGGATGCCCAACTCAGTGGCTTTCTGCACGATAAAATCCATCGTCTTGTTCTTCGGCAACGCTTGAGCCAGGGTGATCGAGCAGGGCGGCGGCGGTGTCTCAGACTTTTGCGCCAGTTGCAATCTGGCTTCATCGCTCCGCGCTTCGAGGATTTCCGCAAGATACTCCCGGCCCGCGCCGTCAAACACGGTGATCCGATCGCCGGTCTTCGCGCGCAATACCTCGCGGCAATGATGCCACTCCGATCCGGTGAGAACCAGGCGTTCGCCCTGGATTTCCGATTTTGGAATGAAGAACCGATGCATGAATCCGCGATCAAAAATGCGCGTCAGAGGGGCATATCTTCCAAAGCCAGAATGAGCGCCTGGGTGCCCTTTCGTCCATGTCCCTTTTTCAAAAGCGATTCGTACAACTGATGCGCCAGATCCAATCCGCGCAATTGGATTCCCATGCGCCGGCATTCCTCCAGCGCCAACCCCATGTCCTTGACGAAATGTTCGATCATGAAGCCCGGATTCAAATCCTTCCGCAGGATTCTTGGCGCCAGGTTGCTCAACGACCATGAGCCGGCCGCTCCCTGGCTGATGGTGGATAGGACGGTTTGAGGATCGAGACCGGATTTTCGCGCATAGACCAGCGCCTCCACCATGCCGATCATGACGCCCGCGATGGCGATCTGATTGACAAGTTTGCAATGCTGGCCGAGGCCCGCCGGTCCCTGATGAACAATGTTCTTTCCGAGCTTCTCCAAAATGGGTTTGGCGCGATCAAACGCCCCGCGGTCGCCTCCCACCATGATCGAAAGCCGCGCTTCGCGCGCTCCAATGTCCCCGCCGGAGACCGGGGCGTCGAGCGCTGAAATTTCTTTTTCGGCTGCTTTTCCGAAAATCTCGCGCGCCAGCGATGGCGAACTGGTGGTCATATCGATCACCATGCCGCCGGGTTTCATTCCCGCCAGGATGCCGTCTGCTTCCAGATAAACGGATCGAACGTCCGACGGATGTCCCACCATGGTGAGAACAATTTCCGAATGGCGGGCCGCCTCGGCGGGATTTTCCGTCCACACGGCCCCTTGACGGAGAAGGGGTTCCGCTTTGGCGCGGGTTCGGGTGTAAACCCTCAGAGGATAACCCGCTTTTAACAAATGACCGGCCATGGAATTTCCCATGACGCCGGTTCCGATGAAACCAAGAGGAGACAGGGAGGTTTGCATGGCCAATGAATGACATCAAATCCGGCGGAAAACAACACGGAAGAGGGTGCGCGACAAAATTGTTGGTCACATCGTAATGTCCGCCGTAGGGGCGTTCAACCCCGACTGGTTTCGGGGAGCCGAATGCTTTCGGTTTTGAACGCCCCTACACCAATAATTTTGTCCTGCGCCCACGGAAGAGATTCTGGAAAATGGGATTGAAGATGCGCCTTTGCGTCATTAAGCTCACGACATGTTTTTCACCCGCGCCCAGGATCACGCATGAAGCCCGAAACCCAACCGCGCGTCCCGCCCGGAGGCGGCGCCGTCTCCCAGAAAATCACGCCGCGCGCAGCGGATTACGCGCGCTGGTATCTCGATGTGATCCAGCACGCGCAACTGGCCGATCATTCAGCGGTACGCGGCTGCATGGTCATCCGTCCCAACGGCTATGCGATCTGGGAGAAAATGCAGCGCGCGCTTGACGCCCGGTTCAAGGCCACCGGACATCGAAACGCATATTTTCCCGTCTTCATTCCGGTGAGTTTTCTCAGCAAAGAGGCGCAGCACGTCGAGGGGTTCGCCAAGGAATGCGCGGTGGTGACGCACCACCGGTTGCGCGCCAAGGGGGACAAGAGCGGCGTGGAGGTGGATCCGGAATCGAAATTGGAGGAACCGCTCATTGTTCGGCCCACCAGCGAGACCATCATCTGGAGCGCCTACAAACAGTGGATTCAGAGTTACCGCGACCTGCCCATCTTGATCAACCAATGGGTCAATGTGGTTCGATGGGAAATGCGCACCCGTCTGTTTCTTCGCACCGCCGAGTTCCTCTGGCAGGAGGGGCATACCGCGCATGCCACGGAGAAGGAGGCGGTCGAGGAAACCAGGCGCATGCTCGATGTCTATCGCGATTTTTCGGAGAACGTCATGGCGATGCCGGTGATTTGCGGTCCCAAGACGCCGGGTGAACGGTTCGCGGGCGCGGTTGAAAGCTTCTCCATCGAAGCCATGATGCAGGACCGACGGGCCCTTCAAGCGGGCACCAGCCATTATCTGGGGCAGAACTTCGCAAAGGCCTTTGACGTTCAATTTCTCAACGCAAAAGGCGAACGCGAGCATGTTTATGCGGCAAGCTGGGGCGTTTCAACCCGGTTGATCGGCGCCCTCATCATGACGCACTCCGATGATCTCGGTTTGGTGCTTCCGCCGCGTCTGGCGGACATCCAGGTGGTGGTGGTGCCCATCTTCAAGACGGAGGCGGAGAAGACGCTGGTGCTCGAAGCGTGTGAGCGCACAATCCGGGCGCTGGAGGCGCACAATTTGGAAGCGCACTGCGACCTTCGCGAGGGAATGACCCCCGGCGCGAAATACTACGACTGGGAGGTCAAAGGCGTGCCATTGCGGATCGAAATCGGGCCGCGCGACGTCGAGTCGGGAAAGCTGGTGCTGGTCCGGCGCTTTGTGCTGGAAGAACCGGGGGACGACGAGAAGGCGATCCGCGCGAAAAAAAAGCAGTTCCTTTCGCGCGACGAGGCAGTTTCAAAAACACCGGCCATTCTCGATCAAATGCAGCAGCAGCTTTATCAAAGGGCGCTCGCCTTTCGGAGCAAACACAGCCGGACCGTTGATTCACTGGAGGAATACGAGCGGTTCTTCAAAAAAGAGGGCGGCGGTTTTGCCTGGACGCACTGGGCCGGGTCGCGAGAGGATGAGGAGATGATGGCCAAAAAATACCAGACCAGCATCCGCAATGTGCCATTCGAGCGTCAGGGGCCGCCGGGAAGCGATGGCGCGGGAAAGTGCATTCTGACGGGAAAACCGTCAGCGCGTCGTGTGCTCATGAGCGAGGCGTATTGAGACCGGCAATGGTCGCCGGCAAACATCCTCCACTTGAACCCCGCGATGCAGCTTGCAAATGGCCTGATGGGATGCCTATTCTCAGGGAAATCTTTCACCCAACCCGTAATGACCGCTGTCAGGCGATTCTCGATGTTCAACCCGATTGGCATAGCCCTTGCCTGGCTTGGGTTGGTGTTTTTGCCAGTCGCGCCGGCAAGTGCCGCGGCCAAGGCCGCGTCCGAGACTCCACAGGAGGAGGTGATTCAGTTTCAGGGTTCAAGTGCGTCCGACAAGGAGGCCGGCAAAAAGACGGCGTCCACCAACACGGTTTCCAAAGTGGGGTACAAAGCGTTTTCAGACACTTTTATTGGGGAGTACGAGTTGATTGTTCCCCTCGGCGAGGTTGTGTTGTTGGTCGTGCTTGTCAATATATTCGCCCTCTTCAAGAAGGCGCGGATAATCATGGCCACCAGCTATTTGTTTTGTTTCAAATGGGTGTTCTGGTCCAATTATACCCAGTTGCTCCAGCAATCCAACGCAGTCATGATCACCTGCGGTTATATCTTCGTGATCTGCGGGATTTTCACCGCCGTCCTCTTTTGTATCGATCGGTTCAGTTTCAGGGATTGATCGACGGAAAGAGGCCGGCCTTGATCAATATGTCCCGGATCGCGTCGGTTGACCGCTGAAGGCTTCCCTGTTTCTGCGACACCACCTCCGCCGCCCTTTTGCCGAGAAGGGTTCTGTCTCCTTCATGGTCGAGAAGCAAAGCGACCCTGGACTCCAGATCGGACGCGTTTTTCGCCTGGATGGCCGCATTCGCCGAGAGAAAGTCATCCACCACTGGAAGGAAATTTTCCATGTTCGGGCCAAAGAGAACGGGTTTGCCGCAGGCCGCCGGTTCGATGATGTTTTGGCCGCCATGTCCTGTCAGGCTCTTGCCGATGAAAATCACCGTGGCCCGTTCGTAAAGATATTTCAGTTCGCCGGTTGTATCGAGAATCAGCACCTCCAAATCATCCGCCTCATCCTTGTTCAAAGCGGAACGGCGCGCAAAGCGGAACCCGCCCGATCGTGTCAGGCCGGCGATCTCCTCTGTTCGTTCCGCGTGACGAGGGGCGAGCGCCAGGACGAGGCCGGGACGCGAAACACGCAGGCGCTTGAAGATGTCGAGAAGGATCGCTTCTTCACCGGGATGCGTGCTTCCTGCCACCCAAAGCGGGCGATTGCTCAAGGACGCCAGATCGGCAAGAAGGCGTTCGCGTTGCCGGTCGTCCGCTCCGCGTGCGGTGTCGTACTTTAAACTGCCCATTACCTTCAGGGATTCTCGCGGAAACCCCAGGTCGGAGAGGCGCTGGACGTCTGCTGCGGATTGCAATGTCACAAGACGAAACGCCTGGAACGCCCCGGCAAAAAGCCATCGAAACCTGAGGTATCTGGGATAACACCGGTCGGAGAGCCGGGCATTGATCAGGACCACGGGAATGCCTCGTTTCGCGCAAAAGCGCAGGTGATTGGGCCACAGTTCCGCCTCGATCAGGATGAAAGCCCTGGGTGAAAGCAGCCGGTGAATCCGTCCGAAACAGAGGCGGCTGTCGAGTGCGCTGTAAAACAGGGGGATGTCGTCGGGGAGCTTTCCGGACGCGAGCGCGTGTCCCGTGGATGTTGTCGTGGAAAGCGCCAGAGGCGGACAGTGCGGCATCTCCTTCAAGCGGGCGATGATCTGCAACGCGATGTCCACCTCGCCGACGCTGACGGCGTGAATCCAGACGGGTTGCAGGCCGCGTAAGCGGTTTTTTTTGTCGCGCGCAAAGACCCCAAAACGTTCCGAAAAATTGCGCGCGTATCCGCCGCGGCGCTTCATCCGCAGAAGATAGTACGGGCTGGCCAGCAGAAGCGCGATCCAGAACGCGATCTCATAAAGCAGCCAGGTCATGATTTTTCAAAAGGCAGCCGCTATCGTGCTCTGAAAAGAGCATGCGCACATTGGTCCGCTGCGACGGCATCTCTGGCGCGGCATCGGGTTCAGGGTGATTTCGTTTGTGGCGATGTCCCGGCCTGTTCACGATAGTAGGCTTCGATTTTTTTTGCGACGTCGCGGAAATTCACGTCCACCTCATAGATGATCTTGAACTGCTCGATCGCATCTTCCTTCTTGCCCATCTGCTCATGGGTGATCCCGAGGTCATAAAGAATTTCCTTCTTGGTGTTGTCCATCACCACCGCCTGCTCGGCGGCCAGTTTGAATCGCTGAATTGCAAGATCGGCCATGCCCTTGTCGCGAAAGCACTTGCCCAGCCAGTGCGTGCAGACGATCTTGTTTTTCGGGTTGCCGGCTGCCATTTGAAATTCGGGAATCGCCTTGTCCACCATGTTGTTCCGCAGATAGGCGCGCGCGAGTTCGTAGCGATAATCCAGATCGTTGGGATAACGCCGCACCCGGTTCTCGCACTCTTGCAGCGTCGCGGCCTCGCGTTCCTGTTTCAAGACGGCGATTTCCTGCTGGAGCTTTTCATTCGACGGCTCCGCGTTGAGCGTTTCCTCTTTCTGTCTGATCGCGTAACCCAGCTTCCGGAGCTTGGTTTCAGACATGGCCTTTTCGAGATTTCCATCGGCGCCTTTGGTGATCTCAAACGCATGCTGATAATACTGAAAGGCATGATCGAACTCGTTGATCTGAAGCGCAAGATCGCCGAGCTTCTTCCAAAGAGAGACATTTTCGGGTTGCTGTTCGGCCTGCTTGTAAATCTCCTCCATCTGCGACCGCACCACATCCTCGTCCTTGAAAATCCGTTGGGCGTCTTCGAGCGTTTTTGCTTCTTTTTTATCCTTGATCATGTCCCGGTAGGATTCCGAGCTTTCCCACTTCCCTTTCGTCATGGCTTCGTTGGCGGTTGCATCCTTGAGTCCTTTGAATCCTTCGTTGCTGGCGGGGTCCAACTCAAGAACCCTCTCATAGCATTCGCGTCCTTTGTCCGCCTGTCCGCTCGCCTGGTAAAGACGCCCCAACGCCAACAGGATGCCAATGTCGTCCGGACTCGCCTCCCTGGCGGTTTCATAGGCGAAAACGGCGGTCAAAGGCAGGTCCATGGTTGCCGCCGCCTCGGAAAGAATCCGCAACGATTGCATGCTGTAGGGATTGCTCGAAAGCGCCTTCTCCGCCGCCTCCATCGCCTTCACCGGGTCCTTTTTCAGATTGGTCATGGCCTTGGTCAGGGCAGGGGACCCCTTCACCGGCGCGAAAATCCGGCTCATGATGCCGCTGTTCTTGAATTTCCGAATCTGGGAGATGCGCAACAATTGTCGCGCCTTGAGGAATCCAGGCTCCCAAATCACAGCCTCCATCAGATAGTGGATGGCGGCATCCAACATGTTCCGTTCGAACGCAGTGCGCCCTTTGTCGTAATACTCGCGCGCCTGGCGCGAGACTTCGTTGTCGTTTTTCTCAGGCACGAATGGATTATCTACGGAAGAACATGCCCTTGGTCAATGCGCTTCATGAGGATTTATCGCGCCCCACGCATGCCGCCCCGTGAAACGGGGCAGGTGGTCCCCTGTGCTACTAACCTTCGGAATCTTGTTTTCCGGAGAAGATTTCTCGGTTGTTGTA
>JACQHZ010000159.1 GCA_016198745.1 Verrucomicrobiota bacterium
CCGTTCCTGGTTTGGTTGCGGCTTTGCCGCGCTGGGAAAATGTGTCCGGAAAAATACACCGAGGGACGCGCTCCGTCGCGTCCGTTTCAAGGCGGCCACGACAAAGCGTGTCCCCCCGGAAAAGAGTGTCTGCAAACCGAATCTCCAGGCATGCTCCGAGCGGTCGCGCACCGCTGATTTTGTTTATGAAAAAACTTCGAATCGCTCTGCTCCAGGCCAACTTTCGCAGCTCTTTTCCCGAAAAAATTCCCGCCATCGCTCGTGTGGCGCGTCCGCGCAAAGCGATGCGCCCCGAGGATTACGAATTCAATCATCGCCTGCTCATTTCACTCGCCCGCAAGGCTGCTGCGAAAGGGGCTCATCTCGCCGTTGGCTCCGAGAGTTATCTCGACGGCTGGTCTTACGAGCGCGGATCGCTCTCCAAAATTGCTCTGGCCATTCCTGGCCCCCGAACCGATGAACTCTGTCGCGTTGCCAGGGAGGAACGCCTCTGGTTGTGTGTCGCCTTCATGGAAAAGACTCGCAAAACCCTCCACAACACCGCTGTGCTTATTTCGTCGAGCGGCGAAATTACGGGCATCTATCGTAAAACTCACGAGACGAAAGATGTTCTCGAACGGATGCCTTACACCCTTGGAAGGGATTTGCCCGTCTTCAAAACCCCATGGGGCAAGGTCGGCATCCTGATCTGCCACGACCGCTGGTATCCCGAAAACGCCCGCACGTTGCGCGTGAAGGGCGCCGAGTTGGTCCTCAACCCGACGGCGACCGCCGTCTTCAATCCACACCATTCCTATCATGAAATTCATCGCTGCGTGCAGCGTTCACTCTCCTATGTGAATGGCTTGTTCTGGGCGAGTTGCAACAGCGCCAACCACGGCGGCCACAGTGTTGTCATCGCCCCCGATGGGAATGTGATCGGAGAGGCGCGCCCGACGGAGCAGGTGCTCATTGCCGGGATCGATCCCGAGGCGCACGGACGCTATGACTTCATCTCGAACCTGCGGCCGCAATTATATGGTCTTGGGGCATTTCACCGTTGATTTTCTAATCCCCCCTTTGTCAACTTGTTCCCATGAACCCAATCCAAACCATATCGCCCGAAGAACTGAACCTTCTCAAAAAAGCGGATACGCCGACCATTTGCAACGTCATCGAGTTGTTTGATGTCCGCCCCCACAACACCGGCTACATGGACCATCGGATCATGGCTTGTTTTCACGAGATGCCGCCGATGGTGGGTTATGCCACAACAGCCACCTTCCGCTCGGCATCGCCTCCCCGCGAAGGCGGCGATTATGCCGGGCTGGATGGACAACTTGATGCCCTCGGTCAGATTCCCGAGCCGCGCGTCGTGGTGTTTCAGGATCTCGACAACCCTCCTGCCGCCGCGACCTTTGGCGAACTGATGTGCGGAACCTACAAATCGTTCGGCTGCGCGGGGTTGATCACCAGCGGGACGGGACGCGATCTTCAGCAAGTTCGCGCGCTTCAGTTTCCAGTTTTCACCAGCGGCACGATTTGCGCCCACGGCTATTGCCACATCATCGAGGCCAACGTGCCGGTTCATGTCGGCGGCATCACCGTGAATCCCGGCGACCTGCTGCACGGGGATTGCAACGGAATCACCACGATCCCGAATTCAATTGCCGGTCAGGTTGCCCGCCTTTGCGCCGGATTCATGGAGGCGGAAAATCATCATCTGGATTTCATCCGCAGCGGCAGCCGCGACCGCAAGAAGCTGGCCGAGGCGCGGGCCGCCTGCCGGAAAAAAACCGAGGAATTGCGCCAACTGGCGCTTCAAAGCAAACGCGCGTGAATTTCAAATCATCAGATCCCATCCCGTTTCAAATCCGTTCCAACTATCAGTTGGGCGCCTTTCAAAATCCCGCGGGTGCGGATTACCGGAATTTCCCCGTCCGCCTCTCCATCCCGGTCGCGGAGGGCGTTCATCGGCCGGACCAGACGATGCAAGTGCTTCAGGAGAAAGGAGAGGCTGCGCCCGCGCCCATCCGTCCCTTTCTTTTCTGGAGCGACGGGTCGGTGCGGGCTTGGGAGGTCTGGCTTCATGCGACCCTTCATCTTGGCGAAACCCGCCGTTACGAATTGCTTCCTGTCCCTTTGCCGTCCGACGACGCCACGAAACTGGACGCCATGATTTCCGAGCCGCATTCGTTCTCGGTCTTCGTCACGCTCAAGGAGGGCATCCGTCTCAAAGGAGATGCTCGATTCAATCCGCATCCCGCCGGCGCATTTGCCTTTCTCATCGAAGATGAAACGTCTTTCCCCCTCAAACGAGGGGCGCGTGAAATTTTCCGAGGCGCGCTCCATCGCCGCCGCTGGAGCGGCTATCCCGGCGTCGAACTCGCCTTGCGCCTGACCAATGTCGGCCCCGACGACAGTCTCATGATTCGCGAGGCGCGCGTCGAATTTGATCTCCCGTTGAAAGGCGCGCCCGAATACACCGTCGAACAAATTTTTCATTCCCGGAATCGTTTGATGCCGGCGCCGCGGTTCGTGCGCAGCCGAAAGCCTTTCATTCTTCAATCCAACGCGGGCGACGTCCGGGTCACGGACATCCGTCAACTGGGCGATGATCCCAAGTTTTACCCTTCGTATGAGCGGCCCGGCGCGCTGGTGGTTGCGCCCTGGACCGCGGTGAGCGACGAATACATCCACGCGCGTTTCGACGTCATCAAGGCCACCGGGCGCGAAGGCGGCTGGACCCTCATCGCGTTGGGCGCGCTGTATGACCTGACACGCGAAGAACGTTATCTTGAGGGCATCCGCCGGGTCGTGGATTGGTATCTCAGCCAGAAACCCGGGGAATTCTTTCCGGAAAACGGCTCCTATTTTGTTGGCATCGCCCTGATCGGCCTGGATCGCGTGAGATCCTTCTACCGGGACAAGGAGATTCAGAAATTCATCCCCGGCATTCTCGACTGGCAGATCGAAAACCGGATGTCGGGCGAAGGCCTGTTCGATTTTCACTTCGACTCGGAAAGCGAGGGCGGGTGCGCCGTGCAGGCCGCAATGCCCGAGGCCCTGAACATCGGCTGGCTGATCAGCGGAGACGAACGTTACCTGCGGGTTGCCCTCCGTCAGTTCCAATTCTGGGAAGCCGGCACGCTCTTTCATTCCATCGGCAACGTCGCCACCGATTCGCGTGTGGCCGCCAGCGCCCAGTTTTCCTGGATGGGTTGCCTGCAATCCTTCGCTGAAAAGGGATGGCTCGACCGGATGCAACTTGACGATCCCGGAAAAAACCCCGGTTGAAATAAAACTCAAAATGTAGCCACGCGAAACTTTTCACCTTTAGAACCTGTAAAGAAATAACTTATCCAAATTTGATGTGTGGCACAGCCGCCCCCGGCAGTGGTTTCCCTCGATGCACAGCCGGGGGCGGCTGTGCCACCTCCCTCTAAATGATCAAGTTGTTTTTTTACGAATTCTTACCTGCTTATCGGTCAGTCCAACATGGCGAGAGACAAAAGAAATAAATGAGCCAGAACCAAACAACCTTATCGGAACTGCCCGTGTTCACGGGCGGCGAGTGGAAACGGCCCAAAACCGAACGCTGGAGCAATGTTTACAATCCATCCACGGGCGAAGTTATTGCGCGCGTGCCGATGTGCGGCGCCGCGCAAGTGGACGAAGCGGTCGCTGCGGCGCGCGCGGCGTTTCCAAGCTGGTCCAACACGCCTCCGCCAAAGCGGACGGCAGTTCTCTTTAAGTATCGTGCGCTCATCGAAACCCACTTTGAGGAGCTGGCGAAGCTCGTCACACGCGAGAACGGCAAGACGCTCGACGAGGCCCGTGGTGACGTGCGGCGGGGGTTTGAGGTGGTCGAGTTTGCGTGCGGCATCGCGCATCTGCAGAAGGGTGAGTCGCTTCCGCAGGTCGCGGAGAACATTGATGCGGTGACGATGCGGGAACCGCTCGGGGTGTGCGCGGGGATCACGCCATTCAACTTTCCCGCCATGGTCGCGATGTGGATGTTCCCGATCGCGATCGCCTGCGGCAACACATTCGTTCTCAAACCGAGCGAAAAAGTTCCGCTCACTGCAATCCGCCTCGCCGAACTGCTGCGGGAAGCCGGACTGCCTGACGGGGTGTTCAACCTGGTTCACGGCGGTGCGGAAGTCGTGGATGCGATCTGCAAGCATCCGCACATTGCAGCGGTCAGCTTCATCGGTTCGTCGCGCGTGGCGCAACACGTGTACTCGCTTGGATGTGCGCACGGCAAGCGAGTTCAGGCGGGCGGCGGCGCCAAAAACATGATGATTGTCATGCCTGATGCCGACCCCGATCCGACGATCCGCGGCATCATGGGTGCGGCGTTCGGTTGCGCGGGCCAACGCTGCATGGCGGGTTCGATTCTGCTCGGCCTGGGCGCCGCGGCCGATCCGCTTCAACGCCGCATGCTTGACGCGATGAACGCGCTCAAGGTCGCCAACACTGACGCCGACCCAAAAGCCGAGATGGGCCCGGTTATAGACGAAGCAGCGCGCAACCGTGTCCGCAACTACATTGAGAAAGGCGTGGGTGAAGGAGCGAAACTCCTTCGCGATGGCAGGGAAGGCATGCCCGAGCGCGGGTTTTTCGTGGGTCCGACGCTGTTCGATTGCGCCGAGCTTCGCATGAGCATCGCGCATGACGAGATTTTCGGTCCCCTCCTCACGATGATTCGCCCGAAGACCATCGAGGAGGCGATCGCTTGCGCCAACCGCAGCCCCTACGGTAATGGCGCGACGATTTTTACCAGCAGCGGAAAGTGGGCGCGACAATTCTCCCGCGAGATCCAGTGCGGCATGGTCGGCGTCAATGTCGGTGTTCCCGCGCCAATGGCGCTCTTTCCGTTTTCCGGTTGGAATCAATCCTTTTTCGGCGACCTCCACGTGCAAGGCACGGAGGGTGTCCAATTTTACACGCGGCAAAAGATCGTGCTCTCCCGTTGGGACAGCGAATACCGCCGACAAATGGGGTGGTGAATGAGCAGCAACTTCAACGTTCCCTCCACAATCCTGGTCGGCGCGGGCGCGAGCAGCGAGCTTGCGTCACAGGTCAAACGATTGCAGGCCGACCGGGTGTTGCTCGTGACCGATGCGGGCATCAAGTCGCTCGGTTACTTCGACCGCATCGTGGACGAACTCAAACAAGCGCAGATTGGCGTCACCGTTTTTTCCGATGTGCAGCCCGACCCGGCCGATCGCAACGTGCTCGAAGGATTGGAACAATTCCGTCGTAGCGGCGCGCAGGCGATTGTCGCGCTGGGCGGCGGCAGTTCGCTGGATTGCGCGAAAGTCATCGGCATGCTCACCGCGAATCCGCTCCCGATGGCGCAATACATGGGCTGCCATAAAGTTCCTCAAGGGGGCGTGCCCTTGATCGCAATCCCGACGACAGCCGGCACGGGCAGCGAAGTGACGAAAGTCGCCGTCATCACCGACACCGGACGCGACGTGAAGATGATGATGCTGGATGCGCACCTCCTGCCTCGCGTGGCCCTCGTGGACTACAAGTTGACGATGACGATGCCGGCCGCGCTTACCG
>JACQHZ010000165.1 GCA_016198745.1 Verrucomicrobiota bacterium
CCCCTGAACCGTGAACTTTGAACCATGCCGAAGATTGTGAGTTTTTCCTATGGCCGCCAAACGTTTTCTAACGCTGGATATTGGCGCAAGCACGCTGAAACTCGCCGAGTTCACTTCCACGGGCAACGACGATCTCACCCTGGTTAATTTTGGGAAAACGTCCCTGGAATTGGACCCGTCCTCTGAGGAGGATCGCAATCCCTTTATCGTCGCCGCGTTGCGCAAGCTCATCGCGGGCAGGCAGTTCCGGTCGCACCGTGTGGGAATATCCGTCTCCTCGCAGCAGGTGTTGACGAAATTCATGAAATTGCCCGCAACGGATGAGTCGAAGATTCGGCAGATGGTGCGGTACGAGGCGGCCCAGACCGTGCCTTTCCCGATGGAGGAGGTGGTGTGGGATTACCAGGTTGTGGGGCTCAAGGGAGAGAGCGACCTGGAAGTGATGCTGGTGGCGATCAAGAACGACATCATCGAGGGTTTCAATGGTTGCGTCGAGGATGTGGGTTTGAGCGTCGAGGTGGCGGATGTATCGCCCGTGGCCGTCTATAATGCGATTCTCTACAATTGCGACGTGGATCAGGGTTGCACCCTGTTGCTGGACATCGGCGCTCGAACAACCAACCTGATTTTCCTCGAACCGAACAAGGTTTTCAGCCGGAACATTCCCATTGCCGGAAACACCGTCACGCAAAACGTGGCGCAGGAATTCGAGATCTCGTTTGCCGAGGCGGAAAATTTGAAGGTAAGCCGGGGATTCGTCGGACTTGGAGGCGCTTACGAAGAGCCGGAAGATGAGACCGCCGCCAAACTGAGCAAGATCATCCGCAATGTCATGACGCGTCTCCACGCGGAGGTGGCCCGGTCCATCAATTTCTACAAGGCGCAACAGCACGGCACGCCGCCCCAACGGCTGCTCCTGGCCGGCGGCACCTCGATCACGACTTATGCCGATCACTTCTTCAAGGAAAAAATGGAAATTGACGTCCAATACTTCAATCCCTTCCACAATGTTTCCATCCAGGTGCCTCCGGAAGAGCTGGAAAAGGTCGCGCACTCCATGGGGGAAGTGGTCGGATTGGGATTGCGGATGGTCACCGAATGCCCCATCGAAATCAATCTGGTGCCCCCGACGGTCACCCGACGACGGCAGTTTATGCGGAAGATTCCGTTTTTTGCCGTTTCCATGATCGGGATTCTGTGCATCGTGATGAGTTGGTGGCTTTATTTCTGGCGAGTGACCGACCTGCTGACCAACCACCGCGACCAGGTTGCCCGTGAGGTGAATGATCTCCAACAGGTCGAGAGCAAACTCAAAGCGGCCGAGAGCGATGATGCGAACATCAAGATGCAAGTGCGCCAGATTCAGAAGGTGATCTGGATGCGATACTTCTGGTTGGAGTTTCTCGATGATTTCAACCAGCAGATCCCAAAGGACATCTGGATCACCCAGTTGACCCCCCAACGCGCCGGCAGCCCGCTCTCCTATTCGGGCGCCGCGCCGGCAGCCGGATCTTCTTCCGGAGGAGGCAGGAGTCGTTTAAGAGGCGGCCCTGCACCGGGAATGGGGCCGCCGGGCATGATGCCACCGGACGGATTTGATGGCGGTCCCGCTGCGCCAACCGAGCCCGCCGCCGCCTCCAAGAGCGATGCGGCAGCAGCCTCAAAGGGGATCACTGAATTCGAAATCCGCGGCCTGTGTTTGAATGATCGGCGGTCGGCCGAACCCCTGAAACCAGTCGAGGATTTCCAGAAAAAACTGGAACATTCGCGCTACTTCAAGGAGGTGGAAATTCTTGAATCCATCAGCCCCGCTCCGACAGACTGGACATTCACTTTCCGCCTTAAGGCCAAGCTGAAAGATCCCATTTTATATTAGCCAAGAAACGCCGCCCCGCCCCCATGAACTTCATCAAAAAAAACGTCCTCCTTTTGGCCATGTTCCTGGCATTCTTTGCGCTGCTTGCCGTGAGTCTTTATTTTCTGAAGAACAAGATTGCGGAACGCGGCGAAGTCGAGAGTGATCTTGACGCAAAAATAACCGCCCGCGCGCAACTCTGGAATCGAAGGCCGGCGTTTCCTTCAAAAAAAAATGTGGAGATTGTTTGTTCCAACGTTGTCATACAAACCGCCCTGGTCGCCGAAGTCCTGAAACCTCTGCGCCAGGTCCAGTTTTCTTTTGACATCTTGGAGGGACTCACGGCCCAGAATGAAATCAATATCACCTGCCGGCGACTTTCCGACATGTTGAAGGAAAGACAGGTCAAGCACCCGGACAAGTTCCAGTTTGGTTTTGGCCGTTACACCCCTTATCCTCCGAAAAAGCAGGATACGCCCATGATCCAGAAGCAACTGCGCTTGGTGGAGGAACTGATCAAGCTCGCGGCCAACGCGCCGTTTCATGAACTCATTTCATTTCGACGCGTCGAGTTCGAGGATGCCCATGCCGCGGCGCCGGCGAAAAGTCGGAACCCGCAGGAGGAACCGCTCATCTCGATGGGAGGAGAATTTGCCGCCCTCGATTTGACCGGTTCCGGTTATCTTTACGCCATCATGCCCTTTGAAATGGAATTCTGGTGCGTCACAGATTCCTTGCGCAAGTTTCTCAATGATCTCGCGGCCTCTCCCAACATTTTTCTTCCCCGAATCATGAACATCGAAAATGAAAAGAAAGAACCGATGTCCGGAAGTCAGGGCGCCGCTGCCGCCGCCGTCACGCGCCCGGCAGCGGTTCTAGCGCCTGTCGCGGCTCCACCAAGAGGAATGGCATTTCCCGCATCCAAAACAGGCGCCGCCACGAACCCCATCGAAAAACCCAGAGTCGATCCAACCCAGTTGCCGTTTGTCATGGGACAGGAACGAATCAAGGTCGGGATGCGCATCGAATGGTTGGAGTTCCGCCCGCCGCCGCCGCCCGGCAGAAAATCGCAGCCTGCCGCGCCAAAGCCCCCGACTGGCGATAAAAAAACGCCGCGCAAATCGTCGCCTGCCACCGCGCCCGGCGAAGCGCCCGCTCCCACCGGAGATACGGTGAAGCCCCCGTCGGAACAGCAAAAGGAAAAGCAAAACCAGACGCCTTCCTCGCGAAGACGGCGCGGAAACGCGGGAGGAGAAGAAGAACTTTAATCGTTCTCAGCATCTTCGATGAACTTCAAGGCGATCACCGGTTTCCTGGGCCAGTATTATGAGCGCATCATCGCTGTGGTGGTGATGCTGATCCTGGTGGTTTTTTCCAGCTACCTTGTGATGCACGCAGGCAGCATCCGGAGCCAGCTCAAGCAGGATGAAACCGTCAAGCCGCCGGCGCAGCCGGCCAGACCCGTGAACACCCACGATTTCAAGCAGTCCATCGCCATGTTGGAAACTCCCCCTTCATGGTGCACGAACGTCCATCGCGTCTTTATCGCTCCGCCCATGAAAATCCTGGATCCCAACGACCCGGTTCCCACACGCTATGACGACCTGGCGATGGGAGAAATGACGACCAGCGAGGGATTCCCCTACAACTGGCTGAAAAAATATGAGCTTCCGACCGATCAACCCGTTTCAGATACCGACCCCGACAACGACGGATTCACGGTTCGCGAAGAGTTCGACGCCAAAACCGATCCCAAAAATCCCGACAGCAAGCCGGATGTGATATTGAAACTGCGCACGGTGCGCCTTGTTCAGAAGGCGTTCCCCTTTCTCTTCAACGGAATCGCGGAGGGCGAAGGAGGAATGAAGTTTTCCATCCTCCGAAAAGATGGCAGCAAGAACTACTACGTCAAAATGGGAGAATTGGTGCCGGCGCCCGATGCGCCCGGCTTCAAGGTGGTGAATTATGCCCCCAAAATCAAGGAGCAACCCAGTTCTTCGATCAAGAATTATGTCGAAAAAATAGACATCTCGGAATTGACCCTCCAGAAGGGGGACGACGCTCCCCTTACGTTGATCAAAGGAAAAGCGGCCACCACGGAAGATCTGTTTGCAGTGCTTCGGTTCTTGATTGAGAATCGAGAAATTGAAGTTGGAGAAAAAACAATTTTTGAGTTGCAAAATACTCAGTATCAGGTAATTAGAATAAAAAAACTTGACGACATGCGGCCGGAAGTGATAATCAAGAGGCACGATACAGGCCAGGAATATACCCTCATGCCGTTAAGTCAGACCGATTTCAGAAGACCCACATCCACCAGCCCATCCCCCACCCGCACGCCATCACCCGCTTCCCCCATTCCCAACCCCATTGCCCCCATGGACCCACGCGGATTTCCGACAGGTCCCATTCCGCCTCGATAAAAGAACTCCCCATGAAAACACCTTTTTCGATTGCTTGGGTTAATTTAACCATTTTGCTCATGGCCGTTCCCGCGGGATGGCTTGCAGCTCAAGGCGGCGGCGAAGCGACGGAAGGAGGGCCGTCGAAAACCACGGCGCTGGAAGGCGTCAATGCCACCCAACTCGAAATCGTTCGTCGCCAGGAGGCTCTCATCGGCGCGCAATTGTTGATCAAAGAAGCGGAAAACTTCATGGCTCAGCGCGATTTCAACAAGGCGTTGAACACCTATATGGAAGCGGAAAAGAAGCTTCCTGTTTCGGCAGCCACAATGGCCGAAGTTGACCAGATTCGTCAGGGCGCGGCGCTCTGCTTGTTTGCGCTGGCGAAAGAAGCCTTTGAACGCGGAAACTTCACCCAGGCCGTTGCCAATGCCGAGAAATCATATCAATACAATCCAAAAAACGAAGAGGCGCTTGAACTCAAAGAACGCGCGACGCGCGAGGCGGTTCATTCGGAATCCCGGAAAAAAGAGGAGACCGAAGAAGTGGCGGAACTGCCCAAGGAGATCACCAACGCCGAGTTCATCCAGAAACAAAAGGAAATCCTGCGGCTCTATCGCGCAGCGGAAAACTATTTCAAGAGCGAGCAGTTCGACCAGGCCGAGGCGTCCTTGAGGGACATCCTGCGGATCGATCCGTACAGCGCGACCGCGTACCATCGTCTCCGCGAAGTGCAGCTCGCGAAATACAAGAAGCTCGGCGCCGCCCGGCAGGAGGTCGAGAGCGCGTCCATGCTTGAAGTCCAGCAGGCATGGCAGTTGCCGTTGCGCCGCGACAAAAGCATCGGCACGCCTACGGAGGTCAAGCCCGATGAAGACCTCGGCACCTACGGCCAGAAGCAGGCAATTCTGAAAAAACTCAACGCCATTATCATCAAAAAAATTGAGTTCGAAAACACGCCCATCTCCAGCGCGATCAACTATCTGGTCAACGAAAGCCGCGAAGCCGACCTGCCCACCAAAGAGGGAGTGAACATCATTCCGGCATTCGAAAAAGACCTTGGAGGCTCGCCGGCGGCTGCCGCAACTCCCGCTCCGGCGGCTGCGCCCCCTCCAGCAGAGGGAGGCGGAGGATTCGGAGCGCCCGGAGCTGCTGCGCCCGCCCCGGCCGCCGAACCTGCCACGACCGTCGCCACTTCAGGGCTGAAAGTCACCCTGAACCTCAAAAATATTCCGCTCCTGCAGGCAATCAAATTTCTCACCACAGTCACCGGCCTCAAATACCGCGTGGAAACCGACGCCGTCGTGATCACCTCCGGCGCCGAAGTCCAGGGTCCCACTCAAACCCGCACCTTCAGCGTGGCGCCTGGTATCTTCCGATCCGTGATTGAAAGAACCGGTGGCGGGGGTGGAGGCGGGGGCGGGGGCGGTTTTGCCCCGATCGGCGCCGGCGGCTCCACCACGACCAAGGCCGATGTGAAGAAAATCTTCGAGGAATTCGGCATCACCTTTCCCACCGGCACAAGCGTTTCGTACAATGAAGCGCTGAGTTTTCTGGTGGCCACGCACACCAGCGGCGTGCTGGATCAGATCGAGCAAATCATTCTCCGGCTCAACCGCACTCCCCCGCAGGTGCGGATCGAGGCGAAATTCATTGACGTCAGCCAGAGCGACCTTGAAGAGCTTGGTTTTCGTTGGGCGTTCGCCCAGGCCCAGCAGCACCAGTGGGTGGTTGAGTCCGGGCAGGGGACCGCGCTGCCCGGCATCCCAGTCATGAACCTCCCTCCGCCTAGACCGGGCGGTGGTTTTGATTTGCCGACAACTTATCTCGGACTGGGCAACCCCATCACCAGCGGTCTGCGGCGGTCGGACAACCTCACGGCAAGCGGTCTGGACAATCTCCTTGCGGGCGCGGGCGGCACTGGCACGCTGATCGCTTCCGGAGTGAATACGTTGCTCACGATCACGGGTGTGTTTACCGATCCGCAGGTGCAGATCATGATTGATGCCCTGGCTCAGAAAAAACTGACCAACCTTCTGTCCGCGCCGCATGTCACCACCACCAGCGGCGAGTCCGCAAAAATCCTGATCACCCGCGAGTTCATCTACCCGTCCGCCTTCACCGATCCCGTGGTCTCAACCGGCACTTCCGCCTCCACGGGCGGCACCGGCTCGGTCGGCATCGTAGCGCCCTCCCCCAGCAGTTTCACCACGCGCGAGGTGGGCGTCATCCTTGACGTGAAACCAACGGTCGGCAGCGACAACTTCACCATCACGCTGACCGTTTCACCTGAAGTGGTGGACTTCGAAGGGTTCATCAACTACAGCACCTTCGCCGTCGCCAACAACCAGTCTTTTACCTTCAGCATTCCGCAGCCGGTTTTCAACAAACGCACCCTTCAAACCAGCGTGACAATCTGGGACGGGCAAACCGTGACCCTGGGCGGACTCATCCGCGAGGAAACCGTCAAGGTCAACGACAAGGTCCCGTTCCTGGGCGATCTCCCGATCGTGGGACGATTCTTCCAAAGCAAGGTGGAGTCCATGGCCAAACGAAACCTGATGATTTTTCTCAACTCCCGGATTGTTGATCCAGCGGGCAACCCGATCCGACAAATGGAAGGATTCAAACCGCCGACGGTGACGCCGGAGGGATGATGAACGGGGTTTCCGCCTCATGCTTGATTCAAGGTTCAACCGTGAACTTTACTACAATGTTCAAGAATCGCGCTTTTTCGACAAGATTTTTTCACCACGGAGAGCACGGAGACACGGAGCATGATGAAAACTTCAGAACTCAAAATCCAAGTTCGCCGAAATACAATCCGAAGGCTTTCGGATTGTATTTCGGCGAAGGGCTTTGGGGAGGGGAAAGAGGGCGGAGGGGGTTGGGAATAAGGGAGTTGGGGCGGCTCCGTGCCTCCGTGGTTCAATCCCCCGGATTTGGTTGCGGCCCTGTCGCGTTGTGAACCATGTGAAACATGGCGAGCCTTTGAACCATGCCTGCCAATGCCGACACGTTTTTCGATTGACTTTTCGTTCACAATAAGCTAAATACAAAAGAATGAATGCTAAAGCATGGGTCATTATTGTGGCGGTTTCCCTTTGTGTGCCAGGCATGCTCTTCGCGCAGAGCAGCAGCAGTAGCTCAAGCAGTAGTAGCAGCAGCTCTGTCCAGAAGAAGGCTTTCAGCCTTGGCGCTGGTCGCGGGTTCCGAACCGACCTTGGCGCCGCCAAAAACGGCGGCTTCAATCTCAACGCAAACGGGAATCGTGGAGCAATGAGCATCATCATATCGGGACAATCCACCTCGACTCTTTACATTCCGGACCTGGGTTCGGTCACCAACAGCATGTTGATTGCGGACAGCAACCTACAGGCGCCCCTTCCCATCAAGAAGGTGATTGCGAAGCTCAAGCTTTCCCATACCTTCGGTTTGGACGACGTGGTGGTCAAGCTGCAGCACGGCAACGCGACCTGCACGCTCCTCTCCAATAATGGCGGTCCAGGTTGGTTCTCCACCTACGATCTGGTGTTTGACGATGCCGCAACGCTCACGCCAAATTTCATCCCGACGATTTGGTCCAGCAGTTTTGGTCCTGCAACCTACCGACCGCAATCGCCATTGAGTGTTTTCAGCCTAAAAAGTTTTACACTCACATCCGGCGGTTTCGCTGTCGGCTCGCTCAAAACTGAAAACGACGCGCGCGGGCCATGGATCTTGACGGTCACCGATACCATCGGCCTTGGCGACGGAGTGGTTCTGTCATGGGGGCTGGAGGTTGAAACGTTCATCACTTCGCAAACACCAACACTTCCAAGATCGCTCACGCAAACCTACTTCATGAACTCGAATGTAGTCACGCGCTCCCAGTCGCAACCCTAGATATGTACGATCGCTTGACGCGGAGGTGTTCGTCGGGTTTGACATTGACCGAGCTGCTGGTGGCGATAGGAATCGTGGGTCTTTTGGCACTGTTGACGCTCAAGGGCACGGGCGAGATGCGAGAGAGAAGCAAACAAGTGAAGTGCCTTGCGCAGTTGAAGCAGATCGTTTATGCCCTCGGTCTGTATGCCGACGAAAACGAAGGACGGCTTCCCGCGACTCCTCTGGATGGGGTCGTGGATGAGAATGAAATGCTTGACGGCACGCCCGATCTTCCCGTGATGCTCGCCCATTACGGACTGGACGAGACCGCGTTTCGGTGTCCCAGTGATCCGGTGGCCTACTTCCAGGACGGCTTTGGGAGCAGCTATTATTTTTCGTTGCAGCCGGGGATGAGGTTGTTCGAAACCTATTTTGGCACGCAGCCCATCGACCCCACGACGATGACATTGATTGGAGAAGGGATGTACCTCCACCGAAAGGCGAACAACAAGGCGTATTTGGATGGTCACGTGGCGCTGGAACGGCCCTGAGTCATGTGCAGTGGAGAAAGGATTTACCACCAAGTCACAAAGACACCAAGAAATGAAACGAGGAAGGGTTTTCATTGGGGCGGCAATGTCGCCCCAAGGGGGGGGTGCCTTCTCAGGAATCCTGTTAAAATGCTCTTCGTGTCTTCTTTGCGCCTTCGTGTCTTGGTGGTTGAATATCTGACAACGGCTGCGATCGATGCCGTAATTTCATGAAACGGTGCATTTTTATTTTCCTGTTTGCTTTTGCGCCACCGGGCCATCCCGCGCCGCCGGACCCTGCCGCCCCGCGCGTCACCGGCATCTATTCCCCCAAACGCACCATCCTGCTTCAGGCCGGGAAAACCAATCGTCTCTTGCGGGTTGCCGAAGTCCTGCCCGTCATTCCGTTTTCGCTTTTCTCGCGCGTCAACGACATGGTTGAGGTGACCTTTCCTGACGGTTCCATCGTTCGACAGGGACCCAACACATTGGTGGAATATGTCCCCGCCGCCAATCAGGTTGCGGTCATGGGCGGTTCCATTCTCGTCCGGTTCGGCAAGGAACCCAGCCTTCAGGTCAGCACTCCCGAAATTCAAGGCAAGGATTGCGTCCTGATGCTCACTCTGAACGTGGAAGGCGCCAAGGTGATCTCCCTGTCGGGCAAGGCGAAGTTTCGAGAGATCACGGTTGAAGAAGGCGAGATGTACTTTCTTGGCGGCCAATCCAAACTGCAAGGCCCCTTCATGATTGATCTGGCGGAACTGGTGCGCTCATCGTCATTGACCGTCGAATTCCCCGGCAATCGTTGGGTTAAGGAATCCACCGACCGTCCCATCGACCGCCAGAAATGGATGAAGAATCTTGGCCTGGTCGGTCCCTCCGAAACCATGCTCGAAGGCGGCAGCGCGCGCGTGAAAAGCGTCACCCCGCCGCAACCCCCGCCCGCCGCGAAGGATGAAACCCAGTCCCGCAGCAAATAACACCGCTCGGTGGCTCTGCAATTCTAACCGCTCAGAGCCTGTCCTCGCGTCCAGCGGGGATTCACGGTTCAGCGGTTCATTTTCCCGATGTTGTAGCTGCGCTTCTATGAAGCGCATATCCGCTCTGATCGGCCGACGGCGCTTCACAGCGCGGCATAGCCGCAACAAAAAGATGTAGCGGCGCTTCTACGAAGCGCCTTGGGATGGATGCGCTTCACCTGTCTGCCGACAGGCAGGTAGAAGCGCAGCTACAACAACAGAGAAATCTTCTCTGGAAAACAAGATTCCAAAGTTTAGTAGTAC
>JACQHZ010000166.1 GCA_016198745.1 Verrucomicrobiota bacterium
GGCTACCCAGCACAATGCAGCTCACGCATCGATTCCGGCAGTCTGCCGGAAACCCTTGAATCAGACAAACACTCGCAAGATCTTGTGGCACAAAGTGCTGCCTGGCCTCTTGGCCAGGTGCATTTTTCACCTTGTGAAAAATGCAGGTTAGGGCCTCATCCTCACGAAAATACAAACATCAACCAAAGATTCCATTCGTAATTCTTAATTCGTCATTCACAATTGATCAGGAACCTTGACTATGATCAGAGCAAGGCGTGTTTCGATCTCTTCTGCAAACCGGCCTCCGAGACCTTGCTCCTGCGCTTCATAGAAGCGCGGCTACAACATCAGAGAAATCTTCTCCGGAAAACAAGAACGGCAGTTTCACTGCATCCGGCCGACAATGGACTGTTGCTGTTGCAGCTTGACGATGGTATTGGGAGGGCAGACTCCCCGCCAGGAAACGCCCGGATAAAGCATCGCGCGACGGCCGAGCACCGAACCCGGATTCAAGACGCAGTGACAACCGGCCTCTGCATGGTCGCCGAGGATCGCGCCGAATTTCCGCAAACCGGTGTTGATCTTGGCGCCGCTGAACATGATCTCGATGCTGCCCTGGGTGATCTTGACGTTCGAGAGCGTGACGCCCGATCCCAGGTGCGAATGATACCCCAAAACGGAATCGCCCACGTAAGCAAAGTGCGGCACTTTCGCCTCGTTGAAGAGGACGCAGTTCTTGAACTCGCAACTGTTTCCCAGCACGCATCCATCGCCGACGATCACGTTGCCGCGCAGATACGCGCCATGTCGGATTTCGCAGTTTTTTCCGATCCAAACGGGGCCGCGGATATGCACATGGGGTTCAATCACCGTTCCAATGTCAACAAAGACGCTCCCCTCGATCACCGTTCGAGGCGAGATTTTGCCGAAATTCTCGTGCTTCAGATGCTGTTCCAGATAAACGCCGATTTTTGGGAGCGCCTCCCACGGATACACGCAACCCTCAAAAAGCCCCGCGTGATCGGTCTGACTCAGGTCCAGCAGCTCTGACACGAATAGAGACATGACGCACCAATACCAGAAGTCCCGCCTTCCGACAATATCCAAATAATCAAGGCGGCAAGTCAGAGCCTGTTTTAAAAGCAGGGTGGGGTCTGTTGCGAGTGCCGCAAGAGCCGGCGCATGAGGCGGCAGGGTCAATCGTTCCGTCCGATATCCACGGCGATTTCCGTCGCGCTTGCGACCGGCGGTTCCCGCGCCGCGGAACGGATGGACGATGCACGAACGAGATTGGGTTGTTCCGTACCAATGTCCACCTCCTGCGGGGGCACAGAGGAGGATTTGCAGATGACATAGGCCTGGCGCGGATGGTTGGGTTGTTCGGGATGAAAGAACCGGAGTTTTCCCTGTTGGAGCAACCGTTTGACGGCGGTGTTTTGCAGATAGACCGGCGAGCGTTGCAGAAGACGTGCGATTTCATGAAGCCGCAAAGGACGGGTTGCCGCCAATGTCAGGATGATCCGATCCAGTTCGCGGGGCAAGAGACGCCGCTGCAGTCGGCTCAGGTTCTGTCGGACAGCCGCTGGCAGTCCCGTCACAGACTCCCTATGTAATGATTTGAACTTCATAGGTAATGGGTGTTTTCAGGATTAACTGCCTATGTATCCCGCTTGGGGGATGGGATGTCAAGCATGCAACACCATCATGTTTCCTCAATAAAGGTCAGCCCGCCTCATAAAAAGGCCGGTTTTGATTCTCGCCCCCTTGCGTCCCCTTGATCTAGGATGGCTGACTGGCCGTGTGCAAACGGAAAAAACCGAAATCCAAATGTGCGCCATGAATGCCGGCGCGTAATCTTTTCACAAATTCGGATGACATCTCGTGAGAACTCAATACTGCCAACGATGAACAAACGATCCAACATCAGAAAAATCATCATTGCGGGTTGCGGACCGGGAGGTCTTGATCACCTGACCCCTGCCGTGCGTCAAGCCATCGAAAGCGCCGAAATTCTTGTGGGCGCCCCGCGGCTGCTGGAAAGTTTTCCGGCGCCCGATGCGGAACGGATCGCGGTGAGGGCAGACATCCAGGAGGCGATTGAAAAAATGGCCGTTCATGTCGGTCGCAGGAAAATCGTGATCCTCGTCACCGGCGATCCCGGCCTGTGCAGCCTGGCGCAACCGGTGATCCAGCGTTTTGGCCGCGCCGCCTGTCAGGTCCTTCCCGGCATCAGTTCCATCCAGGTTGCTTTTGCGCGCATCGGTCTCGACTGGCTGGATGCGAGGATCATCAGCGCGCACAATCTCATCCCGGAGTTGGACCCGCGGTCGTTGGTTGATGTCGGAAAAATCGCCGTCTTGATGGGCGGCGTTTCATCGTTCCGCTGGATTGCAGGCGTGGCCAGGACCCTTGGAGCGTATCGCAGAATTTTTGTCTGCGAAAATCTCACTCTGGCCGATGAACGCGTTCGTGAAATCAAGCTTTCGGACATCGCCGCGCTTCGCGCCTCCTCGAAAACCGTCGTTTTATTGATCAAGAAAGACCTGGCGGCGTGATGGGCGCGTTTTCTGTCATCCCCGTCTGTGCGTCTGACACGCGGTGCTCCATCGGGTTGATCAACCACGAGGGGGACCCTCGCACCGGCTTCTGCAGAATGGTGTCAAGCGTCAGTTGAGCGGCCGGGGCAGGGTCACGAACGCCATTCCTTCACAGTTTCAACCATGGCGACGAAGTTCCGCAGGGGGACGTAATCCGGCACGGAATTGCCGGAACCGGGACAGTAACCGCCATCGCGGGCGAGGAGATCGAGATTGCGTTTCGTCTGCTCGCGGACTTGTTGCGGTGCGCCGCGCGCCAGCAGGTCCACGTCAATATGTCCGAGCAGACATAGGCGGTCGCCCCATTGTTTCTTCAATGCAACAGCATCCATCGGCTTCGGCTCGATCGGATGCAGGCCGGCGAATCCGCAGTCCACAATGTCGCCGATCAGGTCCTTCATCTGGCCGTCGGAATGATAGATGTAAATGACGCCGCGTTTGCTGCACATTGCGCCCATGCGTTTGTAAGCGGGAAAGACGTGGCGTCGAAGAACAACGGGATTGACCATCGGCCCGCTGAAATAAGCCAGGTCGTCGGCGTGCAGCACAGCCCCGACCGCGGGGTGCGCGATCACACGCTCGGTGATGCGCGTCTGGATTTCGGCGACGCGCTCGAACACGCGTCCGACGAGCTGCGGGTGGTCGTGAATCGCCTCCGAAAAGAAAGTGAAGCCCATCAATTGCCACGTACCCGTGAAAATTTTGCCGATATTGGCGATGACCTTCATCCCGTGAGGCAGCAGCGGCAGCGCCTCATCGAGCATGGAAAGACTCATCTTCTCAGGGTCCGGCCACACAAACTTCTCGAAATCTCCATCGGAAGCGATCACCCCGGTGCCTGTTTCAGCCCATGCCATTTCGATGTCCTCATTCCGATAAAGGCTGTAATGGGCGTGGCCGACATGTTGTTGCGCGCCCACCGTGGCCATTTTTCCGCCAAACTGGAGCAATCCGAAACTGACAGGGTAGAAACAATAACCAGCCTCCTTCCAGAAATCGATGTCGTCCTGGATGCTGTTGATGGGACGTCCCAAATAGGCCTCGCGAACGTCCTTGCCCACCCCCGCCTCGAAATGAGGCGGCGGCGACATTGCCTCCCGATGAACAATCGCGCGTTGAATCCGGTCAAAACGATCTTCTTTCATGGTGCTTTCCGAGTTGATGCTTCGTCATGGAAGGGCGACTCTTTCGCTCAAATCCAGCCGGTCTCTTTGGCGAGCAACCGGCAGTAATCCACAAAATTCGGCCAGGAGACATCGTGCGGAATGCCATGATCGCAGCCGGGGATATAACCCCCGCTCTTGATGGCAGGCCGCAGCCGCTCGAATTCCGCGCGGATCACCCTGCCGCCCTTGGCCATCGCGCGTTTGTCAACTCCGCCGCGGTGAGCCATCTTTGAACCAAAATTCTTGCAATAAGCGGGAAGATCGTTGCCGGCGGCGACCTCCTGCGGCGAATTGCAATTGATGCCCGCTTCGATCCAGACCGGGATCAGATCGCCGACGAACCCGTCTGAATCACAATCAATGATCGGCACGAAAGCGGCCTTCGCCTGTTCCGTCCACGTTCGCCAGCAAGGAAGCAGAAACTTCCGGCACATGTCGGGACCGACCATCGGCTTGGATTTGTAGGCCATGTCCTCGCTGATGACAATAAAGTCGGGCACGTAACTTGCGAGCACCCGCTGCAGCATTCGCGCAATGAATTTTTGCCAGAAATCAATCATCTCCTGCACGAAGTCCGGATCGTCCATGAGCATCATGCACACCCCCTCGAAGCCAAGCCACTCGCGCAATTGCCAGAACGGGCCGTTCACAACAAAACCGCTGGGGTAGTCGCGCCCTTTCAATTTCGCGCAACGGTCCGCGAAATCGGCGGGAAACCGTTTCGGATCATCCGGATCATAACGACACGCCATGTCCGGCCAGTCCTTGCGCGATTCGACGGGACATTTGATCCATTTGCGGGTCACAAAATCAATTGCCATCCGCAGATAAGTCACATCGAACTCGTCGGATATTTCACAGATGTTGCCTTTCCAATCCTGCACGATCAGCGTGCCGGGGCGCCGCTCCAGGACCTTCTCCTCGAACTGCGGAATCATCCGGAAATCCACGCCGCAATCAACCGGCTGTTGCGCGCTGCCCGGCGGAATGCCGATGATCTTCCGGACATGTTCCAGGTAGTTGTCCACTTTCGCCGGTAATCCTTGTTGATGCCATGCCCTGAGCGTGGAACGCCGCCCCCCACCGGGCATAAACGGAATGCGGTCCGTTTTTTGAAAGGCCAGCGCGGCAATATAACGTTCGCGTTCGTTCATAAAAAATTGGTTGCGCTTCATTGTGCCACAGTGCGGAACAAGTTCCACCTTTTTCTGAGCGCCAGGGCCGACGGCATCGCCAACAGCAGCCTGGCAATGATCGTGTCTATATAGGCGGTCATAAGTGTTTGCGAATAGATCGGCAGAATGGAGGGCGCGGCTCTGTCCGCGCCACCCCGCAGGCGCCGACGAAGCGGCGCCCTCCATGTTCTCGAAGAATGCGCAATTATTTATTGCCGCGTGCATAACAACCGTCGGAACTCCTCCAATTTCGCACTGCATCGATCATGGTCCGGTACTGCGGGAAACAGGTTTCGCCCGCGCCGGTGATGAAGGCCGAGGCGGTGGGACATACAATGAGACCGCGACGGTCGTCGAAGACATCCCGGATAAGGGCAAGGGTTTCCTCGCGAATCTCGTCCGGGGTTGCCTCGTAGAAACGGGCGATCTGAATGTTTCCCTCCATGCATATCTTTCCGCGGATGATTTTCTTGGCCTCGGCGGGGGTGATGTCCCCCATCGGCGGCGCTTCGATCGGATGGAGCACGTCAACCCCCGCGTCAACAAATCCCTTCAGCACTTTCTTCATCGAACCATGGCTGTGAACGTACATCCGGGCGCCCCCGTTGTGGACCAGGTCAACGATGGGCTTGTCGTATTTCAGGTTGAAATCCTTGAAATCCCCCGGCCCGTGGAGCGGGGGCACGAGATATTCCTCCCCGCTGAGGGAGAAAAAGGGGCCGATTTTTTTCACAAGCAGATGCTTTGCCGTAGCCAGCATGATTTTCATCTGCCGTTCGCAGAGGGCGTGCAGGATGTCCCGGTCGCTCCGGGTGAAAAGGGCGAAATTCTCGGAACCGAGCAGTTCCACGACAAAACCGGCCGGATTAAAACCAAGCCAGCAGATGATGACGCCGCGCTCGCCGATCTTGAGGTCCATTTCAAAAAATGGATCCGTTTCCGGCTCGATCGTGGGCAAGGACAACGATAAAAATTTTTCCGCGTCCTCCCGGGATTGGATGAAATGCCTCTCGGCAAGGCCGGGCTGACCTTTCAAGTTGCGAAGGAATATCGCCTTCAATTCCCCCTTGGGAGTTTTCAATATGCGGATGATCCGCTCAAAATCTTCGGAGTGCGGTTCGACCGTGCGCATGCACGGATACCTCCTCTCGATCGTATTTTGCGCATCGGCCAGGGGCTCGACGCAACTCACTTCGCGTCCGCACCACCAGGTCAAGCGCCGGTCGCAATGCTCACTGACATAAGCCCGGGTTTTTTCATAGGTTGGGTCATTGGCCGGATAATTCTCCCAGACCGTTACCGCGGGACGGTCCGTTTCCTGGTGAAAAAAGCATCGGGTCAAACGTTCGCGGGAATTGAGCATGAGGGTATCGAGTGCGCGCCTCGAACATTTGATCAGTCCAAACTCACCCGGTATTGATACAGATCGGCGTCAATCCACTCGGCCGCAGGCGGATAACCGCGCTCGCCGTAGCGCGTGAGGTAAAGCACGACGTCGCCGGTCTCGCGGTCCTGATAGAATTTGAAGTTCGAGTGTTGGGTGTCGGGATGTTCGCCCGGTTGCGCCCGATCAATGACAGTGATGGTCTTTCTTTTGATCGCCACCGGACTTTCCTGCATTTCGGCGATGTAAAGCGGGCTGCGCGGCATGTTGCCGTTCGGACGGCGGCCTTCGAGACAGAGGTTGCCGATCCAGTAAAGTTGATTGTTCTTGATCGAACGAAACAACGCCGACCCGGTGGCGCTCGATTCAATGACGCTGCCATCGTCGCAAGGCAGGGGAACGACTTCCGACCAGGTCGTTCCGCCGTCTTCCGAAAAAGAGAGCCACTTGTAACCGGGTTTTTCCGGCCAGGCCTCGTTGCTGCCGCGCAAGATCATGCAGAATCGGCCATCTGACAATTCCGCGACGGTTCCTTCGCACATCCCGCGCGACGATTTGTCGAACTTGCACGGCACGGCCTTGCCCACGCGCCAGTTCAGGTTTCCGGTTTTCTGAAATTCGCCGATCAAAAGGCCGACCTCCCATACGTCGGAGAACACCTCGGGCATATCCTTGCGCGCAGCGTAATCGCGCGCGCCGATCCTTTCGGCGGCAGCGGGCGTCACGGTTGGCTTCAGGTTCGCGGGAACGAGGTGCGCCTTCTTTTGCCATTGAACCGGCGCCAGCACGCGCCCATGCGAATCGAGAAACGGCGTGGCGAAACTGACGTAAATGCCCTGTTTCAACCCGAAATCGGAGATGAACACGTCGGGCGCCATCCCTTTCGACACCGAATTGGGATCGCCCGTCGTGATGCGAATTCGCGCGCTTGCATCCGGGTCGTAGCCGCCTTCCAACGATGATTCCAGTTTGTCATTGGTCCAATGGATCAGGAGGTTGCGATCAGCCAGATAGAGCGCCGCGTTTTCGGTGTGCACGATGACGCCGCCCGGCGCCGGAACGCTGCTGAGCGCGGAACGCGATTCGCCCCAGGTCTTGCCGTTATCATGGCTGACAGCGTCGCTGAAGTTGTCGTGAATATCATTGCTCACTTCCCATCCGATCCGCCTGAGCAACACGCGCTTGATCGCGTCGATGTAAATGATAAAGCCGCACAACGGCGCGCGGCCGGGTTGATGAGAGAACACTTTTCGTTTGAGGATCATTTGCATGATAGAATCCGGTTTTGAGGTTTGTCTGGCAGGGCCCTTTTCTATTCCGATGGGCGCTCATGACGATTTCGACAACCAATTTCTCTGAATCACATCACACCGCGCGCCCTGCCGGCGCAGAAATTCAGCCACCGCGTAGTACGTGCCCATAGAGGGTCCTTCATCGTTGCCCGCCAAAATCAATGTGTCGCCCTTGGCGTGGATCACATAGTCTTCCTCGTTGCGTTCCGGCGTCAGGCCGGACGGAATCTGCAGCCCATGCAGCGGCGCTGTGCGTTTGCTCGCGCCGACGAGGACCACAACACCGTTGACTTCTTGTGCGTCCGACATAATCGGCAGCTTGGCGCCGCTCATTTTTTCGATGTAAATTTGCAGGTCGGTTGCCGCAAGCTTGACTTTGCCGTCCGGCGTTCCGGTTTGGCTGCGTGCAGGCTTGTATGCCTCGGCCTTAAACACCGAATCGCGAATGACAATGGCGGTGGAGGGATTCCCGTCCTTGACCAGCGTTGCGGCCTGCAATGTGAGAACGACCATCGGATCTGAAATCAGCGCATAAACAATAACGTGAAGATTTGGGAGCATGGCAAATACTCAGGTAAGCGTAGGAATTTCACCGCAAAAACACAATCCTACCGGTTTTTGTGGGGTGTCACCGGTCGAATCAACGCCGCTGGTTCTTTTGCCCGCTGGCGGCCCCACCACTGCGGGATTGGCGCCGCAACGGCAGGAGTCCACAAGGGATATTCTCCCTCTTCGCGACTTGCCGTCAGCCAAAATTCCGGCGCGGCTTTTGTTCAATTGATTTTACGGCAGCCCCTTACGGATCGTAATAATTCCGCAAATACTTCCAGCTGGGACCGCCTCCGTCCAATGCGTGTTTGATGGCCGCCACATGTCCATCCAGATAGACCATGTTGGCCCGGCGTCCCGGATGGCGAAAAGCATAGTAAAACCCCCTGTTGCCGCCCGTATAGTTCCAATAAATCGGGTCGGTGTTGTCGATGTCAATGAAGTATTCACTGACTCCTCCGTCACCTATGTCCTGGCAATCAACGACCAGCGTCGCGTCGGAAGGCGCGCCTGCATACTGAACGGAGGGCGCACTCCAAGGATTGGATTCTGCAAAGCTGGGTAGCTTTGAAAAACCTCGTTGCGGAACGCCGTATTGGTAGCCGCTGACACTCCAATTGACAACATAACTGCAGCCGTTGAGACTGTACTCATAGTAGTCTTTGGTGACAGCTTGGCAGCCGTTGGACGGGTTGCGCTTCGACTTGTATTCAGCCGGGCAATGCAAAACTTTTGCGCGCCGCATGGAACCCCAAGGTTCGGTGCTTCCCAAATAGCCGCCTCGCGCAAGGAAGTTGTGCCATTGGTTGGGTGCAGAACCGTTTGCGGGCATATAATCATCCCAATCGTTGGCGTAAAGGGCAAAGGCATGCCCGATCTGTTTCAGGTTATTCATGCAAACAATGGCCTTGGCACTTTCCCTTGCATTCTTCAATGCCGGCAGCAGAAGCGCGGCCAGGATGGAGATGATGGCAACCACCACCAGCAACTCGATGAGCGTGAAGCCCCGCAGGGCGGAGCGAGACACGAGACACGGATCATGAGACACGGGGGCTGAGGCGTGAATCGCCTGCCCCGTCCCGCTCAGCGGGATGGTGAATCGTGAATCACAGCAAAGCGGTTGCCGTGACTTGCAGCAAAACTGCATCGTTCGGTCGCCACGGCGAATCCGTCCTTTGGCGGATGAATTGTTCATGATGAAATACGGATAACTGATTACTGATCACTGCCTCCTCATTTCCCCGCTCGGCGCGCGCAGGACCTGGGATGTGAACGCAATGCAAATATGTCCGCCATTTGACTGATCGGGTATGTCAATGTCTTGATATGTGGCACAGCCGTCCCCGGCTGTGGTTTCTCCTGCGGAACACAGCCGGGGGCGGCTGTGCCACACATTTTCCGGTGAGCACCTGAACCGTTGCTTCGCATGGGCTATTTTTCGGTGGATTCGTAGAGGAATGGGCGGCGGAACATCCCACCCATGTGGTGCGGATTATGAATGCGCAGAGCGAGGGTGTTCTTGCCAGGCTGGATTTTACCGGCGAGGTCCACATCCCATTCGAACTTGTAATCGCTCAGCCACCATAGTGACGGGAACGGGCGATACGCGACAAGGCGGCCGTTGCAGTAGAGCCAGCATTCGTTGAACAGACCGGGAAAACGGATGTGAACCTTGCCCTTGGCCGCGCCGGAACCAATCTCGATGTCGGTGCGATACCAGGCGTGGCCATTGTAATAATTGTAATCGGGGTGAAGGACGCCCTGCGCCTGCGCGTACAGATCGGTGCGGAGCATTTCCCACCGGCTGCCGCTGTGAATGCGGCTCTCGATGCTGCCGCGGTTCTTCAGTCCCTGCCACTCGCGCAAATCCACTGGCGCGCTCGCCCAACGGCGAACAACGCCCGCGTCGTGGGGATCGCGCCGAAACGCCCATTCCAGCGGGGTTTTCATCAAAAGCGCGCCTTTTGCGCCGTCGGTGAAAGCGAGCAGATCGCGATATTGCTTCACTTCGCCGCACCACCAGGCGGGTCCGCCGGCCTCGGTCTCCTCGGCCACGCCGATGACGCGGGTGGTGAAGGTCGTGTTCATGGCCGCCAGTTCCTTGCGCGCGGCCAGGCCCTTCTCGCCCGCGGCAACCGCCGCCTTGTAATCGCACTCGGTTGCGGCGGCTGTGACCATCGCGACATAGTTTTCGAGCACGCCGAAACCGAGGCGGGTGAATTTCATCCTTTCATCGGGTCTCCCGCCGCCTGCGCCGGGCTGTTTCATGGCGGCCTCGGCAGTTTCGAGATGTTTCCTCAGTTCCTCGATCAACTGCGGCGTGTAGATCGCGGGGATGACGAAATACTCGTGTTCGGTCACGATCGTATCGTTCCACGCCTTGAAGATCGCGTTCCAGTAGGCGGCCATCGGTTTTGCAGCAGGACCGTAGAACTTCCCGTAAAACTCGGCCAGCATTGCCTCTGCGTCGGCATCGGGATTCCACATCAGTTGGCCGCGAAGATAAAGGTTCAGGAAGACGGTTGCGATTGCGTTGCGGCTCTCGGTGGCGACGCCGAGGATGCCGGCCTTCCGGTAATGTTTGAAGTCGTCGCGGATGGTGGCAAGCGATGGGTTCGGGAGGTCGCGCCAGACGAGCATGCCCTGGTCGTAATCGTAAATCGCCACGCGCCCCTGCATGACCTCGGCCCAGCGATACATGATGTCGCGATATTCCTGTTGCGGCGGCGAACGCGGATCGTCCATGCCGTGATTCGGATCAACGTCAATCGGCGCAAGGTAGGCGATCAGCGGCTTGGCGGCGACGATGTCTCGTTGGGGGGGGATGGTGATGTTCGAGTAAGCGAGGAAACCGAGTTTGGTCGGGCTGTTCGGATGCTGTTTCATCAGGATTTCCGCGACATGATTGTAGAACACCATGAAACCGTCGGTGAGCGTCGGGATGAGAAAGTATTTGTCGAATAGCCCTGCCTGCAGTTCCTTGTCCTTAGGCGAATCCGATTTGTACGTGCCATCCTCCATGCCGAGCGAGATGGAGGGCACGCCCTTGCCAAACTCGGCGGCGATTTGTTTGGCGACATGCTCCGCGGTGGCGTCTTCGGCGATCGGGACGGCGAACATGTCCTTCCCGGCCGGGATGATGTCCTTGGTGTAGGCGTTGAGTCCATGGCCGCTGTGAACGTTGACGTTGTTCATGAAATTGCGGCGCTTGAACTCCTCCCGTCCCGCCTGTTCGCCGTTCCAGGCGATCCAGTAATTTCGGATTTCGAAGGGCGGCGCCCAGGCAACATCAAGCTTGCCGATCTTCAACACGGGTTGTTGGGGGATGCATTCCCCGAAGTCCGATGGCAGATACCATCGGCATCCCCATTGACGCAACAGTTCGACGGCGGCGTAGTAATGCGAATCATCGTTGGCGCCCGCGAGATACACTCGATTCGCCGCACGCCGCAGCACGATGGCATCGGCCTGCAACACGGGATTCTTTTTGGCGACCTTCGCCAGTTCCTTGCGCAAATCGGGTTCGGCCTGAAGCGCCTCCTGGCCCATGATGAGAAGCGGGGTTTTGGCCTTGAGCGCCGCTGCAATGGGTTCCGTAGCATTCGCGATTGCCGGCTTGGCGCCGCTCATCCGTTCGATATAAGAGGCCAGGTCGCCGGCTGCCCGCTTTTCCCATTCGCCCGCCTGCGGCGACACAATGATCGCGGCATCGGTTGCGCCTTTTTCGGCGATCACCAAATCATCTGTTCCCGAAACCCCTGCCACTTGAGCGCCAGAGAATTGCACGCACCCGATTGTGAGTATTCCAATCCAGATCAAAAGCAGATTCTTAATTTTCAGCTCGATGCGGGTGAATGCGGGCCGCCGCCGTCGCTCCCAAATCCGGGCGATGCGGCGCTTCCGCGACGGGCCATTTTCTTGAACAACCATGTCAACCGGAACTATCGCCGCAAAGCCTTTCGAGAACAAAAGTTTTCCTTTGCTGTCCTTTTGCAAAAAATTGTCGGCCGCTTCTTTTGCTCATCGCGAATCAAGAATTTTGGTTGCTCACCGACCGCCAGCTTTCATAATCACTCCTGAATGAAGACGAAACGTTTGGGCGTCGGGAAACGCTACTGGCGGGGCGGAAAAGTGCCGCTGGGGGTCGAGTATTATCATTTTCCGAGCAAATTCGCCCAGGATTTCCTGCTCCACGTAGCGGTGTTGGGACGATCATCCACGCCGACGGGTTTTCGCCATCAGCACGAACACGAGGCCCGGTTTCTCCTGCATTATATCCGTCGCGGCGAACTCTGGCACCAGGTGAGGGAACGCGTCCACCGGCTCGGTTCGGGAAGCGTCTGTTTGATGGATTTGCGCGAACCCGTGCGTTACGGCAACGACGGACCGCGCGCGGCGGACAATTGGTGGGTTTGTTTCGACGGGAAAGAATCACCGCATCTCCAAAGCAGGCTTTGCGCCGATGAAAATCCGGTCTTCACGGGAGTCAACCTCAAGCGTTTTGAAACCTTGTTTCGCGAATTGCTCGCCATTACCGTCCACAAACCGCCTGCTTACGAATGGAGGGCGTCGGGTCTGCTCACGCTCCTGCTGGCGGAGTTGTCCGCTTCGCGGAGGGATGAGGAAAAATTTGACATCGATCTGGTACCCATCCCGAAACAGACCGGACCGCTGTCTTTGCCGGTGCGCGACAGCCTTCGTTACATGGCGCGATTTTACCGCGACCGTCTGGACCTCAAGGGACTCAGTTCGGTGTCGCGGTTGAGCTTGTATCATTTTGCCCATCAATTTCAGCGCGAAACGGGCATGTCGCCGATGAACTACCTGAGTCGTTACCGCATCGAGCAGGCCCGCCGCATTTTGAGCGCAAGCCATCATCCGATCCACCAGGTCGCAAAGATGGTCGGAATTTCGAATCCGTTCAATTTCTCCCGTCTGTTCCACAAGTTCGCCGGTTCCACGCCTGCAAAATACCGCGCACGGGCAAGACGCCTGGCAGTCATGGCGCGGAATCGTGCCTGCGCGGGAGGGCGATGATCGCCGTGGCTGAAGGCGACGGCGCCTGTTCCGGGCCTGCCCCGGTTGCGGCCACGCTCACGGATATTTCCAGGTCCAATTATGCTGGGTGCGGTCATAAACTGAGCTTTCAATTGTAGGGGAGGGCTTTATGTCCTCCCATCTGATCGGAGCGGGATGGTCCCGCCATGGCGGGACATCCCCTACACGGGGCAGCTGAACCGGATCAAAAAAACACAATTTATGCCCGTGTTGAGTATATGCTTGCCCGTCTGCAGGTAATGTTGGACGGCGGCAACGTGGCCATCGTAATAGAGCACATTCGCGCGATTTCCGGGATGGCGAAATCCGTAGCCATAAGCCCGGTTGTCCAGCCCCCATTGATCGTCAACATGATCATCAAAATTAAAATACCCATACCCCCAATCCCCATTGTAGTCATCGGGGACACCCCCATTGTTGTCGTTCGCATACAAGGAAAATGCGGTGTAGAGTTGCTTCAAGTTGCTCATGCACACGACCGATCGCGCCGACTCGCGGGCGTTTTTCAACGCCGGCAACAACAAGGCCGCCAGCAGGCTGATGATGGCGACCACGACCAGAAGCTCGATGAGCGTGAATGCTCCGGCAAAAACAGATCGTTTTCCCGGTGCCCGCTTCCCGTTTCGCGCTGAGGGTTGAGATTCTCCCGTCCCGAAATGGTCGCCGCTCAAAACAGCCGCGATCCCGTCTTCCTTTGAAAGAAGGATATGTCTGCGGATTGTTTTTTCCGCCGCATCGGGGTCGCGCGAGGCCAGCGCGCGGACAATGTCGCGATGCCGCGGAATGTTTCTTGAATCCGGCGGCGAACCCAGAGGGGTGGTGATTCCCATTTGAATGCAGCATTCCACAAGGCTTTGCGTGGAAAGAATTCGCGCGATGGTCCTGTTCCCGCTTAACCGGGCGATTTGGTTGTGGAAATCCTTCTCCAACCGTTGGACTTCACCCCACTGCTTTGGGTCTGCCAGTTGCTTGATGAGCAAGCAATCCTCCAGCGCATCAATCCTGTCCGCCATTTTTCGCAATTGAAAAAGCTGGGGCCGGCTTGCGCGTTTGCAGGCGAGGCGGGCGGCAAATCCTTCCAGGATCATGCGCACATCCATGATCTCGCATTGTTCTTCCAGGCCGATCTTGCGGACGAATGTGCCCGACCGATGGATCCTCTCAAGGACGCCGGCGGACACCAGCCGCTCGAAGGCCAGCCTCACAGGGGCGCGTCCCACGCGCATTTCACGCGCGACCGACTCTTCGCCAAGCTTTTGGGCCGGACGAAGCATGCCCTTGCGAATCCGTTTGATCAGTTCGGCGGTGCAACGGTCGGCATGGGAGGTCCCCATGTTGAGAAAGGATTCGTTTTGATCGAAAGGCATGCCCAAACCATACAATCTAGCATACTAGTAGGCAACTCATTTCTTGCCCTGAAGGACTACAATCCGACCTGTTTCTGGGTGATGGTGAACCGGGGGATCAGTTTGGGCATATCAGATTCATTCAAGCTTTTTCGTCAAACCTTCAAGACAAATGACGCGCCTGATGGCATGATAAGAATTCCTCTCACCATCCATTGGCAACAGTCACCCCAGGAAAATCCATGAACGGGCGCGAAAGATATTTGGCCGCGATTCTTTTTGAAAAACCCGACCGGATTCCATTCCAACCCGGTAAACCACGCGAGATAACCCTGACAACCTGGCGCCAACAGGGGCTGCCGGAAGGGGCGGACTGGTTCCAGTGTCTCTGTAAACAGATGGAAAAAATGCTGGCAGGCGTGGTTCCCGACCGGGTGCATATCAACGAGGACATGGCTTACAAGCAGAAACCGATCCGATGAATGAATTCAGCTTGCGGGATTTCAGTGAACTCGCGGCGTCGCGGGAACAGTCGCGCGCGCCGGTTTGGGACGCGCTGTGGGGGCGGCGTTCGATCGGACGCCTGGCCGTCCAGGTGACGGCTGATCCCGAGTGGATCGAGGAAGCGCAACGAATTGTTGCGGCCATGCCGTTGGCGGAACCCTCCTCGCAACCGCCGGGGTGGACCGAAGAATGGCGCAAGAGCGTGCAGAATGACCTGGCGGTCGGCGAGATTCCGCTGTGGAACGACCTGTGCCGCGCCGCCGGCGCGGAGTGGAACTCCGTGGGTTTAAAATGAACTCCTATTCAATCCCCAACGAACCGCGCTTCGCGCCGCTGCGTCTCGAGGCCGAACATTACCTGAAACCCGCCGGCTTTGTTCCGGGCGAACGGCGTGACGCTCGTCTGCACATCGCCGTGGCGGCCGGCAACGGCGCGGCGGAAGGATATTCGATCGAGCGAACGAATCAGCGCCTCACGATTCGCGCGGACGGCCCGCGCGGCGCGGCGCACGGGTTTCATCACGCGCTGCGGTTGCTGGGGTTTGGATTCAGTTTCTTCGCCGACGCCACTCCCAAACAGCCGGTGCTGCGCTGGCCCGCGGCCGACGACACATTGCGCGTTCAACCGGCGTTCGCAACGCGGGGACTTCTGCCTTGGGGTAATCTATTGAACAGCATCAACGTTTGGAACTTCGAGGACTACGCGCGTTACCTGCTGACGCTGGGGCGCTGGGGCGGCAACTTCGTTTGGTTTCACAATTACGACTTCGAGCCGCTCGCCGCGTTCCGCGACGCCGAGGGAAAATGGTCTTACGGAAAGCCATATCCGAACTCGTTCAACCCGCCATGCGGAGGCGTTCCCGGCATTCGCGTCGGGAAATTTCCGCACGGCACGGCGCGCCATTTCCCGGATGCGCGGCGCGGCGTCTGGGGAGCGCGCCACGCCTTTGCGCGCGATTCAATCGCGGCGGCGCAGACCGAGTTTCGCCGGAGGGTCGCGTTTGCTTGCCGATTACCGGCGCGGCGTCATGAAAGTGGAGCGTCTCTGGAAGGAGGTCTTCCGCGCGCAGGCGGCCCGGCTTGATACCCGCAGCGATCTCGGCACGCTGGCCACCATCAACGTGAAAGCCTGGCCGAAATGGAAGGAATTCGTGAAGGCCGTCGAATAAATGCAATCCAATCCTCATCTCATCCTCGATCAAGAATCCGTGGCCGAATCGCACGGCGTCACGTTTCACCTCAACCCCGCGATGAAGCATCCCGAGAATCCGGTGATGCTCCCCGGCGAGCCGCACCAATGGGACAGCCTGTGCGTGAGCTGGCCCGGCACCGTGCTCTACAGTCCGGGTGACCGGAAATTTCGCTGTTGGTATACGGGACTGGACGTCATGCAGACGCCTGATCGCACCTGGCATTGCGGCTACGCCGAGAGCGGCGGTGGCGTCCACTGGACAAAGCCCAATGTCGGACAGGTCGAGCTTTTCGGGAAGCCGACCAATTGGATCAAGCCGGATTGGAACACCAACCTGCTCAGCCTGGTGTTTGAGAACCCGCTGCCGGACGCCCCGCCCTCGCAGCGATTCGGCGGTTACTGGGGAGAATCCCGTGCGACCGATGCGAAAGTGGATTTCAAGCAAACCCTGTTCTGCAAGAGCCTGGCTTGGTCGCCGGACGGCAAAATCTGGACGCGCGCCGGCACCGCCTATGGCGAGATGGTCCGCGCGCCATTCCTGGATGTCTCCCAACTCCTTTACGACCCGGATGATCCGGATCCGAGTTACCGATGGAAGGCTTACGGCCAGCTCTTCAAACCGCGGCCCGATGGCAGCGGTTGGCCGGGCGTCCGCAACATCGCGCTGGCGCACGGTGTGGATCCCATGCACTTGAAAGAGCCGCCGCTTGACGATTTCGATGCGCGGATCATCTTCGCTCCCGAGAAGGGAATCGACGAGGAGATCCACTTCGCCGCAGTTCAGAAAATCGGCGCGACCTACCTTATGCTGTTCGAGTCCGACCGATTCAGCCAAAACCCGCTTCACGGCGATCTGCGGCTCGCGGTCAGCAAGGACGGACGCCATTTCCGTCGCATCCATCCGCGCACACCCCTGGTCGCGACCGGTCCCAAGGGCAGGTGGGATGAAAACCTGCTCGTGACGAATTCCGCTGGCTGGCAGGAAGTCGGCGACGAAATCTGGATTCACTACTTCGGCTGTCCGCGGATGTACCAGCATTGGCCCGCGCAATACGCCGTCAACCCCGAACGGCGCGGCTGCTTCTTCGCGCCCGTTTATCTCGGCTTGGCAACGCTCCCGCGCGACCGGTTTGCCTTTGCAACAGGCGAGGGCGCGCTGACAACCCAACCGTTGGAGATGGGCGACGCTGGCTTTTGGCTGAACGCCGAAGGCGAAAGCCTGAGCGTGGCTGCGCTGGATGCATCCCGAAAACCGATGGCGCTTGGAACATTGGGCGGCGAGCGGCGACAGACGGTTTATCGCAAGGTTCTTTGGAAGAACACTCCGCCGCGCGGAAAATGCCGCTTGCAAATCAAACTCAAGGCTGGAGATAAACTCTTCAGCGTGCTGTGTTGAACAGTTGGGCAGGGCACGATTTCACCTTCCAACGACGCCTTGGAAAACAACTCGATGAACTTTTCCATCAGCATCGGATGAAGAAAGATGGCTCTGTTGAGATCCTCATGCGATGGATGTCATCCTGAGCGAGGCGAAGGATCCCTTTTTACGATTCAACAGAAAGAGATTCCTCGCTACGCTCGGAATGACAACCATGATTGAAGTTAAACAGCAGGAACTCAATAAAGCTAAGAATGATCAACATGATCGCCCGCCATTTTGTTGAAACCCTGCTTTGCACGATCCGCCTCGATCGAAAAAATGGCAACTTGATCGGGCTGAAGTGGAAAAATTCAAAAGTTGAAATCATCCGCGAACCGCGTCTTGGCGAAAATTTCCGGCTGCACTTGCCGCCGCGCAGTTGCGCTGTTGTGGCCGCCGAACAATTCAAATCGAGGTAAATTGCATTGAAGACCATCGAACTTTCAAACCCCGCGTGCCGGGTTCAGGTGTCACCCGAAAGCGGCGGACGGATCGTGAGTTTTTACAGCGTGAGTTCGGGAATTGATCACGTCGGCCCGAAACATCTTCAAACTTGGCTCAAGACCGGCCCCGTGCGCGATCCGACGGTTGGCGTGCTGCATCTTTTTTACGGCGACTTTCGCACCCGCGATTTCGAAATCGACAAGAAGGGTCCATCGAATAGCGTCAGTTTCCAAGCAGAATCTGAGGGGATTGTATTTCGTAAACGTGCGCGCCTCGATGATACCCAACCGGTCCTGACACTGGAGTTTGAAGCCGTCAATCGCGGCGAGTCGGACCCGGTCGTTCAATTCGAGAGTTTCTTCAACTGGACCTTTGGCCCGACGACGTCCCGTCGAAACGTGAGCACGCTCCTCCAACGGCACGGCACCAGCACGCTCTCCCCTTTGCCACCTTATGGATCAATGGACGGTTGTGCATTGGACATTGACGGAGGAACTCTGGCGCTCTGCGATGTGGATCACAACGAGACGTTGCGAATCGTGCCGGATGCGAACTGGCAGCGGTTCGCGATTTATCAAATGGCCGGGAGTTGGCGCGGCCCGTATTCGCCGGAGCGATCGCTTGCGTCAGGCGAGACCTTTCGCGCGACATTGCGGCTCGAGCTTTCGTCCGGGTGTGAGGCATTGAAGGGAATTCCTCAAGCAACCGAGCCGTCCGGTGAAGCTCCACCACCAAAGGTGGTGGCATCTCACGGATTGGCGCGAGTGAAAGTCTGCTGGACGGCGGCGACGAGTGCAGGGAAAACTCATTGAATTTCGCGTTCATTCGCTGAATTGACTTGCAAAGGTTTTATAACCTTTGTAGGTTGGTAGGCATGAAAGAGCGCCTTTCCCTCACCGAAACCGCATCGCTGCTCGGCGTTAGCAAGGAAACGCTGCGAAATTGGGATCGAGCCGGTAAGCTTAAGTCGATTCGCCACCCGGTGAACAACTACCGCACCTATGACCGGGAGAAGGTCATGAAGGTGCGAGAGGAACTGACGGCAATCTACCACGTTGGGACTTCCGCTGAGTCCTTCGTGACCGTTACGCGACCGGCAACTCAGGAGAGCGGGCTGTCTGAGGATCAGTTCAAGCGCCAGTTGGCGCGGTTGCACAAGTGCTTGCGCGACACTGACGGTGATAGCTCCCTTGTCGCGCGGTTCGACGAATTGACCAAGCTTTTCTTCATCAAGGTTTTATCGGAAAGCAGCCCTGAAGGCGGGGAGCTTTTCAACCAGTTCCTCGAATCCGACCAAGTATTCGCCAAGCGGATTCGGAAGTTTTACGACGACGCCTGCAAGGAGCACGAACACGTCATTCCGCAACGATTTCGCAAGCTCAATCCCTCTGATCACGCCCTAGTTGAAGTCGGCAAGATTTTGAGTGCTTTTTCGCTGTCGGGCTCTGTCGCAGATTTTAAGGGAGTCGCTTACGAGGAAGTTGTTCGTAACACTTTTGATAAAGGCGACAACCAACAGTTTTTCACACCACGGGAGATTGCCAGTTTCTTGGTTTCGCTGCTCAAGCCGAAGATCAAGGGCGTCGTCGGTGACCCAGCAAGCGGTACAGGAGGATTTTTGGTCGAGATGCTCAAACAGGGCGTTCATCCTTCCCACATGATTGCGCTGGAGATTGATGACCGTCTCGCGTGGGTTACCGGAGTTAATCTGTTCCTCAACAACGCCCATTCGTTCGAGAGTGTATGTTTGGGTAATAGCGGAAGCCTTGGACACAAAGCGCAACCCTACTTTAAGCGGTTCAACGCGATTATCACCAATCCGCCGTTCGGTAGTGATTTCTCCGAATCTGCTGCATTGCAGGCATTCGAGCTTGGCAAGGGTTTTACTTCGAGACGGCGGGGGATTCTCTTCATCGAGCGTTGCTTGGACATGCTCAAAGAAGGCGGATATTTGGGGATGATTATTGACGAGGGCGTACTGTCTTTGCCATCGACGGCAGACGTAAGACAGCTTATCGGGAAACGAGCCGAGTTGCTGGCAGTCATAAGCCTACCGGAAACGGCGTTCATGCCGTACGCTTCTGTCAACACCTCGATAATTATTCTGCGCAAGACGAGCAAGCCCTCACAGTCATGCACGACGTTTTACGCAAAGTCGGAACGAGTTGGCCGTAAGCCGAACGGAGAACCTGACACCACGTATGATTCTCACGGCAATCCTGTTCCGAACAGCGACCTTCCTCAGATTCTCGAAGCGTGGGAGACGTTTCAGAAAACCGGTAAGTTGTCAGACGAGACGGAAACTGCATTCCTCGCCAACCCCTTTGCGGAAGTGGGCGCGACTGAGAACTTGCGTCTCGATTTCCGGTATCATCATCCCGCTCGCCTCCACTCAGCTTCCGCTCTCAAAAGGTGCAAGTTCCGTACGGTTACGCTTGGAGAGATTTGTTCGGAACGAAATGAGGTCTTTGTCCCATCGCAGGATTTTGGCGACCAGTTCATCTTGCATACCGGGCTTGCACAGATGGAATCGAGAAACGGAATTGCCCGGCAGGTATCTGTGCCGGCTCAATCGTTGAAAAGCACTGTGAAGAAATTCTACAAGCACGACATTCTTTTTGCTAGGATGCGACCGAACTTGCGCAAGTGTCACTACGTCGAGTTTCAACAGCCTGGATACACTTCGTCTGAGTGCGTTGTCTTGACGATTCGGGAGGGTGCTGACGGAAAACCGTTCGATCCGTTCGTTCTCTCCGTCCTTCTCCGATCTGATTTCGTTTTTGGGCAGATCATGCACCATGTTGCCGGAATCGGACGCCCACGCTTGGCTGCGCATGATTTGAAACAGATCAAGATTCCGGTGCCCCCCCCGGAAGTTCAGGCAGCACTGAGAGACACCTTCCTCAAGACGCAAGCCACGTACAATGGCCTCCGGGAACAAGCAGAGCAATTGCTGAAACAGGCAGCCAGCTTGGAAGGTCAAGCCGTCGAGAACGTTGCCAAAGGCCTCTGTGGAGTGTAGGCTCGCTGCCCAACATCATGAGCAATCGAGACTTGGCAAGGGCGCTGCTCCTCCGAGCAGTGGAGCGAGTGAACAAGAGCGTATCGAAGACGCTGACGGCGAGGCGTTCCATTGAAACTCCCCCGATGGATTCCCGCCACCTCACGGACACGCGCACCAGAGTTTCGACGCTTTTGGAGTATTCGCTGGCCTACGAAATGAACCATTTGCTCGAAGCGGAGGGTAAGGGATTCAGCCTCTCGGCGGTTCTGTGGAACGTGTTCCCGGATCTCCTGATGCGCGATGCTTCGAGGACGCCGACAATCGGTTTCGAGGTAAAGGCGCTGCACACCGCTGCTGAGGAGAAATCCGCAAACCTCTCAACACCGCTTCACATGATCAACAAGGGTGGAGATTTTCTCGTTATCGTCATTTGGGGCTGGCAGCGCGAGGTGGTCGGCTCTGTGAGCATAACCTACCCGCACATTCATCTTGTGGAGGTATTCGACGCTTACGTGTTGGCGCAAACGAGGGATTACAGCTGGCTCTTCACACAGGGAAACCGCATCAAAGGGATCGACATTAGCACGCCGATCATCACGCCGGAAGACAAGCCCAAAGGCGACCGATTCAAAGCTGAAGAAGGCAACATGGGCAAGCTCATGCGCATCGGCCTTGACCCCAACCTGCCAGCAGAGACCCCGAATTTGGAGGCTTTGAAAGCAGAGGCGGCGACTTATGACGCGTTCAAACAGCGTGTCTTGGCTTTTGGTCTCACCGAGACTTTCCGTGAAATCTGTTTCCTGCAAGAGGCTGAGAACGTGAAAATGCAAACAGTGCAGGCATATCCAGAAGACCTTCAAATGTTGGGACAAGCCCGCTTGAAGGGCGGAAACGAGTTCTGCTTGCTGGCAGGGAGGAACTTGTCTCAGTGGCAAAAGGAGGAGGAAATGAAGTCCATTCACACACAAGGCTCAGTGTCCCTCTGGCTGTCGTCAAAGCTCAACTGGCATGTCCTTCAAAAGGGTGAGCATGGTTGGAAAGTCGTTGGCAGCGGCGAGAAACCCGATAGTGCGTACGACAAAATTGGGGAGTTACTGGCCAGCAAGTGACTGCCCGTTCTATTTTTCGGATGTGATTCGATTGCGTAGCACTTGGAAATGCTGTTGCCACTTTGGATCGTAGTTCCCGCCCGAAGCGTGCTTGATCATTTCTACCAGTTCGTCTCGTGAAGCCACAGGAAACAGCAGTTTTTTCGTGATGTCCCTCACCTCATACTTGGCTGAAATTTGCTGGATGTTGAACAGGTAGCCGAGACAGTCATCATCCAGTCCCCTGAACGACACACAAAGCGAAACCTTGCCGTCATGTTTCCGCAGAAGTTTCTCCAGCGCGGCACTGTTGACCTTCTCCAGAAAGAGCTTCTCCTTCGGAAAGGGCAGCTTCATCTCGCCTTGGAAATACTTGGGCATAACGGTTCGTTTATCATGGCCGATTCATGTCCGGCAATCATTTCTTCTCGGAAGCAGCCGTGCGTTTGCCGCACACGGGAACCCGACGATGCGCCGATGCCTTCTTGATCGAGCAGAATCAGACCCGCAACGCACCGGCGGCGACATTCTCATGGTGAACGGAGCAGGCGGTCTACCGCAGCAATCGCATTCTGTCCTTCACGGAAGCGGCGCGGGTGGGGACGGGAACCATCAGAAAAATATGGAAACCAAACGGATCACCTCTGCCGTCGTGGCGGATTCATTCAAGTTTTTGCGCCAAACCTTCAAGACATCAGCCGCCCGGTGTGTCATCCTGTTGAGCATGAGGGCAACTTCCCTTTCCCGGCGATTCGCGCGGCGCAACGTGGCTTCCTTCACTCTGATTGAGTTGCTTGTGGTGGCGATCATCGGCATCCTGGCGGCCATGCTGCTGCCGGCGTTGAAAAATGCCAGGGAAACGGCGAAATCCGTTGTGTGCAGAAAAGGAGTCAATCCAATTATTGTAACAAACTACAGCCCTTTTCGAGTTTCCGCCACCGAGCGGTTAAAGCGCAGTCCGAATTCATTCTTTGTCCGGCCTGATAAATGCCGTTGCTCATTCCCCCCCGCGTCCGCACCCCAATTACTCGCCAGTCACTTCACCGACACCTTGTCGTGGCCGTGGGTTGAGGGGAAAGCCCCCCTTGGTCCCATGGACGCGACAGAGCGCGTCCCTCCAGATCCAGGATCAGTCCGGGTTTCATGATCCAATCAGAGTGTTTCGGCGTCAGACTCGCGCAATAGCCATTTTTTGTCCGGTTTCATCGGTGACTTCCTCAGCGGTTGACACGATACACAACACTGCGCTCTCGCACTTCAAAGCCAATCTGTCGTCTCGGCGGTTCCGGTTCGGGCGGTGGGTCGAGCAAGCGCATGATGCGCTGGAGCACTTCCACATTGGCGGCCATGATGGCGCCGTTTTCGGTGAAGGTGAGGGGAAGAACGGGTGAGAATTTGAGCCGGGTAAGGCGGTCACAATTTGTGACCACCTCCGTTTTCTCTTCTGATGTAAGTTGGAAAACAAAATCGGCGGGGAACGGTCGGCATTGCGTTTCACACCCTCGCTTGGTGGCGCGGTAGCCCAGCGCCCCACAGGATTCGCAAGAGATTTGGCGGTTTTTGCATTCCATACCGGCGGAGGGCCGGTACACTTGTGCCATGCAAACGGATATTTTCAGTCACCCTTGGAGCGGAGTGTTTCCGGCAACTTTGTGTCCTTTTCACGAGGACGAATCCATTAACGAGCCGGGTCTGCGCGCTTACTTCCGCGAACTGGCCGGAGTGGATGGGGTCAAGGGGCTGGTCTGCAACGGGCATACGGGGGAAATCATGTCCTTGCGTCCACCCGAACGCGCGCGCGTGACGCGGATCGCGGCGGACATCCTCTGCGCCGCCTGCATTTTCTCAAGGAGTTGGACAATTGCGGCTTGATCAACGATAAAGACGTCGGCAATCGTTCGTCATGATTTGGCAGTCAACGAATCACTTCCAACGCAACCGGGAAAACCGTCCGAATATGAACCGGAAACCTGATCTGACCCAAGCCCAACTGTTCCTCGACGACGCATGGATCGAGGAAGCCGCGTTTGTCAGCCGCCAGTGGCATCAACCGAGAAAATTTCCAGATCCAGTCCTCAAGCCCGAACATCCGTGGGAACGCTGGTGCCCTTCGCTCTACGGCACGGTGCTGCATTGGCGCGGCAAGTTTCGCATGTGGTACACGTGCTGGACGCGCGACGGCAACCAGCCGCGCACCGCTTATGCGGAGGGCGCCGACGGCGTGGCATGGGAGAAGCCCCGGCTTGGCGTCTGCGAGTTCGGAGGCAACAAAGACAACAACATTATCCTCGATGCGGTCGCCCCGCGTTATATTGACGACCTTACGGTCATTGACGATGCCGGCGACTCCGAGTGGCCGCTGAAAGCGTTGTATTGGGAGGGCGCCACGCACGATTGGAAGAAACAAGATTGGGGCATTTATCTGGCGCGCTCGAAAGACGGCATTCACTGGGATCGTTCACCGGGGTTGGTGCTCCCGCAATGGATTGATCGGTTCAACGCCGTTTCCACGAAACTCAACGGCCAATATGTTGTTTATGGACGATCGGCGGATTTGCAGCGCGGAATGGGGCGCAACGGACGCAGCGTCTGGCGCACCGAGAGCGCGGACCTGATCCATTGGAGCAAGGCCAAACTTGTGCTCCAACGCGACCCGGAAGACCCGGTGAACATGGAGTATTATTCCGCGTCGGTATTTCCGTACGAGGGCCTTGCGCTTGGCGGGCTTGAACGCATGCACATGTCACCCGACCGCCTCGATACCGAACTGATCTGGAGTCACGATGGCGGCTGGAAATGGGAACGCGCTCCCAAACGGCCCGCGTTTCTCAGTCCGTCATCGGATCGACGATGGGACGACACCTGGGTGTGCCTGCCGACCAACGCGCCGATTCGTCGCCACCATCGGCTTTGGTTCTATTATTCGGGCCGCAGCGGCGCGCACGGTTCCGAATATCCGTCCAATCACGGCGCGATTGGACTGGCGTTTTTGCGCATGGACGGTTTTGCGTCGTTGATGGCCGGCGAACGGAAAGGGGTTGTCGTGACGAAACCCATGCGCTGGCCGAAAGCCGCCCTGCACATCAACGTTGACCCCCGCCGCGATCTCGCGTCGCATCCGGGCTTTTGCACGGGTGAACTCCGCGCCGAACTGCGCACCGCGGCCAACCAACCGATCAAGGGATTCACGTGGGACGATTGCGTTCCGTTCACCAGAAACACCGCGGCGGCGGAGAATGCCGCCTGCCCCGCCATCTGGAAGAAAGGAAAATGCGCGCGCGATCTGGCGGGCAAATCCATTCGCATCGCCTTCAAGTTGCACGACGCGCATCTGTACAGCTTTCGTTCGAAACCCTGAATCACTCGCGCCTTTCCCAATGGTGTTCCGGTGCACGATCCAGCGTGGGGTTTTCTCAAATTGACGCATGATCAGCGCGCTTCGCGGGATGCCGCTCAAACAGCTTTATCTCCATGATTGCCCGGCGCTGACTGATCTCTCCCCGCTGGCTGATTGCGCGGCTCTGGAACAACTGACAATTCCGAAACAATGCCGCGACATTGAATTTCTGCGGCGATTGCCTCGCCTGGAACGTCTTTCTTACACCGCAGTGTCCCACCCCGCCGCCGAGTTTTGGAAGGAATGGGACGCGAAGAAGGGGAAATAGAAAACTCGTCAATCCACTTTCCATCATCGCTCAAGCGGCGGCCATGTTTTCATGGGAGGGAATGTTGGGATCAGTTTGGAAAACGGCCCAAGGGCTTTGGTTACTACTCAGGTTCAGAGTTTGCCCTCGCGAAAGCGGGGGGGTCAATGGTTCGCGGTTTGCGACGCATGATCAGGGCTTCTGAGTAAAACCGACTTGCTAATTCGTTTTTTTATGCTAAAAACGACTCATGTATCCACGATTGCTTTCGGCGCCAACCAAGGGAAGTTTCTTCCTGTTCGGCCCGCGCGGGGTGGGCAAGACCGCCTGGCTGCGGCGAGTTTCTCGCAAGGCAGTGTGTTGAACATGACGGCGGTGGCGCGGGAGTGCGCCGTCTCGGCCAAGGTGGTTGAAGATTACTTCGGCATTCTGGAGGATCTGCTGCTTGCGGTGCGCCTGCCGGTGTTCACGAAGCGGGCCAAACGACGGATGATCGCGCATCCGAAGTTCTACTACTTTGATGCGGGGGTGTTTCAGGCGATTCGACCGCGTGGGCCGTTGGACGTTCCCGGCCAGATTCATGGTCCCGCGTTGGAAACGCTTTTCTTGCAGCAACTGCGGGCCCTGAATGATTATCGAAGTCTCGGCTTCCGATTGCACTACTGGCGCACCGCCGCAGGCGACGAAGTGGACTTCGTGTTGCACGGCGAACGCGGTCTGTTCGCGTTCGAGGTGAAAATGGCGCAGAACGTTCGTCCGGACAACCTGCGCGCCTTGGAACGTTTCCGCGCGGACTTTCCCCAGGCCAAGGCGCACTTGCTCTACCTGGGCAACCGCCGATGGCACGAACGCGGCATTGAGATTGTCCCGTTCATCGAGTGCGTCACCCTGTTGGACAAATTCTTGTGACCTGTTGCTGTAGCGGCGGTCTATGACCGTCGCCACCACCTTGCGGCGCTCATAGAGCGCCGCTACAATTGGCCGCTTGAAAAATTCATTTTTGAAATAGAAATGACATGAAATATCCGGGTCATTTCGTCGCCTGCCGCTTCCGCGACCGAGCATGCGGTTTTGGAGACGGGCCGTACTCGATGGTTTTACGTCAGTGATGGGATTGGCCTCTGGCATGAGCACGCGGGGCTCAAAGTAATAGAAGCGGCATCGGAACATTTCCTCGCGAAAGGCGGTGAGGTGCGGATAGTGAGGCGCGTAGAGCGAATGAATTTCCAGTTGAATCTTGTAGCGAAGGAGGCGATGCGTTATTCGACTTTTCTCCTGTGAAACCCCATTCACGATGACTTCACCTCCTGGCCGGGCGTGAGTGCGGGATGGCGGATTTCCAAAGAGCCAGGGTTCGTAACTTTTGAATCGAATCATGAAAAAGTCAAAAACGCTGAATTGGAAAATTAACGTTACAAGTTCGCCCAGCGGTTTGAGCCATTGGCCGGCTCGTGTCAGCATCCCGCTCCCCAAGGGGATGGATGCGAAGGCGGAATTCTCGATCAGAGGACCCGATGGACGGACCGTCTCCGCCCAATCGCGGGTTTTAGTTCCATGGCCGGATGGTTCGCCGCGCTGGGTGCAGTTGGATTTCCAAGCCGGGCAAACGGGTGAGCACATCGTCTCCAACAAGTTTGCGCCGGAGAAACCAACGTTGCCTGTCGAAGTCACCCGTGAAAAAAGCATGGTCCACGTCACAGTCGGGCGAATGCGCGTTACGCTCTCCCCGGAAGGCGCCAGCCTCATCGCAGGCATCACGTGGGACCATCGGCCGCTCACGGGTAACGCTGCTTCATGGCGGTTCACCGTTACCGTCGAGGACGGGAAGGTCCATCCGCTTGCGCCATCAGCCGGTCGGAATTTGACTATCGAAGCCGACGGACCCCATCGCTATCAAATTTCGTGGGAAACCCATCACGCTGATGGCGGTGACCGCCGTTCGCTCGACGCGCGTTTTCGGTTCGAGGCGCTGGCAGGCATGGAAGGATTTACGCTGTCGTATCAGTTCTTCCACAAGTTGCCGGGACATGAGGCGCTGAAATTCAAGGGCATCCAAGGTGAATTCGAATTCGGACCGCTCGGAGACCGGAAGGGGCGGGTGGTTGTGGTTCAGTCCTCCTACAATAACGTGGGGCTGCCGCGCATGGTGCGAACTCGCAATGAGGTCACGGTGCATGTAGATCACACCCAGTTTGCGGCACATGTGGAGGATGCAGTGGTCCTGGACGATCATTTCGATTACCCGCATTTTCTTCTCAGCACCAATCTCTCCACGGGCAGCGCGGCGGCCCTGGAAAACGATCAAGCGGCGGTTCTGTGCGCGATGCGGGATTTTGAGTGTCAGCGACCCAAGACCCTGACGGTCCGGCCGGGCGGAATTCATTTTGGCATCTGGCCCGAAGAGGCGGGAACCCTGAAACTGCCCCAGGGACGCAGCAATCGGCAGGTTTTTTGTTTTCGGTTCTGTGATCCCGATCAGAAAAAAGTGGACGGTCTGCTTGCCAATCCGGCATCCTGCCATTTGGAACCGGCCGTTTGCTGGCTGGACAAGGCGGACAGCATCCATGCCGGAGCGACGTGGGACCAACCGCGATTGTTCGACGGCAGCGAACCGGGCGCTGCGTTTTTCTCGCACCTGTTGCAGCACAACACCGGTCGATTTGAAACCGTGCCGGAAATGTTTCACTACGGTGACGCGCCGGATCCGGGCTATACCGTGGCTTATCCCTCGACCGGTCGCACGCCGAAGATCGGGGACGCTCCAACGAAATTCATCTTTGCAGCAGCAGCCCACGTCCTTCATGGACATTTCCACAGCCAGGATCACCTGCCGCAGGTTTGGTCGAACAACGAGTATGACGCCATCTATTGCCTGGCGCTGGAAACCATGCGCGCGCGCAACGCGGGCATCCTTCGCAGGCTTCAGGCCGCCGTCCGCCATCAAATCGAGGTGGATTTCGTCCACTACGCCGATCATTGGCAGCATCATCGGGGCACGCCGGCGCATTCCTACGATCACGTGTCCGGAACGGCTGTGATCATGAGCCATCAGTGGACCCAGGGATTGTATTACTACTATGCGCTGACCGGCGACGACGATGTGCCGGAAGTGGTCCGGGCCATTTGCGATTACAACATCGCCTTCATCAACCGCGACGAGGTTTCTTTCACCCTCGGTTTCGACCGGGAACTCGGCTGGGCGCTGGTCGCCCTGGTCTTTGGCTACGAACTGACCGCCGAAAAGAAATACATTGACGTCGCGCGCCTGGTTGCCCGGAAGCTCCAGCAATTCGCCCGTTCAAACGATCCCAAAGGGCTGATTAAAACCTCCTCTCCATCTGTTGGCGTGAAGGCCGCTGCCATTGGCGGAGGGTTCTATTATAATACGATTCCCCTTGGGTTTAAGGCGTACCATCAGGCGACCAACGAATCGTGGGCCAGGGATTTACTTCTCGAATGGGTGGATTACGGAATGACCAATTTCAACAACAAGGCCACCGGGAACAAGTTGACGGAGTTGTTTCCGGAAATCTTCTGCTACGTGTGCGAATTGACCGGCAACAAGCGTTATCTCAAACAAAGCTTGTGGCACCTGATCATGTTCTTTCGCGGTTTCAGCACCATTGGCTGGCTTGACGAGATGGGCGGTCCGCTCTCCACCAAGCAATATGCGCGGGTCTATCGCGGATTGCTCCCTTTTCTCTCAACGCTCGCCCGCACAGGAATGCTGAAAAAGGTCGAGAAACGGTTGATGGGCGATTTGTAAACCAGGCGCAACGCTGCAAATCCCGCACAGCGCCTTCATCCGCCATCCGGGTCACTCTCCAAGGATGCCCATTTGTTTGAGACTGATAAAACTGTCGGAACGGGCGACGGAAGGGCGGCCGATGATGACGTGATCCAATAACGGAACGCCGAGCACTTCTCCCGCGCGTTTCATCTCGCGCGTGGTGCGAATGTCGTCCGGACTCGGTTTGGGATCGCCGCTCGGATGGTTGTGGACGAGCACCAGATGGACCGCCGACGCGGCAATCGCCTCGCGGAAGACCTCGCGCGGATGCGCGAGGGTCTGATTGGTCAGGCCGCTTGTCACCTCGTAGCAACGCAAGAGACGAAGTTTGGAATCCAGCGCCAGACCGAAAAGAACCTCAACATTCAAGAACCGAACCCGCTCGGCCATGAGTTCGTAAATTTGTTTCGGATTGTCCAGCGGCCGATTCAGCATCTTGCGGGAACTGATGCGTTCGTGCAAATCGAACGCCGCCCGCAGGGCGGTCGCCTTCGCATTTCCGATTCCGGGAATGCGCGACATTTCGCGCACGGAACATCGCATGAGCGATTCCAGCCCGCCATAATGTTTCAGCAACTTCTCACCCAGTTGCACCACCGAAAGCCCCTTGAGGCCGGTGCGCAACAGGATGGCGAGCAGTTCTGCGTCCGTGAGCGCCGCCGATCCAAACCGTTCCAGCCGTTCCCTCGGACGATTGTCTTCGGGGATTTCACGCAACAGGCCGCCGGGAGATTTCATGGGATGCTCGATGTCAATGGGATTTCCACTTTTGTGAAATCTATTTGTGGCGCGACGCGGTGTCGGTCGTGTGATTATCTTGCGGCGACTGCCGCCCCGCGCTTGCGGAGTTCAGCGACGTCCAGAGATTGGTCCACGAGAAAAGTCGGCCGGGACAATCGCTGTCTTCGCCGTAAAACTGGCCGTGCCCATGAATGTACTCTTCGGGGATATGAAACTCCGTTTGCAGACGAAGGAGGAGCTTGCCGAGCGACGCCATCTGACGCGCCGTGGGCCCCTTTCGGTTGAAATTGCCGATGAGACAGATGCCGATGCCGCAATCGTTCAAATGATCCTGATGACAATGGCCGCCCTGGAGTTGGAATTTCCATCGGTGTCCCTCCACAATCGCACCATCCCCCAATCCCGCGCTCCCGTTGCCGATGAGAAAGTGATAGGCCATCCCGTTTTCCATCCCGCGATGAAGGTGTCCGGTCTGAATGATGTCTTCGTTGCCTTTCGTTGCGCCGCTGTGATGAATGACGATGTAGCGCCATTCCCGCGTCCCGGTCGGGATCGGCGCCGGTTCTGGCCGGGCGTACGATGCCCGCGCGCATGCGCAATTCAGCCACGGCGAGATCTCCGACGCCAACAAAAACAAGCTTGCGGCCGTCAGCCATCTCCAAGAGATGGATTTCATCATGCGTTTCATGTGAGAGGATGTTGGTTGGCCGGGCTTTCCGCCATTTCGCGGATGCGCTCCGTAATCCTAACCGACGATTCATCCTCAGACAAGTCCAACCATCGAATGTTTGGTTCATGCCGAAACCAGCTCAGTTGACGCCGGACGAATTGACGGGTTCGTTGCTTCACCAGGAAGATTGTCTCTTCGAGACCGAGTTCGCCGGACAGGTGTCGGATCACCTCCGCGTAACCGATGGCCTTGGCAGCCGTCGGACCTTGCTTGAGGCGGCGTTCAAGCAACTGCCGGACCTCCTCCACAAAACCCCTGACAAACATTCGATCCACCCTTTCGTCGCAACGACGGTGCAATTCGGGCCGCGGCCGATTCAGCCCCACCAACGGAACGGCTGCCGATGCCCCTTGTTTCCACTGGGTTTGAAACGAGGAGATGGGGCGTCCCGTTGCCTCGAACAATTCAAGCGCACGGATCATTCTTCGACGGTCCCTTGCCTCGATGCGGCAGGCGGCCGCCGGGTCTGCTTCGAGAAGGCGCTGTCGCAGGCGTTCCGTTTCCATGGACTCCAATTGGTCGCGGAGCTTCTGGTTTCGACCGGGACCCTGAAAAATCCCCCGGGTAAGGCTGCGGACGTAGAGACCGCTCCCTCCGACCACGATGGGTCGGGCGTCGCGCGATTGGATTGCGGCGATGGCGGCGACCGCCAGTTCCCGGAACTTCGCCACATCCCAGGATTGGGTCACATCGAGAAGGTCGAGCAGATGGTGGGGAACCCCGCGTCGTTGTTCCATGGTGAGCTTGGCCGTTCCGATGTCCATGCCGCGGTAAACCTGCATCGAATCCGCAGAAACGATCTCGCCGCCCAACTGCAACGCCAGTTCGACCGCGACCTCGCTCTTGCCCACCGCTGTGGGACCGACCAGAAAAGCAGGGGAACGCAAAGCGGTTGATTTCAGTTGCATGAGGCGGGGAGCGTCTCGTTCAGGCCGTCGATGTCGCGTAAAGACAACAAGGTTTGCCCCACAAGGAATTGGTCAGGATATGGTTCGGCAGTCAATGCCAAAGAGAAAGCCGGGAGCATTACCTCCATCTCGGCCTTTTTCCAGACTCTGGTCCCGCCACGGCGGTATTTTGCAAACGCGCCATCCAACGGGCGTCCCGCTCGGCGGTGGACAGAAGACGGATGACTCGCCGCCGCGCTCCCGGCCAAGCGGTTCCGACGCGGGACAACGCGTTATTCCGGAAACCATCGCTAAAATATTCCGCCCAAAAGTCGCTGGATTACTGCAGCAGGCCGGAAACCCTTCTCGCTTGCATGACGCGCGGCAGTTGTGAATCATTCGGCGGATGAACAAGCGCATCGTTGTTGCCGGGTTCATGACCTCCTGTCCCATCGCGGGCGTGGTGTGGCAGCATATCCATTATCTCCTCGGCCTCAAGAAATTGGGTTATGATCCCATTTATATCGAGGACACCGCGCGCCAACCGTACAACGCCGAGACCTTCGAGACCGGTGAAGGCGCGATTCCCGGCGTGGCCGCAACGACGCGCCGTCTGGCGCAACGATTCGGGTTTCAATGGGCGTACCGGACACGGTTCACCCGTCCCATGCAAACGCATGGCGATCTGACGGAAAGCCGGATCGCCGACGCCTTCGCCAACGCGGCGGCAACGTTCAACCTCTGCGGCGCGCAGGAGTTGCATGACGCTGTGTTGAAATCAAGATGCCTGGTCTATGTCGAAAGCGATCCCGGCGTCGAACAGATCAAGCTCGACAAGAAGATGGAAGATACCCGCGCGTACCTGAAGGCGCACCATGCGCATTTCACGTTCGGCGAAAACATCGGCCAACCGGATTGCCCCCTCCCCGCCGGCGGATTCCAGTGGCGCGCCACGCGCCAGCCCGTGGCGCTCGAACTCTGGCAAAATCAGAAAACAAAAATCCCCGCGCGCCATTCATCGGGCGCGCAAAATCAAAAATCAAAAATTCGCTTCACCACCGTCGCCAACTGGGAGACGAAGGGCAAGGACATCGTCTGGAAAAACCAGATTTATTACTGGTCGAAGACCTTCGAGTTTCTCAAGTTTTCCGATCTTCCACGATGGCTGGGCGCGCCGCGGTTTGTCTGGGAACTGGCCACGGACATGAGCCGGGACCCGGCCTCCCAACAGCTTTTTGAACGTCAGGGCTGGCGGACCGCCAGCCCGCATCCGCTCTCATGCAATTTTGACGCTTACATCCGCTACATACAGGAGAGCGGCGCGGAGTGGACCGTGGCGAAGGATCAATACGTGCGGCTCAAGACCGGATGGTTCAGCGACCGCAGCGCCTGTTATCTCGCCACAGGCCGTCCGGTCATCACGCAAGACACGTCTTTCGACAGGTTCATCCCGACCGGAGAGGGGTTGTTCGCATTCCGGTCGCTGGACGACATCCGCGCAGCGGCGGAAGCGATCTCGAGCGACTACCCGCGGCACTCGCGCAAGGCGGCGGAAATCGCGCGCGACTGCTTTGCGGCGGAAAAAGTCGTAGGGAAAATGCTCCAGGCCATCGGCATCTGATACCGGCCATTCACACGTCTCCGGGCGCATCCCTTGGTTGTTGGTGATAATCACACCGTCGCCCAAAGATCAGGCTTGAATTCGAAGTCAAACGCTGCTGAGATGACGCCTATGCTGGGTTTGGATAGGATTTTCATCCTTTGACAACCTTTTTCCCATGAGCCAACCTGTCCGCGCAACGTTGTTTTGTTCACTGCGAGTCGCTTTCTTGGTCATGGCAGCCATGTTGTTCCCTCGATGTTTTGCGCAATCGCCGGACACCAAAGCCGCCGCGCCGTCTTATCATCGGCCGTGCAAGGCCGATGATTTACCGGGAACCTGGAAGGTGGTGAAGTGGACCTGTTACTTCAAACCTCCCGAAAAAGATATTGCCAACGTCTGGTTTCACGATGACCAATGGTGCCAGTTCACGGGCGACGGGAAAATGAAAAGCGCCAGCGCGATGAAAGGCGGCCGTTTGCTGGATGCGAAAGCGTTTGAGCGGCTCCCGGTCACCCGCAGCCTCTATGACCGTTTCAAGGTTCCTCTGGAAAGCGGTGTTCTTGAAAAACTGCCGGCGGTCATCGCGTACGCCTGCGAAACAGACGGGCGCGTGGTGGTTACCCGCACGGATTTGCAAGACCATCGTGAAATTTGGTTTTCAAATCTGATTACCGAAAACCGGTCCGAGCCGACCGTTGATGTTTTCCTTGAAAAGGGCGACCTGCTTATGACCATCCTGAATGCTCAAGGGAAGCCTGCCTATCTTCGCCAGCTTCGTCGCCTTCCGGAGTGATCTTCGCATCGTTTCCATATCGGTGTTTTCGTTTTTTTGCCGCAGCCAAGGAATGGTTCGCCCGGCGGTTCACCCGCAACGGGCTGCTCCTTCTCGCGGGACTCGGTTTTTCTGCGGTGCTGGGTTTGGACACCAATCAGACCGTAACGTATCAAATTTTCACGTTCCTTTTCGCCGCGCTCATGCTCGCCGTTGCGGGCAGCCGGTTTCAACGCGCGCCTTTTGCTGCGCAAAGAACGCTTCCGCGTTTCGGAAGCGCAGGCGAACCTTTGGCATATCCGGTGCTCATTGAAAATCAAACCTCACGATTGCAGGAGGGGTTGGCGCTTTTTGAAGACCTTGCCGATCCACGACCGACCTGGGAAGAATTCATTGCCACGCCGGAACCGGAGGAACGGCGGCGGAACTGGTTTGATCGCGCCTTTGGATACTACCGATGGCGATGGCTGCTTCGACGCAAACAGTGCGGCGTTTTTCAGGAACAACCGCTGCCGGCGATGCCCGCAGGCGGTCATGTCGAAATGCGCGTCGAGATCACGCCGGCGCGCAGAGGCCGGTTGCAATTCCGGGGAATGACTCTCGCCAGGGCGGACCCGTTGGGCATTTTCCGGTCCTTGACACTGAGAAAGGCGGAAGGGTCGGTTCTCATTCTGCCGAAACGCTATCCGTTGCCGGCCGTCGCAATGCCGGGCACGATGCGGTACCAACAAGGAGGCGTGGCATTGGCATCGTCGGTGGGTGAATCCGAGGAGTTCATTTCACTGCGGGATTATCGCCCCGGCGATCCGTTGCGGCATATCCACTGGCGAAGCTGGGCGAAGATCGGGAAACCCATCGTCAAGGAATTCGAAGATGAATTTTTCGTCCGTCATGCCCTGATTCTGGACACCTTTCTTGACGCCAACGGCAACGGCGATTTGTTTGAGGAAGCGGTTTCGGTCGCGGCCTCTTTCGTTTGCGCGGTTCAGACGCAGGAGTCGCTTCTGGACCTGATGTTCGTGGGACCCGATGCGTATTGTTTCACGATGGGAAGAGGGCTTGGCCACGCGGATCGCATGCTGGAAATCCTCGCTTCCGTGACGCCATGCCGGAACAAGCCCTTTGTTTCGCTGCATCAGGCAGTGATTCAACATGCGCGGGCGGTAAGCGGTTGCGTCTGCGTTTTCCTGGCCTGGGACGACGCCCGACAGGAGTTGGTCCGACAACTCCGGGCGCTTGACATTCCGATGCTCGTTCTGGTCTTGACCGAGACCGGCAAAGCGCAATGGCTGGATGCCGGGCCGCTAAAAGACCAGGTCGACCGGTTTCACCCGCTTGAAGTCGGCAATGTCGGGGAGGGACTGGCGCGATTATGAAGACGCCGCCGTTTCTCATGGGGGCCGCGCTCCTGTTCTGGGGCTGGCAGACGGGGTTGATGGTCTTCGGCGCAATAGCCGCGATTTTTCTGGAATCGTCCCGCTTCGTTGCCTGGCGTTGGGAATTTTCAAACACCGGCCTCAATCGCGTATGGGATTTGTGCGTTTTCCTGTTTCTTGGCGTGACGATTTATTGTTATTTTTCCGATCAAGCCCGCAGCGCGCTGTTTGTCCTGCTTGAATGGTCGCCGATGATTTTCCTGCCGTTCATGGCGGCCCAGGCTTATGGCGCCCAGGAAAAGGCCGGGCTCCACACGTTCTTCTGGCTCTTGCGGAAAGGGAAATCCCGAAGAGAAGATTCAGACGCGTCGTCCATCAATGTTTCGCATCTATATTTCGGCGCGTGCATCCTCGCTGCAAGCGCGGGAAACGTTCGGCATTTCTCCTTCTACATGGGCCTATGTCTGCTCTGCGGCTGGGCATCCTGGTTCATGCGTCCCGGTCGGGCGTCTCGGATTCTATGGGGCGGGTTGCTGGCGGTTGCGTGCGCCGCTGGTTATGTGGGGCATGTCCGGCTTCATCAGTTGCACAATTTTCTTGAGGGCAGGTTTTCAGAATGGTTTTCCGAGTTTGATCGCGGTCCCAGCCTTTATGAGAGCGCAACTGCGATCGGGAGAATCGGCGATCTCAAACTCTCCGGGCGGATTGTGTTCCGGGTGGTCCCCGAAGATTCGCAACGGCCTCCGCCGCTTTTGCGGGAAACCGCTTACAACGCCTTCAAACAGACATTCGGCGACTCGAAATGGTACGCGCGCGGCATCCGGTTCGAGTCGTACCAGGTTCGGGCGGACGCCGGTCGAACGGTCTGGAAACTCTTGCCGGAGAAACAGGGCGACCGATGGGTGACCATCTTCACCCGTTTGAAGGGAAACATGAACATCCTCGCCCTTCCGAGGGGAAGCGCGCGGATCGAGAATCTGCCGGCCCTGGCGGTGGAGCGCAACCGTCTTGGCGCCGTCGGCGTGGTCGAGGCGCCGGGTTTTGTCCGCTTTCGCGTCAACTACGGCGAAGGGGCTTCCATTGACGGCCCGCCGGATGATGACGACCTGCAAATTCCGGAAAAAGAGGACCCTGCGATTGCGCAGATTGCCGCCGAACTGAAATTGAAATCGCTTCGGCCTCGCGAGGCTCTGAAAAAAGTCGCGTCCTTTTTCGAACAGCGTTTCACCTATTCCACTTATCAGGCCGGCGACCGGTCTGCGTCCTGGAAGAAAGACACGCCGATTGCCGCTTTCCTTCTTCGAACCCGATCAGGACATTGCGAGTACTTCGCCACCGCCACGGTCTTGTTGCTGAGAAAGGCCGGGATTCCGGCGCGTTACGCCACCGGTTATTCCGTGCAGGAATTGGATCGGGACGGGCGAATGTACGTGGTCCGGAAACGGCACGCGCATGCCTGGACGCTGGCTTATGTGGATGACGCCTGGCGGGATTTCGACACCACACCCCCTTCGTGGAGCGCCGTTGAGGAGAAGAACGCGTCGCTTTGGGAGCCTGTCTATAATGTGTTCTCGTGGCTCCGCCATCGTTTTTCGAGCTGGTTTTGGTTGAGCAACGATGCGGAACGTCGAAGGCCGTTGGTGTGGCTTTTGATTCCGCTCATGGTCATCCTGGCCTGGAGACTCTTTGGGCGGAAACAATGGGCGCGGTTGAAAAAGACAAAGGCCGTCGCCATCGCGATGCCGCCGCAGGGGTCGGATTCCGAGTTTTATCTCATCGAACGGCGGATGGCCGACCAGGGCTTGCCGCGCCACTCATGGGAAACGCACACGAATTGGCTCCGACGCCTCGCGATGACGCGTCCGGATGCGATCTCGATGGCATTGCTCCATCCGATTCTCGCCCTGCATGATCGGCATCGTTTTGATCCGCAGGGATTGGCGTCGAGAGATCGCCAGGCTTTGCGCGACGGCGCGCATCAATGGCTGACTCGATATGGCAGAGAGCTTGCGGACCGGCGTGCATCCGCCGGTCTGCGCCACGACTCGACATCCCATGCGGGTTGAGCTTGACACCGTTCGTTTCGATTGTGACAAATCCTCATGCGGCCCATGAAACTGACGAGACCAACATGGCTGGGCGCACTCATGATAATGAGCATTGCGCTTGCGCAAAACGATCCGATGGAACAGGGCGTGGTGACGGGCGACCGGGTCAATGTGCGCGCGCGCGCGCTTCCGACCGCTGAGATTTGTTGCCAGTTGGCCAAGGGCGACACGGTGGAAATTCTGGAACACCGCCTCGTGCAAGTCATCGGCACGAATACCGAGGAGTGGGTGCGGATTGTGCTTCCCAACAAGGCGCAGGTGTGGTTTCAATCCAACCTGGTTGACACGAACGGGACCATGACGGCGCGAGCCAACGGACGCGCCGGCCCAAGCCTGATGTGGCCCGTGCTTTGTGTGCTCTCCAAGGGAGATGCAGTAAATATTCAAACCAACCATGCTGACTGGGTGGGCGTGGCGCCTCCACGAAGCGCCTCCGCCTGGATGTCGGGGCATTATGTTCGCCCGGCTTCCGAGGGCGGCCCCTCGGTCTCGACAACACCCGTAACACGACACAAATGAGCGCAAAAATTATTGATGGAAAAGCCATTTCGGAGCAGGTCCTTGCCGAGACCCAGACCGGAGTGGCTGAATTTCGGAAAACCCACGGAACGACGCCGGGACTGGCTTTTGTTCGCGTCGGCGAAGACCCGGCCTCCGTGGTTTATGTGGGCGCCAAGGCGCGAATGTGCGAACGGCTTGGCATTCAATCCCAAACCTTTATTCTGCCGGAGACGTCGTCTGAAAGCCAGGTGTTGGAATTGGTGCAAACGTTGAACAAACAGGCGACGGTTCATGGCATCCTGGTCCAGGCGCCTTTGCCGGGCGGTCTCAGCCAGGACCGGGTTTTCGAAACAATTGATCCCCGGAAAGACGTGGACGGCTTCCATCCGCTCAACGTCGGCAAACTGGCCGTGGGTGATCGCACCGGCTTTGTGGCCTGCACGCCCGCCGGCATTCATCAGCTCCTGATCCGAAGCGGCATCGAGATCGCGGGCCGGCATGTGGTCGTTCTTGGCCGAAGCCGGATCGTCGGCAAGCCGATGTGCCTGATTTTGATGGAAAAAGGAAAACTGGCGGATGCCACCGTCACCGTCTGCCACTCGCGCAGCCTCAATCTGGTTGCGATGACTCATCAAGCGGACATTGTGATTGCGGCGATGGGAGTCAACAACTTTGTAAAGGCCAACATGGTGCGCGATGGCGCCGTGGTTGTGGACGTCGGCATCACGCGGGTGCCGGACCCTTCCGCCAAAAACGGCTATCGTTTGCAGGGCGACGTGGATTATGCGGAAGTGTCGAAAAAGGCCGCATGGATCACCCCGGTCCCGGGAGGCGTCGGTCCCATGACCATCGCCATGTTGATGGCCAACACCCTCAAGGCCGCCCAACTTCAAGCCGCCAGCGCCGCCTCCGGACATTGATGCCACGGCGACATCCAGACTCGTCCTTGGCATTCAGCGGATACGTGGAATTGCGGTGATAGCGGTCAGAGCGTGGAACCGCCGCCACCGGCTCGCCGACCCGCCGACCGCCAACGGGCGCATGGCAGTTTTGCCGGGTTTTTTCCATTGGCAGATTGGCAGCGCCGACCAAAGGACGCCTGCCCGTCTGCATGCTGCAGAAGTTGATTGCGATTGTTCGCTGATTTTCGACGCGGTCGCTTCCGAGTGATCACTCGACAGCA
>JACQHZ010000167.1 GCA_016198745.1 Verrucomicrobiota bacterium
GATGGGAATTAACCACAGAGGACACGGAGGGTCACGGAGGGGAGAAAATACCTCATGGAACTCTCACGTGATTCATGAATCGCGTGAGAGTTCCAGGGATTTCCCTCTGCGTACCTCTGAGACCTCTGTGGTTCACAACTCTTCTCCGGAAAACAAGATTACGAACGTTGGCAACATAGGAGGTCAAATGACAACATCATTCATGACGATGGAAACCGGTGGTGAAAGGAAACCGCACGTTCCTGAATCCGCGTTTACCTTGATTGAACTCCTGGTGGTGGTTGCCATCATCAGCATCCTGGCGGCGCTGCTGATGCCGTCGCTTTCCGCCGCGCGCAAGAAGGCCCAGCAAATCCACTGCATGAACAATCTCAAGCAAATCGGAACGGCCACTTTCCTTTATGCCAACGATTTCGATGATCGCATCCCGAATTTCGGCGGCGACGCGGGTATATGGTATTATTGGCCCGGTCTGTTGGAACCCTTTGTGACCGGCAAACCGCTGGATACGACCGCGCCAACCCCCATCAGTTGGGTGTTCATGTGTCCCACGGACAAGATCACGCTGAATCCGACCAGCTACTCCACGCCGCGTCCGTGGGCTAATTCCTACGGAATCTCGTATCAGCTCTACAACTGGGGAGGTTATCCCGCCCAGGGTTACAGTGGCGTCAAACTCTCTAGTTTGCAGACGCCGAGCCAGGACCTCTACATCAGCGAACATCGCAAGCTGCTCTATAACTGGGCGGACCTGGCTGCGGCCAATGGGCAGTATCCCGCCGTCGCCAACTGGACCACCGCCCCTCCTCACTGGGGGCTGTTGGGCAGTTATCATGGAAAGACGGTCAACTGCCTTTTTGCGGACGGCCACGTGGAAGGCATGTCGGAGGATCGCTTGACGGGCGACGGCACCCTGCCCCCGTGGAGCGCCAACGATTGGATACAAGCATTTGTCAGATAGTTCGCCAGCGCTGATCCGGAATCATGATGGCGCAAGCCAGGACGCCGAACATCCGGTGGCACATTACCTTGACCGCATCTCGGATGCGAACAAACAGCACGCCGCGATCTCCAACCAGGACATCCAGATGAACAGCAATCCCACAACCATCGCGGCACGGGCGCCCAGTAATTATCTATCAGCTTCTCCGAACCACCGGCCGAGAAGTTATACGATGCTCAGGAAATCCGCCTGCTATTTGCTTGCGCTGGCGCCGTTCCTGGCCCTTCCCCTCACCGCGGCGGAGTTGTTGTTCCATGCGCCGTTCGACGACGGGATCGACGCGAAGGCGGCCCGCGGCAATCCCAAGGGCGAATATTCCGCCGGGCAAGGACAATCGGGAAAGCCGATTTATGCGGATGGGATTTCCGGGCGGGGGGTGGATTTCGGCACGGCCCGGGCGAGCGTGTCGTTCGACGGCAAGGAAAACATCCGGAGCGACCGCGGAACGGTGACGCTCTGGGCCAAACGGATCGGGCCCAAGCCGGATGAGAAGTCCGCCGGTCACACGTACACCTACCATCTGGGCGGATGGAAAGGCGAGGGCGCTCAATGGGTGTTCTTCTATCGGTGGGAGCATTACACTGGTCTGTGTTTTCTGCATGGGCAAAGGGACATCAGCGACGTCGGGATATTTCTGCCGATCGACGGGGACGACGGGGCATGGCATTTCTACGCGTTCACCTGGGACGGGCCGGTGGCCCGGGCGTACGTGGACGGGCGCTTCTCGCCGAATATGGAGAAGAAGGATTTTCCGGTGACCAAGATCCTGTCGTTTTACGTCGGTGGAGGCGACGCGACGGGCCGGGCGATTGACGAGGTGAAGATTTTCGACGCGGTCCTGAGCGGATCAGATATCCGTCAGATGTACAACGAGTTCGCCGGGCCGGACACTTTGCCGTTCGTGGTGATTCCGCGGCGGCGGACGCCGATTCAGATCGACGGCAAGATCGATCTGAAGGAGTGGGCGCGGGCTGTACGTACATCGGGATTCTCCGACATGAAAACGAAGTTGGCGGCGGCCACGCCGACATTGGTGCGGCTGGCGTATGACGACGAGGCGCTGTACGCGGCCCTCGAAACGCCCTTGCCGGAAAAAGTGAAGCAAAACATGGCCATGACCGCGGGCATAACGGGTGTGCTCAAGCAGAGCATCAATCAGTTCGATGCCAACGTTGACGCCGACGACGCCTTTGAATTGAACTTTGTGCCCCAGTGGCCGAACGGGACATGGTATCGGCTGGTGGTGAACGGGATCAATACCCACTACGATTATTCGATTTCGCCCACGGGGATCACCGAATTGGGATGGAATCCCCAGTGGCAGTCGGCCTCGACCCTCGATTCCGACGGCTGGCACGCGGAGGTCAGGATCCCCTTCAAAGGGTTTGGCGTCGGAACGCCGAAGGCGGGCGAGGAATGGGGGATGAATTTCTTCCGGATCTGGCAGGCGTTGCAGAACGGGAAGGACGCTTGGCGCATGGCGGGCCGACCGCCGGACGGAAAACCATATCCCGTGGGCCGGGTCCGCTTCGGGGACGATGCCGCGCCCGTGGTCCGGCTGGCGGATTGGGGTCCCATCAGCGACAACCTGCTGGCGGCAACAGGCGAGATCGTCAACCCCGGCCAGATGGCCGCGGCCCTGGAGGTGATCTTGTCCAGCGATTCGGGCGAGCTGAATCCAGCGACGAAACTGGACATCCCGCCGGGCGGATCGTCGGGGTTCGAGTTCTCCGGCAAGGTTCAAGACCCGCGGACGGGTATGCTCACGCTGACGGTGAAGCCGGCCGGAAAGGAGCCGATCCTCTTCTGCTCGCAGACGCCGGTGATGGTCAGGGAGGTGTTGGATATTCAGACGTTCCACTATCCATCGGCGGGGCTCTTCCGGATCGCCGTCAACGCCGGGGCCTTGCGGGATATTCCGCTGAAGAACCTGGCGCTTAGGATTCGCGTGCTGGATTCGGAAGGCAAGGAGGCCATGCCGCCCGTGTCCTTCGATCCCATCCCCGCGTATCTCTTCGACAAGGAGTTGCAGACGCATCTCCTGAAAGCAGGAAAATATAAGGTCCAATGTTCGGTAGAGCATGCCGGGAAAGGGATCGCGGAAAAAACCTTCGAGTACGAAAAACAGGAGATGCCGAAGTGGTACGGCAACACGATCGGCATCACGGATAAAGCCCCCAAACCTTTTACACCGGTGATCCGCGAAGGCGAGACTTTGAAATGCTGGGACCGGGAGTACCGGTTCGGCCACTCCCTTTTCCCGGAGCAGATTCTCACCCAGGGCAGCGAGATGCTGGCCGGACCGATCGAACTGGTCCTGATGGACAATCAGGGCCGGAAGCTGGATCCGATGGGGAAAGCGACCGGCAAATGGGGCCGGCACACGGACTTCCGGACGGAGTTCACGCGCAACGCCGCTTTTGGCCCGGTGAAGGTCCGGACGGAGAACTGGCTGGAATGCGACGGCCTGCTCTGGACCACGCTCCGCATCCAGCCGGCGGAGACGAAAATCGGAAAGCTGGTCGTCCGGGTTCCGTTCAGGAAGGAATGGTCCGAATACATCAACACATTCGACTACTCCATGCGGACCACCGGGCGACTGAAGAACGAGGGGTGGCAGAGCAAGGACACCCCCGTCTGGTTGGGCAACGCGATCGGCGGAATGCAGTGGCTCACGGAAACCCTGGCCCCCTGCCGGCTGAGCAAGGACGCGATGCCGGTGCGGATTACGGTTCACCCAAAGGAAAACCTGTTCGAACTGACCCTGATCGATCTGCCGACCGAACTCACGCAGCCGTTTGAAGTCTCCTGGGGCTGGATCGCCACGCCCGTGCGCCCGCCCACGCCGGGTTACCGCGGATGGCTGACGCGGAACAGCGCGTATTATCCGTACTACGCGGGGTACTACCCGGAATCGTCGTTTTTCGATCCACGGTGGGAGAAAATCGAGCATCCTGCTGTTGTGGGGCGCAGTCTGTTTCTGGAAAAGACCAAGCGGCCGGACGGCCGGGGCGAGGAACTCACCAGCGCGGGGCCGTACATTGTGACCGGCCAATGCGCGACGAAGGTCCCGGAAACGAGGTGCTGGTCGGACGAGTGGAGCCCCTCCCGGTGCGGACGGGTGGTTGAATTCGGCTGCGGCGCGGAGTATGCAACCGTCTCGCCCGGCTCGAAGTCGTGGGCCGATTTTCTCGTCTGGACCTACCGGCAGACCTACGATCGCCAGCGCTACATCGGGCTGTACTACGACTGCGAGATGTACATGCCGGACGACAACATCCACCACGGCTCGGGATACCGGACCGCCGACGGGACGATCCTGCCCGTCAACTGCGTGCTGGGCGCCCGACGAATCGCCCAGCGGATGTATTGCATGCTCCGCGAACGCGAGCCGGACCAAACGATGATCCTATGCCATCACTCGGGAAGGATCAACATGGCCGTGCTGTCCTGGTGCGATGTGTACACGGATGGGGAAAACTTCGCCTCGCGGTTGAACAAGCAGGAAATCGACTATCACCGGGTCTTTCCGCCGGATGCCTTCCTCGCCCAGTCGATGGGCCGTAATTTCGGCCTGACCACCTTGTTCTTGGACCAGTTCACGCGGTCGCGCGCCGTAGCCCCGGAAGATTGGAAAATTCTGGGCCTCCAGCCCACGACGCACCTCTATGGCCTGATCCTGCTCCACGACGGCGGCTACTGGAGGGCCTACGGTAATCCGGACGCCTACAAAGCCGTGGACGAGGCCCTGGCCAAGCACCACTTCGACGCGGACTACCGGATGATCCCGTACTGGAACCAAAAGGTCGTTTCCCTGCCGGACAAGGTTTTCGCCACCTTCTACCGCAACGACCGGAGCAAAACCGTTCTGATGGTGCTGCTGAATAACAACGACAACGACCGGCAGTTGACTCTTAAAATGGACTGGAAGGCTCTGGGCTTTGACGATCCGGGGCAATTGAAAGTGGACGATCCGGTGTTCAAGGGCAGTCCCACGATCGTCAACGGTGAACTGGTCACCCCGGTCGGCAAGGCGAACATGCGCCTGCTGGTCATTTTACCCAGATAAAAGTCCGTTGCGGACATGAAAATAAAACCATCGTTCAAGCCCCGCATCATCTATCACCCACACAAAAGGAATCTGTTATGAACAAGCCCAATGTCACCATTGCGAAGGCTGTGCGCGGATTTACTTTAATAGAACTGTTGGTCGTGATCGCGATCATCAGCATTCTGGCGTCCCTTCTGTTGCCGAGTCTGAAGGCCGCCAGGGAAAAGGCCAGGCAGATCCAGTGCATGCACAATCTCAAGCAAATGGGATTGGCGGCCGCTTTGTACGCAAACGACAACAATTCCAGAGTGCCAACCTTCATGGATATCAACGCCGGCTCTTGGTGGCAGCAATGGCCGGGCGTGTTGACTCCCTACATAACCGGCAAACCCGTGAATACCGCGGACGATCCCTACGCTCCGAGCGTGGGCTGGCCTTCCATTTTCCGATGCCCATCGGAAAAGGTGGATTGGTATGGCGATCCCATTTCCGTGCACCGTCCCAGTTGGTTGTTGGGCATCGGCTATGGAATGACCCTGGCGCTTTACACGATGGCTCCGGGTTATCCCGGCTATATCAACGGGACTTCGTGCTATACCGGCGCATCCCTGCCAAAACTCAACAATCCGGCGAATGCCATTTATATCGTGGAAGCCACCCATCCCCCCGGAATTGCCAACAGCATGTTTGCGGGGGCATTCACCTACCCGCCGGAGGCAGCGTGGGGCGTGGGCAATTTTCATGGAAACCGGACCAATGCCCTCTATGCTGACGGACATGTTCAGTCGCTTCCCTTGGCGCTCCTGATCAGTGGGGCGCCGGAGGACACGGTTTGGGGTTGGTCGGATTGGGTGGGGAGTTTGGAGCGGTAACGACTGGACCCAGGCTTTCGTAAAATCTTATGAAGACATTTTTTTCGTTTGACGATCATGCCATTCCCTTTCGGTCTAATCTGGACTTGACTCTTTTGCCGGGAGTCAAGTATGCGGGCAATCCGGTTTTAAAACGCGGCAAACCCGGAGCGCCGGATGCCCGATGGGCCCGGCTTTGGGCGGGGACGGTGTTGCGCGACGAAGACAAGTTCCGCATGTGGTACAGCGGGGCCGGCTCCATTGAGGAGTGGATGGGTTTGAAGTTCCCCATGCTGTACGCGGAAAGCAACGACGGGATTAATTGGACCAAACCGAATCTGAAGTTGAAAGCGTATCGGGGCTCGCGGGACAACAATCTGGTGGACATTGAGTATCCGGTAGAAATGCCGGCGGTCATGCGTGATGACGGGCCGGACGTGCCGGCCGACGAGCGGTACAAAATGTTTTCAGAGAACCTTTACGGTTCGACGGCAACGCCGTTTCTCGCGACGAGCGCGGATGGGTTGCGATGGAAGATCGTCGGCCATCCCAAACACCGGGGGGTCTCGCTGTATCGCTTTAACGGCCAATATCACTCGGCCTTCGTGATGTACACGTCGGAATTGCCGGGCGGGTATCCCGGAGGGCGGGTAATGGGAGTGATCCGGTCGGTGGATTGGCAAATCTGGACCGGTGAGCCGTGTTTGGGATTTCACCGGGCAAATTATTTTAACAATCCGCCGGACATCGGCGACCAGGTTCATACCCCGGCAGGGTTCTGGAACCGCGACAATGTCATCCTCGGAGTCTATGGTCAGATTCATCAGGTCAATGCCCGCCCGGGCGCCAAGTTCGCCCGCTTGGGCAGCGGCATGGAGGACACGCGGGAGGATCTGGGGTTATTTTTAAGCAACGACGGTTTGCATTTTCGCGAGCCAATCCCGGGTTTTAAGATTGTAGCCCGGAGCCAGGAGGGTCATTGGGACGGCGGATCGGTTGTCCCGGCCAATGCCTTCGTCAACGTCGGAGAGCATACGTACCTGTACTACGGGGCTTGGGATAACGGCATGTGTTTCGATAACGCGGCTGGGGATGTCGGCATGGCCTTTTGGCGACGCGACGGATTCGGGTTCGTTCGGATCCGCAAGCACGACCAGCCGGCGACAATGCAAACGGAACCAATCGCGCCCAATGGAAAAGACCGTCAGGTGTTCGTGAATTTTGAACTCGACGCTTTCCGGCCGGGGTGCGGGTTGAGTTTTGAACTGGTGGATTTGCGCGGGAAGGCACTGGCCGGCTATTCCGCGGACGATTGTGTGACCTGCATGGAACCGGGCCTGTGCCGGCCGGTCCGCTGGAAGGACCGCAACGTAATCGGCAAAGAGGTAAAAGAACCGGTGGAACTGCGTGTCGTTTTTGTCACCAACGGGGACATGACGCCCTACCAGGAGCAATGCACTTCACCGATGCTCTACGCCATTTATGTCGCAGATCAAGGAGAAATCATCGAATGACCGCAACTCAATTGAACTCATGGGAGCGGGTGAAGTTGGCGATTGACCATCATCAGACCGATCGTGTCCCGACCAATTTTGTGGCCGTCCCGGAAGTGGCTGACCGGTTGATCGGGGAAATGAACCTGGCGAATTATGACCAATTGCTGGACTGTCTCGGGAGCGATGTCCGGGACATTGAAGCCCGGTATATCGGCCCCCCGGACCGGACCGGAGGATTTGGGGTATCCAATGCGCAAAGAGATGTCTGGGGTGTGATCCGCAAACCCGTAACGAACCAATTCAGCACCTATAACGAGATCGTGCATTACCCGCTGGGCGAAGTGAAGACGGTGGACGAGGTGGAAAACTACGCTTGGCCAAAGATCGAATGGTTCGATTTTTCACACCTTCCCGATCAAATCCGCCAGTGGGACCGGAGACAAAAGCCCTGGATCAAATGTTCCACAGGCGGGGCGTTTGAAAGCGCTTGGTACCTGCGGGGGCTGGAAAAGTTTCTCATGGATCTGGTGGACCGTCCCGAATTTGCGGAGGCGATCATGCGACACGTGGCAGGGTTTTGGATTGCTTACGCCCTGAAGGCGTACGAGGCGTGTGACGGCCGGCTGGATATGTTCGAGACGGGCGGAGATCTGGGGACGCAATCGGGCATGCTGCTTTCTCCGGACCTTTGGCGCCGGCATATTAAACCCCATTCGGGTGGGCTGATCGGAACGCAGGCCCAATGGGGCGCCCAGACCTTTTACCATTCCTGCGGAGCGATCCGGCCGGTGATCCCGGACCTGATTGAAATGGGGGTGAATGTGCTGGATCCTATTCAACCCAGGGCCCGGGGGATGGACCCGGTTTCATTGAAGGCAGAATTTGGCGACAAGATCGCATTTCATGGCGGAATTGACGAACAGGAGCTTTTGCCTCACGCGAGCAGCAAGGAGGTGTTTGAACACACGCAAAGAATGATTGCGGCCATGAGCAAAGGCGGTGGGTACATCCTGGCCCCTTCTCACGCCATTCAGGGTGATACGCCGACGAGCAATATCCTGGCCATGTACCGGGCGGCCGGAGCAGTGAAAGATTAATGAGGAAATATCATGACTTCACGAGAACGAACATTGACGGCATTGCGCGGGGGACAGCCGGACCGCGTCCCCATCCAGTTGTTCGGCTCGACCGGCTGCTCGGTGGCGATGGAAGGTTACGGAGAGAATTTTCGCCGGCTTTTGTCCTATGCCCGCCAAAACGCGGACATGATGCACGGATGGCACGCGCCACTGGGTCAATGCTACGCCGGAATGTATTCCGGAGTGGAAATCCAGAAACGGATTGAGAAAGAGGGAGAGGTCACCCTCACGAAACGAATCATTGAAACACCGCGCGGGCCGATTACTCAGGTTTCGGAGAGCGATGCCGATACGACCAGCGATTATAAGTTGCGGAAACATTTCATCGAGTCGGAGGACGATTTTGAAAAGTTGATGTCCATTCAGTTTTCCCCCTACCGTCCCGATCTGGGGGGGTATTTTGACCTGCGCAAGATCGTTGGTGAAACCGGGGTGGTCAGTGTGTTTCTCACAGGTCCGGTCGATGTGGCCGCGTTGTTCTTTTCGCCGACGGAATTCGTGCTGTGGACGGTGGAAGAGAAAGACCGGCTCCACGCCCTGCTCCGGAAGATCCGAAGTCACATGGACGATTATCTGGATTATCTTCTGGAGAATCGGGTTGGCGAAGTGTTCTGGTTTGGCGGCGCGGAACAGGTCGTCCCCCCGCTGGGTCCGCCGGCGTTTTTTGATGCGTATGTTTCATTTTACGAGAAACCCTTGATAGATAAGATTCACGCCGCCGGCGGTTTGGCCATTCTGCATTGCCACGGCTCGGTTAAAAGGGTGCTTCGGCAAATTGTCGCGACCGGTTACGACGCCCTTCAGCCGGTGGAGGCGCCGCCGATGGGCGACATCACCCTGGCCGAGGCCAGGGAGATGACGGAAGGAAATATTGCCTTGGTTGGAAATATTCAGGTCGGCGAAATGTATCGGTCAACTCCGGAAAAGATCGATGCGTTGTGCCGTGAGGCAATCGAGCAGGGCAAACCCGGAGGCGGATTTATCCTGGGGATCACATCGTCGTATTATTCCTCGTCCATGGACGACCGGACGCTGGCGAATTACATCGCCTACATCGACGCGGGAAGAAAATACGGGGACTACCATTGACAATGATAAAAGATAATTGCCCGGCAACGCCCAATATTGACGGACCCCGCGCTTGCCGAAAGGAGGAAATCTCCGAGGTAATCGGCCTGGTGGATGGGGAGATGCGCCGGGGAACAGATCAGAGTCTGCTCACCGATTATCCCCTGGTCTATCGCGACGAAAACCTGGAGAACATTTTTATTCTCAAGGCGGGCGGTGCGTTGGCCTCGGTGGTTCCCTTCATCCCCAAGACGGTTCGAATGGATGGGTGTGAATTTACAATCGGAATCATCTCGCCCACCGTCACAAATCCCGGGCATCGGAAAAAAGGATGCGCCCTGCAATGTCTGGATGCCTGCATCAGGAAGATGGAAGCGGCGGGAATTGATCTGTCCGTGCTCTGGACAAAAGTGGAGACGTTTCCGTTTTACGAAAAGCGGGAGTATCAGGGGGTGCAGAGCCAGGGATGGATTTATCCGTGCCTGGGCCGGGATGCGGATCTTTTGGCTGACCACGGCGAGGCCATCGTGGAATATGATCCGAAGACCCGGCAATACCTTCGGGAAATTCACGCCATTCATGAACAGGAACATTTTGGGATACTCAGATCCCCGGACGAGTACGCCGTTCTTTTGAACCTGCCCAAAATGAAGACCCTGATTGCCTTGCGGAACGGTATTCCGACGGGGTATCTGGTTGTGAGCAAGGCCTTGAATAAACCGGGACTGCTGGAGGCGGGTGGAGAAGAGTCAGCGGTGGAAACGCTGGTCAAGCGGGCCTTGTTAAAGGAATCGGTCCGTGATGAGACTCGACTTGGAAATTGATGGAGAAGCGGGCGTTTTTTTGCACGGATAACGAGGGAAAGAGGGTGTTTTCCCTCGGTTATCGTGACGTTCGGGAAGAAGGAGGAGAGCCCCCGC